>NZ_JBIVGT010000048.1:0-29346 GCF_044748825.1 Pseudomonas sp. NPDC089741 | reverse complement strand
AGCGTAGTGAGCATGGCTCGGGGTCGAACTCCGTCGTCAGTCGCGCGCTAAAAGGCGCGGGGCAAGCTCTTTGAGGGCGCGGCGATACACCTCGCGCTTGAATGTCACCACCTGGCCCAACGGATACCAATAGCTGACCCAGCGCCAGCCATCGAACTCCGGTTTACCGGTCAAATCCATCCGCACCCGCTGCTCGTTGGAGATCAGGCGCAGGAGAAACCATTTCTGTTTCTGGCCGATGCACAGCGGTTGGCTGTGCGTACGCACCAGACGTTGCGGCAAACGATAGCGCAACCAGCCTCGAGTACAGGCCAGTATTTCAACATCTTCACGTTCCAGGCCAACTTCTTCGTTCAGCTCGCGGTACAAGGCGTCTTCCGGCGTCTCTTCAGGGTTGATTCCCCCTTGCGGAAACTGCCAGGCATCTTGATTGATACGGCGAGCCCATAGCACCTGGCCGGCGTCATTCGTCAGAATGATCCCGACATTGGGGCGGAAACCATCGGGGTCGATCACGGCAACAACCTCGCAAACGCATGTCGCCGCATTGTTCCACAAAGGTTGATAAGGCGGCAACGAAGCTTCCTACCTTATGTGCACTCTTGTGAAAAGACCGTATTCTTGTCGCCTTTTTACAGACTTATCAGCGGGTAACTGCAATGCGCC
Source organism: Pseudomonas sp. NPDC089741 (assembly GCF_044748825.1). NCBI lineage: Bacteria > Pseudomonadati > Pseudomonadota > Gammaproteobacteria > Pseudomonadales > Pseudomonadaceae > Pseudomonas > Pseudomonas sp. NPDC089741. The sequence continues at coordinate 28,680 of NZ_JBIVGT010000048.1, read as the reverse complement.
TGGCACTCTTCGATTTGGACAACACCCTTCTGGGCGGCGACAGCGATCACGCCTGGGGCGACTATCTGTGTGAACGCGGCTTCCTCGACCCGATTGCGTACAAAGCGCGCAACGACGAGTTCTATCAGGATTACCTGGCCGGCAAACTGGATAACGCCGCGTATCTGAACTTCTGCCTGGAGATTCTCGGCCGCACCGAAATGGCCGTGCTCGATCAATGGCATAGCGATTACATGCGCGACTGCATCGAGCCGATCATGCTGCCCAAAGCGCTGGAGCTGCTGAAAAAGCACCGCGACGCCGGTGACAAACTGGTGATCATCACCGCGACCAACCGCTTCGTCACCGCGCCGATTGCTGTGCGACTGGGCGTTGAAACCCTGATCGCCACTGAGTGTGAAATGGTCGATGGCCGCTACAGCGGGCGCAGCACTGATATTCCATGCTTTCGCGATGGCAAGGTGACGCGCCTGAATCGTTGGCTGGAAGAGACCGGGTATTCGTTGGACGACAGCTATTTCTATAGCGATTCGATGAATGACTTGCCGTTGCTGGAGCAGGTGGCAAATCCGGTCGCTGTCGATCCGGACCCGAATCTACGGGCTGAGGCCGAGAAGCGTGGCTGGCCGGTGATTTCTCTGCGCGGCTGAAGATCAAAAGATCGCAGCCTTCGGCAGCTCCTACAGGTTCGGTGTCAGACCACATTTTTGTGATCGACAAAAATCCCCTGTAGGAGCTGCCGCAGGCTGCGATCTTTTCGCTTCACACCGGTTTGGCACCCATCAACCCGGCAATCGCCACAAAACACACAAAACTGAACAACGCCAAAGCAAAGCTGAACTTGCCCACCCCGCCCGGCGCCTTGCGCAACCGATTCAAACGCACCAGCAACCACAACCACGCCAGCGCCGCCACGGTGTAGAGCACGCTCGACGCCAAAATCCACGTCTGCCCCAGCGGCCAACCGACCAGATGTACCATCGCCCAACCGGTGAACGGCATGCTCAGCAATGCCAGGCCCATCAACAGCCAGACAAACAGCCGTGGCCGCTGCAACGTGCGACTGCCCGCCGACGCGTCACCTTTGCGTTTTGCCAGAAAAACCCAGATGCCCAGGCCCAGCGCACTGGTCAGCAAGATAACGGTTGCGACCACGTGCGCCATTTTCAGGGCCGTTAACGTTTCCATTGTCAAAATTCCTTATGGCTTGCCCATCAGCGTAGCCGCTCAGCCAAGAAACAGCTGATAGGCCGGGTTCTCGCTTTCGTCCCAGTATGGATAACCGATTTCCTCAAGCGCCGCCGGCACCAGATGACGCTCGTCGTGCGGCACTTGCAGGCCGGCGACCACACGGCCATCGGCGGCGCCGTGGTTACGGTAGTGGAACATCGAGATGTTCCAGCGCCCACCGAGCTTATTAAGGAAGTTGAACAGCGCCCCCGGACGTTCCGGGAACTCGAAGCGGAACACCACTTCATCGACCACCTGCGCCGCGCGGCCGCCGACCATGTGGCGGATGTGCAACTTGGCCAGTTCGTTGTCGGTCAGGTCGAGTACCGGGAAGCCCTGCTCGGTCAGGCTCGCCAGCAACGCACTGCGCGGATCGTTTTCCGGGTGAGTCTGCACGCCAACGAAGATGTGCGCTTCGCTGCCGGTGTTGTAGCGGTAGTTGAATTCGGTGATCTGGCGCTTGCCGATGGCTTCGCAGAACGCCTTGAAGCTGCCGGCCTTCTCGGGGATGGTCACGGCGATGATCGCTTCGCGGCCCTCACCCAGTTCGGCGCGCTCGGCAACGTGGCGCAAGCGGTCGAAGTTGACGTTGGCACCGGAGTCGATGGCAACGAAAGTCTGGCCGCTGACACCGCGTTGTTCGACGTATTTCTTGATCCCGGCCACGCCCAACGCGCCGGCAGGTTCGGTGATCGAGCGGGTATCGTCGTAGATATCCTTGATAGCTGCACATATCTCGTCAGTGCTGACGGTGATCACTTCGTCGACATGGTCTTTGCAGATGTCGAAGGTGTGCTGGCCAATCTGCGCCACCGCTACGCCGTCGGCAAAAATGCCCACGGTCGGCAGCACCACACGCTCGCCGGCAGCCATCGCGGCTTGCAGGCAGTTGGAATCGTCTGGCTCGACGCCGATGACTTTGATGTCCGGTCGCAGGTATTTCACGTAAGCAGCGATACCGGCGATCAGACCGCCGCCGCCGACCGGAACGAAAATCGCGTCCAGCGGCTGCGGGTGTTGGCGCAGAATTTCCATCGCCACGGTGCCCTGCCCGGCGATGGTGTGCGGATCGTCGTACGGGTGGATGTACACGTAGCCTTTTTCGTCGACCAGTTTCAGCGAGTAGGCCAGGGCTTCCGGGAACGAGTCGCCATGCAGCACCACTTTGCCGCCACGCGAACGCACGCCTTCGACCTTGATCTCGGGGGTGGTCTTGGGCATGACGATGGTGGCTTTGACGCCCAGCACTTTCGCCGCCAGGGCCAGACCCTGCGCATGGTTGCCTGCCGACGCGGTGACCACGCCACGGGCGCGCTCTTCGTCAGTCAACTGAGTCAGTTTGTTGTAGGCGCCGCGAATCTTGAACGAGAACACCGGCTGCAAGTCTTCGCGCTTGAGCCAGATGTCATTGCCCAGCCGCTCGGAGAGCTGGCGAGCGTTCTGCAGCGGGGTTTCTACGGCAACGTCATAAACGCGCGAGGTGAGGATCTTTTTGACGTACTGTTCGAGCATCGGAAAGCATCACTGAGCGGGTTGGGCAGGGCCAAGGAGTCTAACCCGGCTTTTGCCCGGTCGACCACACTAAACAGGTGGTTTTAAGGTCTGGAAATCCATTCTTGCGTGAGCACCATTGTGGCGAGGGGATTTATCCCCGTTGGAGTGCGAAGCGCTCCCCGGCATTCTTTCAAAAATACCGCGAGCTCAGGTTTTACGACGGCTGCGCCGCCGAACGGGGCGGTGCGACGTTTCGCTAAATCCCCTCGCCACAGGAGTTTTCGCCGGGCATGGGGATATAATGCCGGCCTTTCCGTTCTCACCTTGCCCGCTTCCGGAGCCCGCATGACCCAGGATCAACTCAAACAGGCAGTGGCTCAGGCCGCCGTCGACTTCATCCTTCCGAAACTCGACGACAAGAGCATCGTCGGGGTCGGCACCGGCTCCACCGCCAACTGCTTCATCGATGCACTGGCCCAGCACAAGGGCGCGTTCGATGGCGCGGTCGCCAGCTCCGAAGCCACCGCCGCGCGCCTGAAGGGCCACGGGATTCCGGTGTATGAGCTGAACACCGTCAGCGACCTGGAGTTCTACGTTGACGGCGCCGATGAAAGCGACGCGCACCTGAACCTGATCAAGGGCGGCGGCGCGGCCCTGACCCGCGAGAAGATCGTCGCGGCCGTGGCCAAGACCTTCATCTGCATCGCCGACGCCAGCAAACTGGTGCCAGTACTGGGCGAGTTCCCGCTGCCGGTCGAAGTGATCCCGATGGCGCGCAGCCACGTCGCCCGTCAATTGGTAAAACTGGGCGGCGACCCGGTGTACCGCGAAGGCGTGCTGACCGACAACGGCAACATCATCCTCGACGTGTTCAACCTGCAGATCACCAACCCGGTGGAGCTGGAAGCGCAGATCAATGCGATCGTCGGCGTGGTCACCAACGGTTTGTTCGCGGCGCGTCCGGCGGATCTGTTGTTGCTGGGTACCAGCGAAGGCGTGAAAACCCTCAAGGCTGAGTAAGCCCAGTCACCCACAAACTTGTGGGCAGACGAAAAGCCTGTAGGAGTGAGCCTGCTCGCGATAGCGGTATGTCCGTTGATATTAATGTCGACTGATATACCGCTATCGCGAGCAGGCTCACTCCTACATTGATTTGTGGTGTTGGTTAGGGCTGTGCCGGTTTTTTGAAGACGTAAAACAGGTTAGGCTCGCTCACCAGATACAACGTCCCGTCATCATCCATCGCAATGCCTTCGGCCTGCGGCACGGTTTTCTGCAAACCCTGGCGGCCGCCACTGATCGACATGGTACTCAACGGGCGCCCGTCGACATCCAGCTCCAGAATCAATCGCGACTCATCCGACAGCGCCAGCAAATGGCCGCTGCGCTCGTCGTACTGCAAACTCGACAGATCGCGCACGAACATCCCGGCATCGCGCTTGGGGTTGTTGATCACGTGCACCGCGTAGGACTTTTCCGGGTTGAAGTGCGGAAAGCCATGCACTTCGTAGATCAGCATCGGATCGCGCTCTTTCGCAACGAACAGGCGCTTGCCGACTGAATCATAGGCCAACCCCTCGAACCCCTTGTTGCCACTCATGTGCACACCGAGGGTCATCTGCTCGGCGTCGGCCGCATCGAGGAAGGTCGTGTCTTTTTCCAGATGAATCTTGATCAGCCGCTGCTGGCGTTCGTCGGTGATGACGTAGGTGTCGGCGCTGATGAATTCGACGGCCTCCGGGTCGCCGAAGCCGATCAGCGCGATGCGCCGCAGGATCCTGCCCTCCAGCGACAACTCGACCAGTTCGGCATTCTTGTTGGTCACGGTGAACAGGCTTTTGCGTACCGGATCGAAGGTCAATGCTGAAACATCGTCGCTCAGCCCGTCGATGACCCGCGCCTCGATCTCGACCCGATATTGGTCCAGAGCAATGGACTCACTGCTCTGCGTCTGCCACAGCGTATGCAGGTTGAACCAGGCACGCTCGAACAGACGCATATATTGGCCAATCGCAATCAACGCGATCAGGGCCATCACCGACAGGAGGATGACCAGAGGTTTGGGACGGGCAAGTCGACGCATTCGGGCGGGCTCGGAATCAGAACAGGCGGATGAAATATCACGCCCGTCTGAACTGAAGCTTAATGGCCACTTGCCCCAAACCACAACCCAACCCTGTATTTGATCGTTCCCACGCTCTGCGTGGGAATGCAGCCGGGGACGCTCTGCGTCCGACAGTCAAAAGATCGTCCGAACGCGGCCCGAACCTGCGGCAGCTCCTACACAGAGGCACTACCTCTGTTTTTCGAAGCGATAGAACAGGTTCGGCTCGCTGACCATGTACAGCGTGCCCGCCTCGTCCATGGTTACGCCTTCGGCGCGGGGAATGGTTTTCTTCAAACCATTGAAGCCACTGAGCAAGGTCATGAAGCTGACTTGCTCGCCCTTCTCGTCCAGCTCCAGCAGCAGATGCGAGTCGGCCGAGAGCACCAGGGTGTGGCCGGTGCGCGGGTCGATCGCCAGTGCCGAAAGATTGCGGATATCCAGCTCGTCGCTGGCCAGCTTCTGCTTGTCACCCTTGAGGATCTGGCTGCCATCGCTTTTCCAGGTGAACAGCGCTGGCGGTCGCTCTTCGCCCAGTAACAATTGTTGATTGCGCGGATCCCAGGTAATCGCCTCGAAAGCCTTGTTCTGGTTGGCGGAAGGGCCGAGGTCATATTTCGGGAAGTCGGCGATATTCAGCTCGCGGGTGTTGGCGTCGACCTTGACGATGGTGAGGATGTGCTCGCGCTCATCGACGATCGCCATCAGGCCATTTTCCATCACGGTCAAACCTTCCGGGTTGACCCAGCCCACCAGCGGCATCTTGCGCAACACATCGCCCTGCAGGGTCAGCTCGACCAGGAACGGATTTTTGCCCATCACCGAGAACAGGGTTTTGGTCTGCGGGTTATAGGAAAGGTCCGAGGCCTCATCCTTCTCCATGCCCGGCAACAACTTCGCGTCGATCACCGCGCGATAGTCCGGCAGCCAGATGCTTTGCTTCTGCTCGGCCTGACTTTCGAAGCGCTCATGCACCCACAGCACCGCGCGGTCATCCCAATGCATGGCGAACGCCAGGCCATAAACGGCAGCGACCACCAACAACAACCAGAAGTACCAACGCAGGGCGAAACGTGAGCGGCGAGCAGATTTGAGCTGAGTTTGAGATGACATCGAAGGACGCGTTCCGAAAATTCAGGCTATGGGTAATAGCACAAAGAGGCCGGCTCAGACGCCAGAATTGCGGAAATTATCCAGACAGGATGTGAAAAAAACGGCAAATGGCGGGATTGCCCTGTGGGTTTGTGGGCCAAGACACAAAAATACCGGCCAGGCCTCTGTGGCGAGGGGATTTATCCCCGTTGGGTCGCGCAGCAGCCCCAAAGATCTTGGGACTGCTGCGCAGTCCAACGGGGATAAATCCCCTCGCCACAAAATCACATCACAACAAAAAAATGCTTAATCAGCGCACGCTGCTGGTGAAGCTGCTCGCGCCAACCAGTTCGAGGACGATGTCGTCGCCCACATTCAGCGGGCCGACGCCCACCGGCGTGCCGGTGAGGATCACGTCACCGGCCTGCAGCGAGAAGCAGCCGGCCATGTGCTGGATCATCGGCACGATCGGGTTGAGCATCGCGCTGCTGTTGCCGTCCTGGCGCACTTCGCCGTTGATGGTCAGGCGAATGCCGATGTCGGTCAGGTCCGCAAAGGTGCTGCCAACCACGAACGGCGCAAGCACTGCCGCGCCGTCGAACGACTTGGCGATTTCCCACGGCAGGCCCTTGGCTTTCAGCTCGGCCTGCTTGTCGCGCAGGGTCAGGTCGAGTGCCGGGGCGAAGCCGGAGATCGCGTCGAGCACTTCTTCACGGCTCGGCTTGGTCGACAATGGCTTGCCGATCAACACGGCGATTTCCGCTTCGTAGTGCACCGAACCGCGTTCGGTCGGAATGGCAAAACCGCCTTCCAGCTCGACCACGCAACTGCCGGGCTTGATGAACAGCAACGGCTCGGTAGGCACCGGGTTGTCCAGTTCCTTGGCGTGTTCGGCGTAATTACGGCCAATGCACACCACTTTCCCGATCGGGAAATGGATGCGTGTGCCGTCGACGTACTGGTGCTGATAGCTCATTTACCGACTCCTGCCTTCATTGATTCATCAAGGATTTCAGATCAAACCGCGAAGATCTTGCCCGGGTTCATGATGCCGTTCGGGTCGAACACCGCTTTCACCGCTTTCATGTACTCGATCTCAACCGGCGAGCGGCTGTAGGTCAAGTAATCGCGCTTGGTCATGCCCACGCCGTGCTCGGCGGAGATCGAACCGTTGTACTTCTCGACGGTTTCGAACACCCACTTGTTGACGGTCGCACACTTGGCGAAGAACTCGTCCTTGCTCAGGTTATCCGGCTTGAGGATGTTCAAGTGCAGGTTGCCGTCGCCGATGTGGCCGAACCAGACGATTTCGAAGTCCGGGTAGTGTTCGCCGACGATCGCATCGATTTCCTTGAGGAACGCCGGCACTTTCGAGACGGTGACCGAGATGTCGTTCTTGTACGGCGTCCAGTGCGAGATGGTCTCGGAGATGTATTCGCGCAGCTTCCACAGGTTGTGCAGCTGGGTTTCGCTCTGGCTCATCACGCCGTCCAGTACCCAACCCTGCTCGACGCAATGTTCGAAGGTTTCCAGCGCGCTGTTGGCCACTTCTTCAGTCGTCGCTTCAAATTCCAGCAACGCGTAGAACGGGCAATCGGTCTCGAACGGCGCCGGTACGTCGCCACGGCCCATGACTTTGGCCAGAGCTTTGTCGGAGAAAAATTCGAATGCGGTGAGGTCGAGCTTGCCCTGGAAAGCGTGCAGCACCGGCATGATCGAGTCGAAGTCGGCGGTGCCGAGGACCATGGCGGTAAGGTTTTTCGGCGCACGATCGAGGCGCATGGTCGCTTCGACGACGAAACCGAGGGTGCCTTCAGCGCCGATGAACAGCTGGCGCAAGTCGTAGCCGGTGGCGTTCTTGATCAGGTCTTTGTTCAGTTCCAGCACATCGCCCTTGCCGGTGACGACTTTCATGCCGGCGACCCAGTTACGGGTCATGCCGTAGCGAATCACCTTGATCCCGCCGGCATTGGTACCGATGTTGCCGCCAATCTGACTGGAACCTGCCGAGGCGAAGTCGACCGGGTAATACAGGCCCTTTTCTTCGGCGACGTTCTGTAAATGCTCGGTGACCACGCCCGGCTGACAAACGGCGGTGCGGTCAGTGAGGTTCACATCGAGAATCTGATTCATGTAGTCGAACGAGACAACCACTTCGCCATTCGCGGCGACGGCAGCGGCGGAAAGCCCGGTGCGCCCGCCCGATGGCACCAGCGCAACCTTGTGCGTGTTGGCCCAGCGGACCACGGCCTGCACCTGCTCGATGGTCTTGGGAAACACGATGGCGCTCGGCGCCGGGGCAAAGTGCTTGGTCCAATCCTTGCCGTACGCATTCAGGGAGTCGGCGTCGGTCAGGACCTTGCCAGGCTCGACCAGGGTCTTCAGTTCATCAATCAGGGCAGGATTGGTCATCGACAGAACTCTCGAACAATTCATGGTCATCCTGAGAACGCTTCACGTCGCAGGAATGAGTGTTTAGCGGGGAGGCTATGCTAGCATATCGACCCCGCAGGACAGTGCCCAAGGCCAGATCCGCGGAGACGACTTTCTTGTCGTCCGGGTCAGCGTCTGTTGACCATTTCCTGCCATTTTTCTCCGGGATACAGGTTTACGCAGATGAGCAAGACTTCTCTCGATAAGAGCAAGATCAAGTTCCTTCTTCTCGAAGGCGTCCACCAATCGGCTGTCGACGTCCTCAAGGCGGCGGGCTACACCAGCATCGAATACCTGACAGGTTCCTTGCCGGAAGCCCAGCTCAAGGAAAAGATCGCTGACGCTCACTTCATCGGCATTCGTTCGCGCACCCAACTGACCGAAGAGATCTTCGATCACGCGAAGAAGCTGGTAGCGGTCGGCTGTTTCTGCATCGGCACCAACCAGGTTGACCTGAGTGCTGCCCGCGAGCGCGGTATTGCCGTGTTCAACGCGCCGTACTCCAACACCCGCTCCGTTGCCGAGCTGGTGCTGGCCGAAGCGATCCTGCTGCTGCGCGGCATCCCGGAGAAAAACGCTTCCTGCCACCGTGGCGGCTGGATCAAATCCGCAGCCAACTCCTTCGAGATCCGTGGCAAGAAACTCGGCATCGTCGGCTACGGCTCGATCGGTACTCAGTTGTCGGTTCTGGCTGAAGGTCTGGGCATGCAGGTGTATTTCTACGACACCGTGACCAAGCTGCCGCTGGGCAACGCCACTCAGGTCGGTAACCTGACCGAGCTGCTGGGCATGTCCGACATCGTCACCCTGCACGTTCCGGAAACCGCTGCGACCCAGTGGATGATCGGCGAGAAGGAAATCCGCGCCATCAAGAAGGGCGGCATCCTGATCAACGCTGCGCGCGGTACCGTGGTCGAGCTGGACGCCCTGGCGGACGCGATCAAGGACAAGCACCTGATCGGCGCGGCCATCGACGTATTCCCAGTGGAGCCACGCTCCAACGACGAAGAGTTCGAAAGCCCGCTGCGTGGCCTCGACAACGTGATCCTGACCCCGCACATCGGTGGCTCGACCGCCGAAGCGCAAGCCAACATCGGTCTGGAAGTGGCAGAGAAACTGGTCAAGTACAGCGACAACGGTACTTCGGTTTCGTCGGTGAACTTCCCGGAAGTGGCCCTGCCGGCTCACCCTGGCAAGCACCGCCTGCTGCACATCCACGAGAACATCCCGGGTGTGATGAGCGAGATCAACAAGGTCTTCGCCGAAAACGGCATCAACATCTCCGGTCAGTTCCTGCAGACCAACGAGAAAGTTGGCTACGTGGTGATCGACGTCGACGCCGAGTACTCGGACCTGGCGCAAGAGAAGCTGCAGCACATCAACGGCACTATCCGTAGCCGCGTGTTGTTCTGATTTAGCGTTGAGCGACAAAAAAAGGGAGCCTTCGGGCTCCCTTTTTCATGCACGGCGAAAAGGTTATTCGACGTTGACGGTGATTTTCTTCGAGACGATCGGCGGATCGAACGGCATGTGGCCGCTGTCGCCCAGCTCCAGCTGCAAGGTGTGCTTGCCCGGGGCCAGTTTGATGTCAGCCTGGGTCTGCGCCTTGCCGAAGTGCATGTGGTTGGCATCGTTCGGAATCGGCGCGCCGGCGGCCGGCAGCTTGTCGACGTCGATCAGCAGATGATGGTGACCGGTGTTCTTGGTGACGTCACCGGCCGGGGCCAGTGCGACGTCCTTGACGCCAAACTTGACGGTGAAGGTCTGCGAAACAGTCGCCCCGTCCTCGGGAGAAACGATGAACACTTCGGCACCCTTGGGTGCCGGTGTCGCGGCACTGGCCAGCACCGAAACGCCCATCAGCACACCGGCCAACGCTGCACGTGACATAAAGCTTTTCATTTTCTTCTCCAGTTTTTCCGTAAAATCCGCACGGTCATGACAACTTCATGACCATTCGTTGTCGAAGGCACTCGACAACCATAGCAAAGCGAGCCTGACTCAGAGCATCGCGTTAATGATTTCAAAGGAGTGACCATGCGCTTTTTGCCTGGCCTGATCTGCCTGCTACCCCTTTTGAGCCCTCTGGCTCACGCCGAACTGATTGATGACGTCAACGACCGTGGCGAGCTGCGCATAGCCCTTGAGGCTAATACACCGCCCTTCAATTACAAGGATGACGGCGACAAACTCACGGGATTCGAGGTCGAGCTTGGACAACTGTTGGCCAACGAGCTGGATGTGCGCGCCGACTTCATCGTCACCGACGAAAGCGACTTGCTCCAGGGCGTTGAAAGCGGCAAGTACGACGTCGCGCTCAATCACATAGCACTGACACCTGAACTCAAGGATCGTTTCGACTTCAGCCAGCCTTACGGCAAGGTCGATTCACAGTTGCTGGCAAAGAAAGATGAACAACCGCAGCCGATGGTCTTGGTGCAGACGCTGACTGACGCCAAGCCAAAAGCAAGCGCAGCGGTGGAGTTGGCGATACCGTTTCAGAAGGGTAATCCGGCATTTCAGGCCAGTCTTGTGAGCGCGATGCAGCGGATCAAGGCGGATGGGCGTTTGGCGGCGCTGACCGAGAAGTGGTTGAAGCCTTAAAAGCCCCTCACCCTAGCCCTCCCGAAACGTCGGACCGCCCGTAGGGAGAGGGGACTGAATGGGGGATGCTGAAGGGATACGCCGACCTGAAATGGATGTACCGAATCCGAAATCGACTGGTCATGGCTGTGTCGAATCCATAGTCGATAAGGTCTTTCAGGTCGATGTAAGACGCCGGACAACTCGGTCGGCCCCCTCTCCCTTCGGGAGAGGGCTGGGGTGAGGGCAACGATTTCGGATCAGTCCAAAGCAGCCAAAGCCACCGAGGCCTCAGCCAATTCAAGTTCGCTAAAAACCTGCACGCCATGGCGTTTGAGCAGTGCAGCCGTTACGCCTTCACCGGAGACTTTCACGCCACTGAACGTCCCGTCATAAGTCAGCAGGTTTCCACAGGATGGACTGTTGGCTTTCAGGACTGCCACGCGGATGCCGTGTTTCTGCGCCAACGCCAGCGCCTGCCGCGCACCCACCAGAAACTGCGCACTGACATCCTCGCCCTCGGTGGTGATCACCGCAGCGATTCCATCGAGCACTTCACCGCCCTGCCCCCCAGGAATCTCCGCCGCCGCCCGTGGCGTCGGCAATCCTCCTGCGACTTCCGGACACAATGGCACCACGCGCCCTTCGGCAATCCACTGTTCGAGCAAATCAAACGGCCCGCTCGCGCCACCGTCGTAGCGCACGCGATGACCCAACAGGCAGCGGCTGACCAGAATCTTGTCCATATCAGAACGGCTCGTTGCCACGCCGACGGAACCAGCCCGTCAGCGACAGACGCTCGCGATTGGCCGGCAGCACTTCGTGCGGCACTTCGCCAGAGAGAAACACCACCAGACAACCGCCCGTAGGCTGCACGTCATGCACGCGCTCATCTTTAAGATACATGCGCAACTGACCGCCGTCCTCCGGCAGCCAGGCATCATTGAGGTAGACCACCACCGACACCATGCGCTTGTCATCGTCGCGAAAACGGTCGACATGCCGGCGATAAAACGCACCCGGCGGATATAGCGCGAAATGACATTCGAAGTCTTCCAGGCCAAGGAACAGACCACGATTGAGCGCCTCGCGCAGGCTGTCCATCAGGTTCAGATAACGGTCGCTGGAATCGGCCTGGCCCGGATCGATCCACTGAATATGATCGCCGCGAATCCCCTCGCGAACCTCTGAAAACGGCCCGCGCCCGACCCCTGCCGGCGCCAGTTCGCCCTCGGCCTCGCGTTTACGGCACTCGGCCGCCAGCTCGCGGGTCAAACCGGCGGGCAGGAAGATGTTCTGCTGCGACCAGCCGTGTTCGGCCAGGTCATCGACAATGCGTAACAGCAGCGGGTGTTCAGAGGATATTTGCATGGCGCGCATAGTATGCCGGCGGCAAGAAATCCGACAGAGCCACGCGGCGGCTTGCTACGAATTCTCGACAAGTACCGGCACCGCACGGAGAATAGTCCGCTGCTGACAGGAGTCCCTATGCGCCGTTTGCTTTTTTCACTGTTGATGTTCTGCGTTTTGCCCGCTTGGGCGGACGGCCACGATCAGTTGTACAAGGTCGCCGGCTGGCCAGATCAACGTGCGCATTTCAACGACGCCCTGAGCGCCGCCCAGCAACGCTATCAGAACAGCCTGCCGCCTGCGGTGTTTCAGGCGCTGGTCAACAACAGCAACCAGCGCTTCGCTCCGCAGGCCGTGGACCAACGCGCCGAAGCACAACTGCGGCAGAAGCTTGCCGATCCGAAACCGGCGCTGACCTTCTTTCAATCGCCACTGGGCAAGAAAATCGTCGCCGCTGAATTGCTCGCGACCCGCCGCGACCAACTGGCGAAAAATGCCAAGGGCCTGCCGAAGATGCAGGTCAGTGACAGCCGTCTGCTGATCATCGGCCACCTCGCCCAGGCACTGCCGGCCCGCGAAGCTGGCGCCGAAGTCAGCCTGGCGATTGCCGGCGTTGCGGCGGACAGTCTGAGTTCGATGATTCCGGGGCTGCTCGGTGGTGGTCAGGCGCAGGGCATGTTGAATGGTCAGCGTCAGCGCTTGATGGATCAGATCGGCGCGGACATGAACAACACGCTGCTCTACGTTTATCGCGATTTGTCGGATGAAGAGCTGGAAGAGTTTGCAACGTTTGCCGAATCGGCTGAGGGCAAGGCTTATTACCAGGCCGCCCTGGCAGCGATTCGGGCAGGGCTTGCGGTCGGGCAACCCTAAAAGATCGCAGCCTTCGGCAGCTCCTACACCGATCCATGTAGGAGCTGCCGAAGGCTGCGATCTTTTGATCTTGCTCTAGAGATTGCGGCCCTTGATCCGCTTGCTCAGAAACTCGAAATACTCCTCGCGCATCTCCTCCGTCTCATTCGCCAGATGATGCCGCGCCTCGGCCAGCAGCAGAATCTGCGGTCGATCGAACTTCCATTTCAACACCTGCAAATTGTGCTGCCAGTCGACGGTCATGTCCGCCTGCCCCTGAATGATCAGCGGCCGCCGCGGACTTTTTTTCGCGTGTTCGACGCGAATGATCCAGCGCGATAACGCCCCGACCCATTGGGTCGGCAAGCGCTGCGGCTGCAACGGATCCGCCTGCAGAAACGGCAAGAAATCCGGATCGTTCGAGTTCTCGCTGAAGCGCCGCGCGACACCTCGGACGAACGGCCTGAGCAAGTAATAACTCAGTTGCGACCAGCCCCACGCGCGTGGCCGCACCAACGGCGCCAACAGAATCAACTGGCCCTGCGCCGGACTGCCCTCGCCATGGTTGAGCACGTGATCGACCACAATCGCCCCGCCCGTGCTCTGCCCGCACAAGTGCCACGGCTGCGGCAGCGAGATCGACTGCGCTTCGGCGAACAAGGCTTGCAGGACATCCTGGTATTCAGAGAAATCGCGAATGCTCGCCCGTGGCCCGCTGGACAAACCATGGCCCGGCAAATCGCAGGCGATCACCGCAAAGTCCTGATCCAGCGCCCACTCGATCACATGCCGATAGAGCCCGGTGTGGTCGTAGTAACCGTGCAACAGAAACAGCGTTGCCTTGACCTTTTCCGGCCACCAGCAATGGCTGACCAGTTCGTAGCCATCGACGTCGAAACGACCCATGCCACGCCAGACATCGCGATGGGGAAAATCGGTTTTATAGAACTGCTGGTACGCCTTGGCCTCGTCCGACAACGGCTGCCACTCGGCCAAGGGCTTGAGGCTGGCGCGGATTTGATCGGGGTCGAAAGTGGCAGGCATGCGGGAATTCCAAAACGGTAAACAGACTTTATCGGTCTGCGATATTCATCTGTAGTGGCAGACATGGCAAGCTAGCCGACCTTTCGAGGATCGAAAACCATGCGTTCGCCCTACCGCACCGCACTGTTTGCCAGCCTGCTTGCGCTCTTGTGCGCCGGGGTGCTGTGGGCCGCGTATGACTGGTTTCAGGGGCGTTACCTGCGCGCGTTCAGCGAGCACACCGCAGTGTTTTCCGGCGATCCGCTGCGCCTGCCCGACGATCTCGCCGGCCCCGGCAATATTCGTCTCGTGCACTTCTGGGATCCGGCGTGCCCGTGCAACGTCGGCAATCAACAGCACCTGACCGAGATGGTCGAACAGTTCAGCGGCAAAGGCGTGGAGTTCTTCGCCGTGCAAAGAACCGGCAGCCACGGTCAATTGCCCGCCACGCTCAGCAACCTGAAAACCATCACGGTATTGCCCGGCTCCGAACAGGTCCCCGCCAGCCCGGCCGTGGCGATCTGGGATCGCAGCGGCAAGCTGGCGTACTTCGGTCCGTACAGCGAAGGCCTGACCTGCAATTCCAGTAACAGCTTCATCGAACCGATCCTCAACGCACTGACTGAAGATCGCCCGGTCAACGCCACGCACACCCTGGCAGTGGGCTGCTACTGCCCGCGGCCGGTGGAAACGCAGTAAGGCATTCCGGACTTTTCCCGGACAGCGATGCACGGCACAGAGGGTCTGTGCTACTTGTTTGCAGCCCGACGGGCGGCAATCCCGCATGCACAAGGAGTCACCATGAAGCGCGTGTTCACCGTACTTGGCTTGCTCATCGTTGTTCTGCTTGCCGGCGTCGGCTGGTATGTCTACAGCAAACAACCGACGCGCCAGGGTCAGGTTGAACTGCGTAACCTGCAAGGTTCGGTGACCGTACGCTACGACGAGCGCGGCGTGCCGCACATCCGTGCCGAGAACGAAACCGACCTCTACCGCGCCCTCGGTTATGTGCATGCCCAGGATCGACTGTTCCAGATGGAAGCCATGCGTCGTCTCGCCCGTGGCGAACTGGCCGAAGTACTCGGGCCAAAACTGCTCGACACCGACAAACTGTTTCGCAGCCTGCGCATCCGTGAGCGAGCCGCCAGTTATGTCGCCAGCCTCGATAAACAATCGCCGGCGTGGAAGGGCCTGCAAGCCTATCTGGATGGCATCAACCAGTATCAGGACACGCACGCCGCACCGATCGAGTTCGACGTGCTGGGCATCCCCAAACGGCCGTTTACCGCCGAGGACAGCATCAGCGTCGCCGGTTACATGGCTTACAGCTTTGCCGCAGCGTTTCGCACCGAGCCGCTGCTGACCTACGTGCGCGATCAGCTCGGCGCCGATTACCTGAATGTCTTCGACCTCGACTGGCAGCCCAAGGGCGTGCTGGTCAACGGTCACGGAAAACCGGCACCGGCCCTCGCCGCCGGCGACTGGAAAGACCTCAACGCCCTCGCCCGCCTCAGCGAACAGGCGCTGATCGACAATGGCCTGCCGCAGTTTGAAGGCAGCAATGCCTGGGTGATTGCCGGCAGCCGCAGTCAGAGCGGCAAACCGCTGCTGGCCGGTGACCCGCACATTCGTTTCTCGGTGCCATCGGTGTGGTACGAAGCGCAACTGTCGGCGCCGGGCTTCGAGTTGTACGGCCATCATCAGGCGCTGGTGCCGTTTGCGTTTCTCGGCCACAACCTCGATTTCGGCTGGAGCCTGACCATGTTCCAGAACGACGATCTGGATCTGATCGCCGAGAAGGTCAACCCGGACAACCTGAATCAGGTCTGGTATCGCGGCCAATGGACCGACATGCTCGTCACCGAACAGCAGATCAACGTGAAGGGACAGACGCCCGTCACCCTGACCCTGCGCCAGTCGCCCCACGGCCCGATCGTCAACGATGCGCTGGGCACCGCTGCCGGCAAAACGCCGATTGCGATGTGGTGGGCGTTCCTCGAAACACCGAATCCGATCCTCGAAGGTTTTTATCAGCTCAACCGCGCTGACACCCTGGCCAAGGCCCGCGCTGCCGCCGCGAAAGTACAGGCACCGGGGCTGAATCTGGTTTACGCCAATGCCAAGGGCGATATCGGCTGGTGGGCCTCGGCATTGCTGCCCAAGCGCCCGGCCGGGGTAAGGCCGGAGTTCATACTCGACGGCAGCAGCAATCAGGCCGACAAGGACGGTTTCTACCCGTTCAGTGCCAACCCGCAGGAAGAGAACCCGGCGCGCGGCTACATCGTCTCTGCAAACTTCCAGCCGCTGTCGCCGACCGGCATGGAGATTCCCGGTTACTACAACCTCGCCGACCGTGGTCAGCAACTCAACCGTCAGCTCAGCGACAAGAGCGTCAAGTGGACGAACGAGGCCAATCAGAAACTGCAACTCGGCACGGCGACCGGTTACGGCCCGCGCGTGTTGGCGCCATTGCTGCCGGTGCTGCGCGAAGTGGTCAGCGATCCGGCACAGTTGAAACTGGTCGAGCAACTGGCGCAGTGGCCGGGCGACTATCCGCTGGATTCGGTCAGTGCGACGGTGTTCAACCAGTTCCTCTACGACCTCGCCGATGCGGCGATGCGTGATGAGTTGGGCAATGACTTTTTCGACACGCTGCTGTCGACACGAGTGATCGATTCGGCGCTGCCACGTCTGGCGGCGAACGCTGATTCACCATGGTGGGACAACCGCAACACGCCGGCCAAAGAAACGCGCGCCGACGTCGTGCGCACGGCGTGGGCAGCGAGCATGACGCATCTGAAACTGACCCTCGGCGACGATGTTGCCGGATGGCAATGGGGCGCGGCGCACACGCTGACTCACGGGCATCCGCTGGGACAGCAGAAGCCGCTGGATCGCATCTTCAATGTCGGGCCGTTTACGGCGCCGGGCAGTCACGAAGTGCCGAACAACCTCTCGGCGAAAATCGGCCCGGCACCGTGGCCGGTGACTTATGGGCCGTCGACGCGGCGCTTGGTGGACTTCGCCGATCCGGCGCATGGCCTGACGATCAACCCGGTCGGGCAGAGTGGCGTGCCGTTCGACAGTCACTATGACGATCAGGCCGAGGCGTATGTCGACGGGATGTATGTGCAGGCGCATTTCAGCGAGGAAGAGGTAACGGCGAATACGCGCAGTACCTTGAAACTGTTGCCGGCGCGGGCTGCGCAGTAGTTCTCGATTATCTGGGCTGGCCTCATCGCGAGCAGGCTCACTCCTACAGTTGATCGCATTTCTTCTGAAGGAACGCGGTTAACTGTAGGAGTGAGCCTGCTCGCGATGAGGCCCTGAAGAGCACTACACAACCTCAGAGCAGCAGCGCAAAATTCAGCCGAAACTGCTGCGGCGTCACGCCCAATCGGCGGTTGAACACACTGCGCATATGTTGCGCATCGCGAAACCCGCACTGATACGCCACCGTCTTCAACGGCGCCATGGTGCTTTCCAGCATCACCCGCGCCGCATCCACCCGCGCCTGCTCAACGAACTCTGCCGGCGTGACCTTGGCTTCCCGGGCGAACACCCGGGAGAAGTTGCGCGCACTCATGTTCGCCGCATTGGCCAGATCGGCAATCGTCAGGTCGCCAGTGAGATTGGCCAGCACGTACAGCTGCACCATCGCCACTGCCGACGTCGGCTCCGCGTGCGGCGTGAGGAACGGACTGAACTGCGACTGTCCGCCAGAGCGCTGGGTAAACACCACCAGTCGCTTGGCCACGCTCAAGGCCACTTCCGCGCCGTGATCACGCGCCAGCAGATACAACGACAGATCAATCCCCGCCGTGACCCCGGCCGAGGTATAGAGCGTGCCGTCCTCGACGTAGAGGCGATCCGCTTCGACCCGCGTTGACGCACACAACTGCGCCAACGCCTCGGCATCGTTCCAGTGTGTGGTGACGGTACGCCCTTCCAGCAAGCCGGCGCGCGCCAGCATGAATGCACCGTTGCAGATCGAGCCGAAGCGCTGCGCCCGTGCGCAGGCCTCGCGCAGCCAGGTGTCGAACACACTGCCGAAATCCATGAACGGTAGCTGCGGCCCGCCGGCGACCAACAGCAGGTCATAGGCGTCGAGGGCTTCGCTGAAATGGCGATGGGCGTTGAGGATCAAGCCGTTGGAACAGGCCATCGGTGTTTTTTCCAGGCCGATCACTTCGAGCTGATAGTGATCTTGCGGCGCGAGGAAGCGATTGGCCTCGGCGAACACATCCATTGGGCCGGTGACGTCAAGCGCTTGCACACCTGAAAACACCACGATGGCGATGGTTTTACTCATGGCTGTTGATTCCCCTTCAAAGCAAAAGATCGCAGCCTGCGGCAGCTCCTACATGGGTAGGTGGATACCTGTAGGAGCTGCCGCAGGCTGCGATCTTTTAGCTTGGCACGATTTGCAGGTGGATTGGCAAGGATCGCAGCCATGCGTTGATTGTCCGTTTAGCGTCTCAGGGAACAGACTTTGTCCATCAGCGCCACGACGGCGTTTCAGTGAGGAAACCTCCCATGAGCACGACCATTGCCGGCATCAAAATCCCCGACAGCGCCCTCGCCCGCGCCACCACCGACTACATCCGCGACATCGAGTCCGACTTGCTCTATCACCATTCGCGCCGGGTATTTCTGTTTGGCGCGTTGAGTGGCGAACGCCAGCAACTGGCCTACGACCCCGAGCTGCTGTATGTCGGCGCAATGTTCCATGACCTCGGTCTGATCGAAGGCCATCGCAGCGATGACGAGCGTTTTGAAGTCGACGGTGCCAACGCGGCGGCGGCGTTTCTCAAGCCGTACGGGTTGAGCGATGACGACATCGAACAAGTCTGGCTGTCGATTGCCCTGCACACCACACCGGGCGTGCCGAAGCATCTGCGCCCAACCGTGGCGCTGGTGACGGCTGGTGTGGAAATGGACGTGCTGGGCATGGATTACGCGGCGTTCAGTAGCGTGCAGCGTGAAGCGGTGGTGCATGCGCACCCGCGTGGGGAAGGTTTCAAGGAGTGCATCATCTGCGCGTTCGCCGATGGCTTGCGCCATCGTCCGCAGACCACGTTCGGCAATGTGAAGACCGATGTGCTGAAGGATCAGGAGCCGGGGTTCAAGCCGATGAACTTCGTCGAAGTCATCCGCAATTCCCCTTGGGTGAACTGAGGGCAAAATCAAAAGATCGCAGCCTGCGGCAGCTCCTACATTGGAATGCGTTCCCTGTAGGAGCTGCCGCAGGCTGCGATCTTTTGCTGTTAAGCCGCCTCCGGCGCCGACGCGCGGCGCACGTCCGGTTGCTTCCACGAATCGGCTGCGCTTTCTTCGATGGCTTGCTGGATGGCTTTCTTGCGGGCTTCTTCGGCGCGGCGGCTGAAGAACCAGACCATGAAAGTCACGATCGATACCGCCAGCAGAATCAGACTGGCCACGGCGTTGATCTCAGGCTTCACGCCCAGACGCACCGCCGAGAACACTTCCATCGGCAGGGTCGTCGAACCCGGGCCGGAGACAAAGCTCGCCAGTACCAGGTCGTCCAGCGACAGGGCGAAGGACATCATGCCGCCCGCCGCCAGCGATGGCGCGATCATCGGGATGGTGATCAGGAAGAACACCTTCCACGGCCGTGCACCGAGGTCCATCGCCGCTTCTTCGATCGACAGGTCGAGCTCACGCAAACGCGCCGACACCACCACCGCCACATACGCCGCACAGAACGTGGTGTGAGCGATCCAGATGGTGACGATGCCGCGCTCTTGCGGCCAGCCGATCATCTGCGCCATGGCCACGAACAGCAGCAACAGCGACAGACCGGTGATCACTTCCGGCATCACCAGCGGCGCCGTCACCAGGCCGCCGAACAGCGTACGGCCCTTGAAGCGGGTGATGCGCGTCAGCACGAACGCTGCCAGTGTGCCCAGTGCCACCGCGGCGACCGCGGTGTAGCAGGCGATTTCCAGCGAGCGCAATACCGAGCCCATCAGTTGCGTGTTGTCGAGCAGGCCGACGTACCACTTGATCGACCAGCCGCCCCACACCGTCACCAGTTTGGAGGCGTTGAACGAGTAGATCACCAGGATCAGCATCGGCAGGTAGATGAACAACAAACCCAGGACCAGCATCAGGCTGGAGAAACGGAAGCGCTTCATTCTTTACCCTCCATTTCCTTGGCCTGACTGCGGTTGAACAGAATGATCGGCACAATCAGGATCGCCAGCATCACCACCGCCAGCGCAGACGCTACCGGCCAGTCACGGTTGTTGAAGAACTCTTGCCAGAGCACTTTACCGATCATCAGGGTTTCCGGACCGCCAAGCAGTTCCGGGATGACGAACTCGCCGACCACCGGAATGAAGACCAGCATGCAGCCGGCAATAATCCCGTTCTTGGACAGCGGAATGGTGATTTTCCAGAAGCTGTTGAAGGTGCTCGAACCGAGATCGGAGGCTGCTTCCAGCAAGCTTTGATCGTGCTTCACCAGGTTGGCGTACAGCGGCAGGATCATGAACGGCAGGTACGAGTAAACCACGCCGATGTACACCGCGAGGTTGGTGTTGAGGATCTGCAGCGGCTCGTCGATAAACCCCATGCTCATGAGGAAGCCGTTGAGCAGGCCGTTGTTGCTGAGGATGCCCATCCACGCGTAGACGCGGATCAGGATCGCGGTCCAGGTCGGCATCATGATCAGCAGCACCAGCACCGTTTGCATCTCTTTACGCGCGGTGGCGATGGCGTAGGCCATCGGGTAGCCGATCACCAGACAGAGAATGGTGCTGATCAGCGCCATCTTCAACGAACCGAGGTAGGCAGCGATGTACAACTCGTCGCCAGCCAGCATCGAGTAGTTGCCCAGGTTCAGCAGCAGTTGCAGCTTCTGCTCGGCGTACGTGTAGATCTCGGTGTACGGCGGGATGGCCACGTCGGCTTCGGCAAAACTGATCTTCAGGACGATGAAGAACGGCAGCATGAAGAACAGGAACAGCCAGATGAACGGGACCCCGATGACCAGCTGCCGGCCATTGGGGATTATTCGATTGAGGCGGCGTTTGAATTTGCGCATGTTCATGAGCGAAGTACCACGCCGCTGTCGTCTTCCCAGTACACGTAAACCTGATCGCCCCAGGTTGGACGTGCGCCGCGGCGTTCGGCGTTGGCAACGAAGGATTGCACCAGCTTGCCGCTCGGCAACTCGACGTAGAAAACCGAGTGACCGCCTAGGTAGGCGATGTCATGCACCTTGCCGCTCGACCAGTTGTACTCGCAGGTCGGTTGATCGGCGGTGACCAGCAGTTTCTCCGGACGGATCGCGTAGGTGACCGACTTGTCCTGCACCGAGGTGCTGATGCCGTGGCCGACGTAGATCTGCCGGTCGAGGTCCTTGCAGGTGATGGTCGCGTGGCCTTCGGCGTCGTCGATCACTTCGCCTTCGAAAATGTTGACGTTGCCGATGAATTCACAGACCAGACGGCTGGTCGGGGTTTCGTAGATGTCGATCGGGCTGCCGATCTGGGCGATCCAGCCCAGGTGCATGATCGCGATGCGCTCGGCCATGGTCATGGCCTCTTCCTGGTCGTGCGTCACCATCACGCAGGTCACACCCACGCGCTCGATGATCTCGACCAGCTCCAGCTGCATTTGCGAACGCAGTTTTTTATCCAGTGCGCCCATCGGCTCGTCGAGCAGCAACAGCTTCGGCCGCTTGGCCAGCGAACGCGCCAGTGCCACACGCTGACGCTGACCGCCAGACAGTTGATGCGGCTTGCGCTTGGCGTACTGGCTCATCTGTACGAGCTTGAGCATCTCGGCCACGCGGGCGTCGACTTCAGCCGCCGGAATCTTGTCCTGCTTGAGGCCGAAGGCAATGTTCTGCGCCACGGTCATGTGCGGGAACAAGGCGTACGACTGGAACATCATGTTGATCGGTCGCTCGTACGGCGGCATGTCGGTGATGTCGACGCCGTCGAGAAAAATGCGCCCCTCCGTGGGCCGTTCGAACCCTGCCAGCATCCGCAGCAGAGTGGATTTGCCCGATCCCGAACCGCCGAGCAGGGCGAAGATCTCGCCCTTCTTGATTTCCAGGGACACATCGTCCACGGCAATCGTCTCGGCGACATAAGGCGTGACAGGGCCGCCTTTGACCAACACCTGTTTCGGTGTCTGGTCGCCCTCGAGGGCTTTCTTATAGGCGCCGGAGGCAACTGCCATTTACGAAACTCCCAGAAAAAAACAATGCAGTCCGCCCCGCAAGGCGAACCCAGGATAGTGTGTGCCTTACATCCCCGACTTGACCTTGGTCCAGCTGCGGGTCATCAGGCGCTGA
This sequence comes from Pseudomonas sp. NPDC089741, assembly GCF_044748825.1. Taxonomy (NCBI): domain Bacteria; kingdom Pseudomonadati; phylum Pseudomonadota; class Gammaproteobacteria; order Pseudomonadales; family Pseudomonadaceae; genus Pseudomonas; species Pseudomonas sp. NPDC089741. The sequence goes on along the minus strand of NZ_JBIVGT010000048.1, from coordinate 6,190 downwards.
ATGTTCGGTGGCAACTCGGTCGATACGTAGGCCTTGTCGATAACGGCCTGCGGCGGATACACCGACTCATCGGTGCGGATGGATTGTTCCATCAGCTTGTCCGACCCAGGGTTAGGGTTGGCGTATCCGACGTAATCACTGACCTGGGCAATCACCTCAGGTTTCAGCAGATAGTTGATGAAGGCATGAGCCTCCTTCACGTTCGACGAATCCTTCGGAATCGCCAGCATGTCGAACCACAGCGCGCCGCCCTCTTTCGGTACCGAGTAGGCGATGTTCACGCCTTTCTTGGCTTCTTCGGCGCGGTGCTTGGCCTGGAAGATATCGCCGGAGAACCCGATGGCTACGCAGATGTCGCCGTTGGCCAGATCACCGATGTATTTCGAGGAATGGAAGTAGGTCACGTAAGGACGCACCGCGAGCAGCTTGGCGGTGGCTTTTTCGTAGTCCTTGGGATTGGTGCTGTTGGCGTTCAGGCCCATGTAGTTGAGCACGGTCGGCATCATTTCATCCGCCGAATCGAGGAACGCTACGCCGCAACTCTGCAGCTTCTTGATGTTCTCGGGTTCGAACAGCACGCCCCAGGAATCGATCTTGTCGATGCCCAGCACGGCTTTGACTTTATCGACGTTGTAACCGATGCCGTTGGTGCCCCACAGGTACGGCACGGCGTACAGGTTTCCCGGATCGTTCTGTTCCAGACGCTTGAGCAGCGCCGGGTCGAGATTGGAATAGTTCGGCAGTTGCGCACGGTCGAGCTTCTGGAACGCGCCCGCCTTGATCTGTTTGCCGAGGAAGTGGTTTGACGGCACGACCACGTCGTAACCGGTACGCCCGGCGAGCAGTTTGCCTTCCAGGGTTTCGTTGGAGTCGAAGACGTCGTAGACCGGCTTGATCCCGGTGGCTTTCTGGAAATCCGCCAGGGTCGTCTCGCCGATGTAGTCCGACCAGTTATAAATATGCACCGTACCGGCGGCCTGGGCTCCGACAGCAATCGTCAGGCCGGCAGTGGCCAGCAGGGCTTTGCGCAAAGAAGAAAAAATAGGCAAGTGGAGGTCCTCTAAATTAGTTGGGCCCAAGTTGCCCCGCGCTGCATGACAGCCATGGCTGCCCGGCAACAAAACCGGCGCGCAACTTACCCTCAAAAACCGTTCCAGCAAAACTTTCTGTCATTTAATTAATCCGCTGGCCGCCTTCGCGGGGGACGACGGCCAGCGGTTGTTGCTGCAAACCGGCTTATTTGCCCGATTTGATCTTGGTCCAGCTGCGGGTCAGGATGCGCTGGGTCGCGGCCGGCAAGTCGGCAATCGCGTACAGCTTGGCCAGCACGTCAGCCGGTGGGTAAACGCCCGGATCGCTGGTGATGTCTTTATCGACCAGTGGGGTTGCAGCGGCGTTACCGTTCGGGAAGCGCACAGCGTTGGTGATTTCCGCCATGATTTCCGGCTTCTGCAGGAAGGTCATGAACTTGTAGGCGCCTTCGACGTTTTCGGCATCTTTAGGGATGGCGACCATGTCGTAGAAGCTGCCGGCACCTTCTTTCGGAATGTTGTAGCTGACTTTCACCTTGTCACCGGCTTCAGCCGCGCGGGACTTGGCCTGGTAGATGTCACCCGAGTAACCCACGGCCACACAGATGTTGCCGTTGGCCAGGTCAGAGATGTACTTGGACGAGTGGAAGTAGGCGATCGAAGGACGGACCTTCATGATCAGCGCTTCAGCCTTGTCGATGTCTTCTTTCTTCTGGCTGTCGGTTGGCAGGCCCAGGTAGTGCAGCGCCACCGGGATCATCTCGGTTGGCGAGTCGAGCAGGCTGATGCCGCAGGATTTCAGCTTGGCAGCGTTTTCCGGCTTGAAGATCAGGTCCCACGAATCGACAGGTGCATCGGCGCCCAGTGCAGCCTTGACCTTCTCGGCGTTGAAGCCGATGCCGATCGAGCCCCACATGTACGGGAAAGCGTGCTCGTTGCCCGGGTCGCTGACCGACACGGCTTTGAGCAAATCAGTGTTGAGGTTCTTCCAGTTAGGCAGCTTGGACTTGTCCAGCTTCTGGTAGACACCGGCCTTGATCTGTTTGGCGAGGAAGTTGTTCGACGGTACGACGATGTCGTAGCCGGACTTGCCTGCGAGCAGTTTGGCTTCGAGGGTTTCGTTGCTGTCGAAGACGTCGTAGACGACTTTGATGCCCGACTCGTCTTCAAACTTCTTGATGGTGTCCGGGGCGATGTAGTCGGACCAGTTGTAGACGTGCAACACCTTGTCGTCCGCCTGAGCCGCAGCCGCCATGATTCCCATCAGGGACATGGCGAGCAGAGTCTTGCCAGCGAGCTTTTTGCCTAATGCCTTCATGCGTAATGCTCCAAATTTTTCTTTTTTGAACCACTTTGTTCAGCGGCCGAACCCGGACAACTGGAACCGCGGCTAGTCTGGCAAGATCCGAGGCGGTCTTTCAAGAAAAGACCAGCCTTTCTGACAGCTTTGAGCGAGAGCGCCGCGGCTCCCCCGCTCAGAGCCTAGCACTTAGCCTTGCAACGCACTGAGGGTCAGATCCAGGCATTTACGTGCCTTTGTAACCAGCTCATCGATCTCCGCCTTGCTGATGACCAGCGGCGGCGCGATGATCATGGTGTCGCCGACAGCGCGCATGATCAGGCCGTTGTCGAAGCAGAACTGGCGGCAGATCATGCCGACACCCTTGCCTTCGTAACGCTTGCGAGTGGCCTTGTCCTGCACCAGCTCGATCGCGCCCAACAGACCGACACCGCGAACTTCACCCACCAATGGGTGATCGTTCAGTTCCCGCAGACGTTTCTGCAAATACGGTGCCGTTTCGTTGTGCGCATTCTCGATAATTTTTTCATCGCGCAGAATGCGGATGTTTTCCAGACCCACCGCTGCCGCCACCGGGTGACCGGAGTAGGTGAAGCCGTGGTTGAAATCGCCGCCTTCGTTGAGCACCGCAACAACGCTGTCGCGAACGATCAGGCCACCCATCGGGATGTAGCCGGACGTCAGGCCTTTGGCGATGGTCATCATGTCGGGTTTGAGGTCGTAGAAATCGCTGCCGAACCACTCACCGGTACGGCCGAAACCGCAGATCACTTCGTCGGCGACGAAGAGGATGTCGTACTTGGCGAGGATTTCCTTGATGCGCGGCCAGTAGCTGTCGGGCGGAATGATCACGCCACCGGCACCCTGGATCGGCTCGGCAATAAAGGCACCGACGTTGTCGACGCCAACTTCGAGAATCTTCTCTTCCAGCTGATTGGCCGCCCAGATGCCGAACTCTTCCGGGGACATGTCGCCACCTTCAGCGAACCAGTACGGTTGCGCGATGTGAACGATGCCCGGGATCGGCAAGTCGCCTTGTTCGTGCATATACGTCATGCCACCGAGGCTCGCGCCGGCCACGGTCGAACCGTGATAACCGTTCTTGCGGCTGATGATGACTTTCTTGTTCGGCTGGCCCTTGATCGCCCAATAGTGACGAACCATACGCAGCATGGTGTCGTTGCCTTCGGAGCCGGAACCGGTGAAGAACACGTGGGTCATGCCTTCTGGCGCGACGTCGGCAATCGACTTGGCCAATTCCAGTGCCGGCGGGTGCGCGGTCTGGAAGAACAGGTTGTAGTACGGCAGTTCGCGCATCTGTTTGGCGGCGGCATCGGCCAGTTCATCGCGACCGTAACCAATGGCGACACACCACAGACCGGCCATGCCGTCGAGGATCTTGTTGCCTTCGCTGTCCCACAGGTAAACGCCCTTGGCGTTGGTGATGATCCGCGGGCCTTTTTCTTTCAGCTGCTTGAAGTCGCTGAACGGCGCCAGGTGGTGATCATTGCTGAGTGCTTGCCACTCGCGGGTTTGCGGATTGTTGCTGGTCATGCCAATTCTCCTTGTTATCGGTGAAGGCGCGGCTTTTTGAGGGCCGCGCCTGGCGTATCAGACGGCGAAGAGCAGGTACTCACGCTCCCACGAACTGATCACGCGCTTGAAGTTTTCATGCTCGGCCCGCTTGACCGCGACGTAGCCAGTGATGAAAGTTTTGCCCAGGTATTTCTCGACGGTCGAGCTGTTTTCCATGCGCTCCAGCGCGTCTTCGATGGTCAGCGGCAGGCGCAGGTTGCGGCGTTCATAACCACGACCGACCACCGGTGCGCTCGGGTTGAGGCCCTCGACCATGCCGATGTAGCCGCAGAGCAGGCTCGCGGCAATCGCCAGGTACGGGTTGGCGTCGGCGCCCGGCAGACGGTTTTCCACGCGACGGTTCTGCGGGCCGGCATCCGGCACGCGCAGGCCGACGGTGCGGTTCTCTTCGCCCCACTCGACGTTCACCGGTGCCGAGGTGTCCGGCAGGAAGCGGCGGAACGAATTGACGTTCGGTGCGAACAGCGGCAACAGCTCGGGAATCAGTTTCTGCAAACCACCGATGTGGTGCAGGAACAGCTGGCTCATGGTCCCGTCTTCATTGGAGAAAACGTTCTTGCCGGTCTCGATGTCGATGATGCTCTGGTGCAAGTGCATCGCACTGCCCGGCTCGCCCGTCATCGGCTTGGCCATAAAGGTCGCGGCCACGTCGTGCTTGAGTGCGGCTTCACGCATGGTGCGCTTGAACACCAGAATCTGGTCGGCCAGCGACAGTGCATCGCCGTGACGGAAGTTGATTTCCATCTGCGCCGTGCCGTCTTCGTGGATCAGCGTGTCGAGGTCCAGCTCCTGCAGTTCGCACCAGTCGTAGACGTCTTCGAACAGCGGATCGAATTCGTTCGCCGCTTCAATGGAGAACGACTGACGCCCGATTTCCGGACGGCCCGAGCGACCGATTGGCGGCTGCAACGGATAGTCAGGGTCGTCGCTGCGCTTGGTCAGGTAGAACTCCATTTCCGGCGCCACGATCGGCTGCCAGCCCTTGTCGGCATAGAGTTTGAGGACTTTCTTGAGGACGTTGCGCGGCGACAGCTCGATCGGATTGCCTTGCTTGTCGTAGGTGTCGTGAATCACCTGCGCGGTCGGCTCGATGGCCCACGGCACCAGGTACACGGCGTTCTGATCGGGGCGGCAGATCATGTCGATGTCGGCCGGGTCGAGCAGTTCGTAATAGATGTCGTCTTCGACGTAATCGCCGGTCACGGTCTGCAACAGCACGCTTTCTGGCAGGCGCATGCCTTTTTCGGCGATGAACTTGTTGGTCGGCGAAATCTTGCCACGGGTGATACCGGTCAAGTCGGCGATCATGCATTCGACTTCTGTGATCTTGTGGTCTTTCAACCAATCGGTGAGCTGGTCGAGGTTGTTACTCATAGATGCCTCTGGGCTGAGTCTCCTGACGTAGTGTCAGGCAAAGTTTGACGCCGGGGCGTCGCGTTAAAGGGGGCTTGCTTGTGCGCAGTGCGGGCTTACGCCAGGCACCGCGCATAGACAATGAAAGAGGAGCTTACCTGCCCTTTACGCTGGCGTTGCATTTCCTGTGCACACTGAAGACGAGCAGCAAGGCGTGCAGAATCGTGAGCACCACTTGGGAAGCGGCACAGGCTTTGGAGGTGAAAGCGATCTATATTGGAGGGGAACGCCATAAACGGGATGCCTTGTCGTACGTCCAGAATATCGGACGCTGCCGTTTTGCCTGTTGCCGACGAGACTGTCGTCAACGGACCGCGCGCCATGCTGGCTGCGTTACGGACGGATTTGTCGCCACTGATGTGATGAGCATGCAGACCGGACTGTTGCGAGCAGTCGGTGATGCCGATTAACGGCAGGCGAGACATGAAGCACCCCGGTATTATTGCTGTTATGGGTTTGATCCGAGCTTAGCCTTGTTCATTTTTTTACACAACACCCCCGTAAAAAATACAACACGGCCTGCTCAAGCCCGCGGGTGCCAAGCGTCCCAAGGTCAAAAAAACGCCTCAAAGTGCCCCATAAATGCCCTCACAGCGCTTTTTTAGGGCAAAAAAGGCCTCGCTTGACTTCGGCATGCCGTTCGGGTTGACTGAAACCAGAAAAGATCAATGATTGATATTTTTAACAACAAAGGTGTTGCATCATGTCGGTACCCCCGCGTGCCGTTCAGCTTAACGAAGCGAACGCGTTCCTTAAGGAACATCCTGAGGTTCTGTACGTTGACCTTCTGATTGCGGATATGAATGGTGTGGTGCGCGGCAAGCGCATTGAACGCACCAGCCTCCAGACG
>NZ_JBIVGT010000047.1:0-38071 GCF_044748825.1 Pseudomonas sp. NPDC089741 | reverse complement strand
CGCCGAGCCGACAGCGGCCCTGCCCGGGGAGCTACGGACGAAGCCCACACCGGCGCTGACCAGCTTGGCGAAACCGCCGAAGTACGGGAACAGTACGCGGTTGACCAGGAAGCCCGGGCAGTCGTTGACGACGATCGGGTTCTTGCCCATTTTCTTGGCGTAGGCAACGGTGGTGGCAACCGCCAGCTCACTCGACTTCTCGCCACGGATCACTTCCACCAGCGGCATCATGTGCACCGGGTTGAAGAAGTGCATGCCGACGAAGTTTTCCGGACGCTTGAGGGCTTTCGCCAGCAGGCTGATGGAAATGGTCGAAGTGTTGGACGCGAGGATGGTGTCCTCTTTGACCTGGCCTTCAACTTCCGCCAATACGGCTTGCTTGACCTTCGGGTTCTCGACGACAGCTTCGACCACCAGATCAACGTGACCGAAGTCGCCGTACGACAGGGTTGGACGAATGGCGTTGAGCACTTCAGCCATTTTCGCGGCGGTCATGCGACCTTTATCAACGCGGCCAACCAGCAGTTTGGCGGCTTCGGCCAGACCCTGCTCGATACCGTGCTCGTTGATGTCCTTCATCAGGATCGGCGTGCCTTTGGAAGCCGACTGATAAGCGATACCGCCACCCATGATGCCGGCGCCGAGTACGGCAGCCTGCTTCACGTCTTTGGCGATTTCGTCGTAGGCCTTGGCCTTTTTCTTCAGTTCCTGATCGTTCAGGAACAGACCGATCAAGCTCTGCGCGGCAGAGGTCTTGGCCAGTTTGACGAAACCGGCGGCTTCCACTTCCAGCGCCTTGTCACGACCGAAGTTCGCGGCTTTCTGGATGGTCTTGATCGCTTCAACCGGCGCCGGGTAGTTCGGGCCAGCTTGCCCTGCAACGAAACCTTTGGCGGTTTCGAAAGCCATCATTTGTTCAATGGCGTTCAACTTGATTTTTTCAAGTTTCGGCTGACGCTTGGCCTTGTAATCGAACTCGCCGGAGATGGCGCGTTTGATCAGTTCAAGGGCAGCTTCCTGGAGCTTCTCTGGAGCGACCACAGCGTCGACGGCGCTTACTTTCAGCGCGTCTTCAGGGCGGTTTTCCTTGCCGGAGGCAATCCACTCGATAGCGTTGTCGACACCGATCAGGCGCGGCAGACGCACGGTGCCGCCGAAGCCTGGGTAGATGCCCAGTTTGACTTCCGGCAGACCGATCTTGGCCTTGGTGGACATGACGCGATAGTCAGCTGCGAGGCACATTTCCAGACCGCCGCCCAGGGCGATGCCGTTGATGGCCGCTACGGTCGGAACGTTGAGGTCTTCGAAATCGCTGAAGATCTTGTTGGCTTCGAGATTGCCAGCAACCAGCTCGGCATCCGGCAGCTTGAAGTTCTCGACAAATTCGGTGATGTCGGCGCCGACGATGAAGACGTCCTTGCCACTGCTGACGATCACGCCCTTGATCGAAGCATCTGCCTTGATGGTGTCTACGGCCTGACGCAGTTCGTTCAGGGTTAGACGGTTGAACTTGTTGACGGACTCACCCTTGAGGTCGAATTTCAATTCGACGATGCCACTTTCAAGAGCTTTAACCGTGATGGCTTTACCTTCGTAAATCATCAACTGATCTCCACGATATGGAAGCTGAACAGTACACGTCGGACGCAGGCGAATGGCTCGGCAGGACGCTTTTTCGTCGATGCTAACGCCAATCCACCCGGCACACCCGCCAACGCGATAGTCGGGATTCTGTAGGAGCGGTCAGTAAGACAAACGCTCAATTCATACGCCCGTTTGATTTGGGTACGTCACCTTCACGGAATTTCCGACAATTGTCAATCGCCCAAAATACGGGTTGAAATACGACTTTGCGGTCATTTCCGTAACACGCAGACCTGCAACACGCGCCTGCATGCAAAGCCATTCATAGAATCAATAGTTAGAAAATTCGCCCTAATTCGCGTCGAGCCTTGTTTAACGGGCTACGCTGGCTGGACTACAGGGAAAGGCACCGACCATTCGAAGCCTGATCAGTGGAAAAGTTTACCGGCCTGCCTGGCCAACCCAGCCCGATGAATCATGTCGGGCTTTTTATTGCGCGTCTGCCGGACGTCCCCCACCGTTGCAGTGGGAAAAATCCGCGCGTCATGCCAGAGCTTTCAGTGTCGCGTCGATATCCAACAGCACTGTCGCTTCGCCTTTCTCGCCCCAATACAAGGCGATCATCTGCTTGTCGGCCTCAATCTTGAAGACGTTGTCCGGCAACCTCTCGAAATGATTGAGCAGCGCCCGATCCTCACAGACTTCCTGCCACTGATTGACCCACACGCCCGGTGATTTCTGCCAGTAGGTCCAGCACAGCGGTTTACTGCTGCGGCGCGGTCGATGGTACTGCGCGCACGGACTCGGCGGCTCTTGCGCCAGCCAGTGCGGCCACTCCTGAGGCGCCAGCTGCATGGCCAGGCCAATGCGCCGCGCCTCCATGCGCAGGGCGATTCGGCCACTTTGCGCACGCGATGGACGCAACCATGCCAGCGGACTCAAAACCACCAGCAGGATTGACACCACCAACCAGACCGTCATATCAGTACTCCCGTTTTTTGATGAGCGCATTGTGTCACTTTGGAACCAATGCGCTTGAAACCAGCCATACTTACCAATATTGAACCGTCACGAGGAGCACCTCATGCCCTACCACCACATCCTGGTCGCTGTAGATCTGACCGAAGAGTGCGACCCTGTCATACACCGCGCCCGAGAGCTGTCGGTGAGCAACGGCGCCAAGCTGTCGCTGGTGCATATCGTCGAGCCGATGGCCATGGCGTTCGGCGGCGACGTGCCGATGGATCTGTCACAACTGCAACAACAGCAGTTCGATCAGGCCAAGGAACGCCTGGAGCGTCTGAAGCTCAAGTACTCCGAGCTCGAAGGCGCCAACTGCCACCTGACCTACGGCCAGCCACGTCAGGAAATCCATCACTTCGCCAAAGAACAGCAATGCGATCTGATTGTGGTTGGCAGCCATGGTCGTCATGGTCTGGCGCTGTTGCTCGGCTCGACTGCCAATGACGTACTGCACGGCGCGCCGTGCGATGTGCTCGCTGTCCACCTGGTCAAACGCTAACCCGCGTAGGAGCTGCCGAAGGCTGCGATCTTTTGATCTTGTTCTTTTAAAACAAAGTCAAAATATCGCAGCCTTCGGCAGCTCCTACAAAAAGCCCGGCCTCACGCAAATGAGGCCGGGCTTTTTTATTGCCGGATCAATCAGGCATCCAGCTCAGCCCAACGCTCCATCAAAACATCCAGTTCAGCCTGCAACTGCTCAAGCGATGCAATCACTTTGGCAGTCTCAGCCGCTGGACGCTGATAGAAGCCGGCGTCAGCCATTTCGGCTTCCACGGCAGCGATCTGCTGTTCCTTGGCATCGATGTCACCCGGCAACGCTTCCAGCTCGCGCTGCAGCTTGTAGCTCAGCTTCTTTTTGGCCGCCGGGGCGGCAACGGCAGGTTCAGCCACCACAGCCGGCTCAGCGGTCACTACAGCCGAATTCAGGTCTGCTTTACCGGATTTGCTTTCAGTCACGCCCAGCAGGCGCGGCGAACCGCCCTGGCGGATCCAGTCCTGATAGCCGCCGACGTACTCACGGACCTTGCCTTCGCCTTCGAAGACCAGCGTGCTGGTCACCACGTTGTCGAGGAATGCCCGGTCGTGACTGACCATCAGCACAGTGCCGTTGAAAGTCAGCAGCACTTCTTCAAGCAACTCCAGCGTTTCCACGTCGAGGTCGTTGGTCGGTTCGTCGAGGACCAGCAGGTTTGCTGGCTTGCTGAACAACTTGGCCAGCAACAGACGCGCACGCTCACCACCCGACAGCGCCTTGACCGGCGTGCGGGCACGCTGCGGGCTGAACAGGAAGTCGCCGAGGTAGCTGAGGACGTGGCGGCTCTGGCCGTCGATATCGATGAAGTCGCGACCTTCGGCGACGTTATCGATCACGGTTTTTTCCAGATCGAGCTGATGACGTAACTGGTCGAAGTAGGCCACGTCGATGCGCGTGCCCTCTTCCACTTTGCCGCTGGTCGGTTGCAGACCGCTGAGCATCAGTTTCAGCAGAGTGGTCTTGCCGGTACCGTTAGCGCCGAGCAGACCAATACGGTCACCGCGCGTCAGCACCATCGAGAAATCCTTGATCAGGAACGGGCCGCCCGGGTGAGCGAAACTCACGTTCTCGAGCACCATCACCTGCTTGCCGGACTTGTCGGCTGTGTCCAGCTGAATGTTGGCTTTGCCGGTACGCTCGCGACGCTCGCTACGCTCAACGCGCAGGGCTTTCAGCGCACGGACGCGGCCTTCGTTACGGGTGCGGCGCGCCTTGATGCCCTGGCGAATCCAGACTTCTTCCTGGGCCAGTTTCTTGTCGAACAGCGCGTTGGCGGTTTCTTCAGCGGCCAGCGCAGCTTCTTTGTGCACGAGGAAACTGGCGTAGTCGCCGTTCCAGTCGATCAGGCCGCCGCGGTCCAGTTCGAGGATGCGCGTGGCAAGGTTTTGCAGGAAGGAACGGTCGTGCGTGATGAACAGCACAGCGCCCTGGAAATCTTTCAGCGCTTCTTCGAGCCAGGCAATCGCACCGATGTCCAGGTGGTTGGTTGGTTCGTCGAGCAGCAGCAGATCCGGCTCGGACACCAGCGCCTGCGCCAGCAGCACGCGACGACGCCAGCCGCCAGACAACTGGGCGAGGGTCTTGTCGGCCGGCAGTTGCAGGCGGCTCAGGGTGCTGTCGACCAGAGTCTGCAAGCGCCAGCCGTCACGGGCTTCGAGGTCTTGCTGAACGTGCATCAGCTTGTTCAGGTCTTCTTCAGTGACGCAGTTCTGCGCCAGGTGATGGTACTCGGCGAGCAACGCGCCTACACCATCAAGGCCTTCAGCGACCACGTCGAACACCGTCCGATCGTCGGCCACTGGCAATTCCTGCGGCAGCTCGCCGATTTTCAGACCGGGGGCACGCCACACCGAGCCGTCATCGGGCTTCTGGTCGCCCTTGACCAGTTTCATCATGCTGGACTTGCCAGTGCCGTTGCGGCCGATGATGCACACCCGCTCACCACGGGCGATCTGCCAGGACACCTTGTCCAACAACGGCATAGCGCCGAACGCAAGGGACACATCGCTGAATTTGAGCAGGGTCATGAGCTTCTCCAAAAACCGGGCGCGCATTCTACCTGAGTTAGGGCTTGAGCAGGCCGGCAATTTGTCTGTCGAAGCACTCTGCACAACATTTGTTGCGAACTTGTGCTGCAAGGCCGGCAAAGCTTTCGCCCCTTGCTGGCAAAAGGCTAAGCTACAGACAATTCAGTGCTGACCGAGGTCGGTACTTGTCATGATTTCTCTGCCCGGATGTCTCATGCGCAGTCGCCTTTTCAGTGTTTTGTCCTGTTTGCTACTTACCGCCGCTGCCGTTCAATCCGCCCAGGCGGTGGACCTGTCCACCCAACGCCAGTATTACGATGAGGCCAAGCGCGCGCTGGCCAAAGGCGATACCAGCCCGTATTTCCGTTACAGCCAGGCCTTGGCCGATTATCCGCTGGAGCCGTACCTGGCTTACGACGAGCTGACCGCGCGCCTGAAGTCCGCGAGCAACCCGGAAATCGAGAAATTTCTCGCCGAACACGGTGACCTGCCCCAAGCCAACTGGATGAAGCTGCGCTGGTTGCGCTGGCTAGCCGACCGTGGCGACTGGGCAACTTTCGTCAAGTATTACGACCCGAAACTCAACTTCACCGAACTGGACTGCCTGAATGCGCAATACCAGATCACCCACGACAAGAAAGCCGAGGGTTACGCCAACACCGAAAAGCTCTGGCTGACCGGTAAATCGCAGCCCGCCGCGTGTGACGCGCTGTTCGGCATTTGGGCCGCTGATGGCCAGCTCACCGAACAGAAACGCTGGGAGCGCACCAAACTCGCCGCTCAGGCGCGCAACTATCCGCTGGCCAACAGCCTGGTCAACGGCCTGACCACCCTCGCCCCGCGCGGTCGGTTGCTGGTCGATGTCGCACAGAAACCTGAACTGCTCAACCAACCGTCGCGCTTCACTCCGGCGGATGAGCCGATGTCCGACGTGGTCAGCCTCGGCCTGCGCCGCCTCGCCCGTCAGGATCCGGACAAGGCCATGGCCCTGCTCGACGGTTACGCCAGCAGCATGCATTTCTCCCGCGATGAGAAAGTCGCGATCGCCCGGGAAATCGGCCTGACTCTGGCTCGGCGTTTCGACAGCCGCGCGCTGGACGTGATGACCAAATACGACCCGGAGCTGCGTGATAACACGGTTTCCGAATGGCGCCTGCGCCTGTTGTTGCGTCTGGCCCGTTGGGACGACGCTTATCAACTGACCAAACGTCTGCCGCAAGACCTCGCCACCACCAACCGTTGGCGCTACTGGCAGGCGCGCAGCCTCGAACTGGCACAACCGCAGAACCCGGAAGCGCAGACGCTGTACAAGAGCCTTGCGCGCGAACGTGATTTCTACGGCTTTCTCGCTGCCGACCGTTCCCAGTCGCCTTACTCGCTGGTGAACAGACCGCTGGTACTCAGCCAGGCAACTATCAACAAAGTGCGTAACACACCGGGCGTACGTCGTGCGCTGGAATTCCATGCGCGCGGGCAGATCGTCGACGGTCGCCGCGAGTGGTATCACGTCAGCCGGCATTTCAACCGCGACGAAATGGTCGCCCAAGCCAAACTGGCCTACGACCTGAAATGGTACTTCCCGGCGATCCGCACCATTAGCCAGGCGCAGTATTGGGACGACCTGGATATTCGTTTCCCGATGGCCCACCGCGACACCCTCGTGCGTGAAGCCAAGGTTCGCGGCCTGCACTCGAGCTGGGTGTTTGCCATCACCCGTCAGGAAAGCGCCTTCATGGACGATGCCCGCTCCGGCGTCGGCGCCAGCGGCCTGATGCAACTGATGCCCGGCACCGCCAAGGAAACCGCACGCAAGTTCAGCATTCCACTGGCCTCGCCACAACAAGTGCTCGATCCGGACAAGAACATCCAGCTCGGCGCCGCTTACCTGAGCCAGGTGCACAGCCAGTTCAACGGCAACCGCGTCCTCGCCTCCGCCGCCTACAACGCTGGCCCCGGTCGCGTGCGCCAATGGCTACGTGGCGCCGATCACCTGAGCTTCGACGTGTGGGTAGAAAGCATCCCGTTCGACGAAACCCGTCAGTACGTGCAGAACGTGCTGTCGTATTCGGTGATCTACGGCCAGAAACTCAACTCGCCGCAACCGCTGGTGGATTGGCATGAGCGCTACTTCGACGACCAATGACCTGGAGCTGCCGCCGGCTGCGATCTTTTGATCTTGCTCCAAATAAAATGCCCGCATTTTCATGCGGGCATTTTTAGATCAAAAGATCGCAGCCTTCGGCAGCTCCTACAGGTGCCTATAGCTGAGCGACCGCTAGCGACTCATGCCCGATGCGAGCACTGCCCATCAGTGTTGATCAGCCGTGACTTTGCCATCATTGAACTGCAACGCCGCCAGCCGCGCATACAGCGGATTGCTCGCAATCAGCTCCTGATGGGTGCCAATCGCGACGAGCTGGCCCTGATCCATCACCGCGATGCGGTCGGCGTTTTTCACCGTGGCCAGACGATGTGCAATCACCAGCGTGGTGCGGTTCTGCATCAGGCTCGGCAGGGCTTCCTGAATCAGGTGTTCGCTCTGAGCATCGAGGGCGCTGGTGGCTTCGTCGAGTAGCAGGATCGGTGCATCAACCAGCAACGCGCGGGCAATCGCCAGGCGTTGGCGCTGGCCGCCCGATAGTCCCAGACCGCCGTCGCCCAGATGAGTCTGGTAGCCATTGGGCATTTTTTCGATGAAGTCGTGGGCATGCGCAATTTTCGCGGCGTCCATGACTTGCGCCAGCGTCGCCTCTGGATTGCCGTAGCGAATATTCTCTTCAACGCTGCCGAAAAACAGCGCCGGCGATTGTGATACCAACGCAAAGTGGCGGCGCAGATCCAGCGGATCGAGGCAGGTCAGCGGCACTCCATCAATGAGAATCTGCCCTTCCTGCGGGTCGTAAAAACGCAGCAACAGATCATAGACTGTGGACTTGCCAGCGCCGGACGGCCCCACCAATGCCAGTGTTTCACCGGGCCTGATGGTCAGATTCAGGCCGTTTACCGCATAGCTTTCCGGGCGCGAGGGATAGGAGAAGCGCACATCCTGCAATTGCAGTTCGCCTCTGACGCGCTCCGGCAGGGTCATCAGCCCCGTGCTTGGCGGCTGGATGATATTTTGCGAACCAAGCAGCTCCGCAATTCGCTCCGCCGCGCCTGCAGCACGCTGCAATTCGCCGATGACCTCGCTCAAGGTGCCAATGGCGCTGCCGACGATGAGGCTGTAAAAGACAAACGCAGCCAGTTCACCCCCGGTGATGCGCCCGGCGATCACGTCCATGCCGCCGACCCACAACATCACCGCCACGGCGCCCAGTACCAGCACAATCACCATGGTGATCATCCACGAGCGCTGGAAGATGCGTTTGCGCGCGGTGTCGAAAGCCTCCTCGACCGTTGCCGCAAAACGTCGCTCATCCTGCACCTGATGGTTGTAGGCCTGCACGGTTTTGATCTGGCCAAGGGTTTCGGAGACATAGCTGCCGATATCGGCGACCCGATCCTGGCTCAACCGCGAAAGATTGCGCACCCGCCGGCCGAAAATCAGGATCGGGGCGACCACGAACGGCAAGGCAATCACCACGATGCTGGTGAGTTTGGCATTGGTGACGAACAGCAGAATGACGCCGCCGATGACCATCAACAGATTGCGCAGGAACATCGACAGCGACGAGCCGATCACCGATTGCAGCAAGGTGGTATCGGCCGTCAGCCGCGACTGAATCTCCGAACTGCGGTTGTTCTCGTAGAAGCCGGGGTGCAGATACACCAGATGGTTGAACACCTCGCGGCGAATATCCGCGACGCAGCGCTCGCCAATCCACGATACCCAGTAAAATCGCGCGAACGTGCCCACCGCCAGGCCCAACACCATCAACATGAAGATGCCGATGCTCTGGTTGAGCTGGTGCGGCGACTGGGTCATGAATCCGCGGTCGACCAGCAGCTTGATCCCCTGCCCCATCGACAAAGTGACGGCAGCGGTGACGATCAACGCCAGCAGCGCACCGATGACTTGCCAGCGGTAAGGGGCCAGAAATCGACTGGTCAGACGCAAGGCGCGACGGTGCCTTGAGGAAAGCTTCGGGGTCATTCAGGTACACATCCGTGTTGATGAAAGGGTTAGCGTAAACCTTCTATGGGGTGGAACTCTGTAAATCACAATGAGTCAGGTTAAATATGCCCCCAAAGACTAGGCCATAGTTGCTATTGGTCTAATGTCCGGGTTGAGACGAGCGGTCATTTCTGGTTGAGTGGAGTTGCCACCATCGACAGACCGCAGGGAGTTGTCACAGCCCGGTCACGTGGCGGTTTTAACGTAGGCGTACAACCTGATGAGGAGACAGGCCATGTCCTTGCAACACAGCAGCGATGACAAGATTGAAGTGATCCGCACCAAGCCCGGCCAGACTCTGGGTTGCTCGATTATCGATAAGGATGGGCGCGAAGTACCGATCACTGAAGACATGATCCAGGACGCTTGCCGCGAACTGGAAAAGCGATTGGTCAAGCCTGCCGAACAAGAGTGATATAGCCACCGTCTTCCTGACCCGGCTCTTTTTGGCCGGGTTTTTTCTGTCCGTAATTCGCCGAGTAACCGTGTAGGAGCTGCCGAAGGCTGCGATCTTTTGATCTTGCTTGTAAAAAACAACATCAAAAGACCGCAGCCTTCGGCAGCTCCTACACGGGGTTGTGTGGTTACGGGATTGCGATTGCACCCAGCGCCGCCACAATCTGCTGCAACGCCGGCGACTCCACTTCAATCCGCACCTTCAGTCCTTCAATCTCACGACGCACCGGATACTGCTTGCGCAACACATCGAACGCCGCACGCTGCTCGCCGACATTGCCTACAAGACTGCGACGAAAATCCGCATCGTCGCGGCGCGGGTCGTACACGCCTCGGCACAACATCGCCAGCGCCCAGGCTGGATCGCTGTCGGCATGCAGGGAAACTGCCGACAACCACGGCGCCGGCAGCAAGTCACTGAGCTGGATACTCGCGGGTTGCCCGATGAATTCGCAGTACGCCTGATAGATCTGCGCCGTCCCGCGCTGTTTGCCGTCGAGGCTGTAACCGGCAATGTGCGGGGTCGCCAACACACAGAGTTCAGCCAGTGCGACATCGACTTCCGGCTCGGCTTCCCAGACATCGAGCACTGCTTGCAGGTCTTCACGCTCCAGCAGCACATTGCGCAGCGCGGCGTTATCCACTACCGGACCACGCGCCGCGTTGATCAGCCACGCGCCGGGCTTGAGTTGCTGCAAGCGCTGCTGATCGAACAGATGCCAGGTCGCGCCATCGCCGTGGCGAGTCAACGGCGTGTGCAGACTGATCACATCACACTGCTCGATGATCTGTTCGAGGCTGACGTAATCGCCGCCCTCGGCAGCCTGACGCGGCGGATCGCAGACTTTCACGTTCCAGCCCAGGCCCTTCAAAACCTTGATCAGTCGACCGCCCACTTCGCCGGCGCCGACAACGCCGAAAGTACGCTGGGGCAGATCGACACCCTCGATTTCAGCGAGGGTCATCAGGCTGCCCAGCACATAATCGACCACGCCTCGGGCGTTGCAGCCGGGGGCGCTGGACCAGGTGATACCCGCCTCGTTGAAATAGTCGAGATCCAGATGATCAGTACCGATGGTGCAGGTCCCGACAAAGCGCACCTTGCTGCCTTCGAGCAATGCGCGGTTGACGTTGGTCACCGAACGCACCAGCAACACGTCGGCCTGCTCGACCGTCGCACGGTCGATGGAACGGCCCGGCACCCGGCGAATCTCGCCGAAACCGGCAAAAAAAGCATCCAGCAGCGGGATATTTTCGTCAGCAACAATCAGCATAGGGGGCTCCTTTGGCGAATCGGCAGTCTAACTGTAGGAGGTGCCGCAGGCTGCGATCTTTTGATCTTGTTTTTAACAATCACCAGCAAAAAGATCGCAGCCGGCGGCAGCTCCAGATTACAAATCCGCAACAGAGGATTTTTCCTGACCAAGGCGTCAGCGGCGTAGAATGCGCCGCCCTGCGCATCAATCTCTGTGGACGCTTTGCCTGTGAATTCCGTAACTGACCAACCTGTCGCCGTCTCCCTGACCCGCCCTGCGCGGATTCGACTGGAGTTCAAGAACCTGCTCGCCCTCGCGCTGCCGATCATCATCGCGCAGCTGGCGACCACGGCCATGGGCTTCGTCGATGCGGTGATGGCCGGGCGCGTCGGGCCAAAAGATCTTGCGGCAGTGGCACTGGGCAACTCGATCTGGGTGCCGGTGTTTCTGTTGATGACCGGCACGTTGCTGGCAACCACACCGAAAGTCGCCCAGCGTTTCGGCGCCGGCACCCACAGCGAAATCGGCCCGATCGTGCGTCAGGCATTGTGGCTGGCGCTGGTGGTCGGTCTGATTGCGACCGCGATGCTGGTCGCCGCCGAACCGGTGCTGCACTTGATGAAGGTCGATCCCGAACTGATCGGCCCGTGCATGCAGTACTTGCACGGCATCGCCAGCGGCTTGCCGGCAGTAGCGTTCTATCACGTGCTGCGCTGCACCAGTGACGGCATCGGCCGCACCCGCCCGGCGATGGTCCTGGGCCTGTGCGGTCTGGCGCTGAATATTCCGCTGAACTACATCTTCATTTATGGCCACTTCGGCGTGCCGGCCATGGGCGGCGTCGGTTGCGGTTGGGCCACGGCGATCGTCATGTGGGTGATGGCGCTGGGCCTGGCCGGTTATGAGCGCTGGGCCCCGGCCTATCGTTCGAGCGAGATTTTCAGCCGTTTCGACTGGCCACAATGGGCGGTGATCAAGCGGCTGCTGGCGATCGGCCTGCCGATTGGCATCGCGGTGTTTGCCGAGTCGAGCATTTTCGCGGTGATCGCTCTGCTGATCGGCAGCCTCGGCGCCACCGTGGTCGCCGGGCACCAGATTGCACTGAACGTCAGCTCGCTGGTGTTCATGATTCCGTATTCGCTGGGCATGGCAGTGACCGTGCGCGTCGGTCAGGCACTGGGCCGTGAAGAACCGCGCGAGGCACGTTTTGCGGCCGGCGTCGGCATGGGCACTGCGCTGGCTTACGCTTGCCTGTCGGCAAGCATGATGTTGTTGCTGCGTGAACCGATTGCGGCGATCTATACCGCTGACCCGACGGTGATTCACATTGCGGCGATGCTGATTGTGTACTCGGCGCTGTTCCAGTTTTCTGACGCGATTCAGGTTACCGCCGCGGGTGCGCTGCGTGGTTATCAGGACACTCGGGTGACGATGATCCTGACCCTGTTCGCGTATTGGGGCATCGGCCTGCCGGTGGGTTACGCCCTCGGCCTGACCGATTGGCTCGGCGCGCCACGCGGCCCGAGCGGCCTGTGGCAGGGCTTGATCGTTGGTTTGAGCTGCGCGGCGTTCATGTTGTCGATCCGCTTGACGCGCAGTGCGCGCAAGCGTATTCGGATGAGTCGCTCGGCGGGCTGAAGGTTTTACACAGGACAAAAAAATGTGGGAGCGAGCCTGCTCGCGAATGCGGTGATTCAGTCGACATTTACAGTGACTGACATTCCGCTTTCGCGAGCAAGCTCGCTCCCACAGTTGTTTTATGTATAGCCGCGATTACGCGTGTTTCTTGCGGATCCAGTACAGGTATGTACCGGCCTCTTCGTGCTGGCCCACCAGTTCGTGGTCGAGAAACCCACAGAATTTGGGGATATCGCGCTTGGTCGACGGGTCGGTGGCGATCACCTTGAGCAGGCCACCGGGCACCAGGTCACGGATGTGCTGGTGCAGCATCATCACCGGTTCCGGGCAATTGAGGCCGGTGGCATCGAGCGTGCCGTCGACCGGGGTATCGATCATTTCACTCATGATTCACTCCTGAAACTGGCCGGCATTGTCGCGCATTGCCGGGGCGTTACACCACACTCCCCTGCGGCAGCTCCTACAGGGTATTGCGGTGCTTTAGCGGGATTTTGTTTTTTTGATATCGTGACGGCGCAGGTGGCAGGTCACTTCCTCGCGATCGTGATAGAGCTGCTTGCAGCCGATATCGACCTTGATCCCGCGTGCCTTGAAGCCATCGGCAATGCGTTCGAGCAGGCGCTTCACTTCGGCATAGCGCTGCTTCATCGGCAACTTCAGGTTGACCACCGCTTCGCGGCAATGCCCCTCGCCGATCCACTCTTCGAGCATCGCGGCGTTGCGCGCCGGTTTCTCGACGATGTCGCAGACCATCCAGTCCACCGGCTGACGCGGTTTGAAGGTAAAACCATCCGCCATCAAATGCTGCACCAACCCGGTGTCCATCAGGCTTTCGGCCATCGGGCCGTTGTCGATGGCGGTCACCAGCATGCCGCGGTTGACCAGTTGCCAGGTCCAGCCGCCCGGCGCGGCGCCAAGGTCGACGCCCGTCATGTCGCTGTGCAGGCGATCATCCCACTGATCACGCGGGATGAAATGGTGCCACGCCTCTTCCAGCTTCAAGGTCGAGCGGCTCGGTGCCTCGCGCGGAAACTTCAGGCGCGGAATGCCCATCGGCCACATCGCCGAGTTACCGGCATCGGCCATACCGAGAAACACTTCACGACCACTTTTGAATGTCAGCAGCAGACGCGGCTTGCTGGCGTCCTCCACCAGTTTGCCGGCGCCGGTCAGCGCCTTGCGCAGCGGCCCTTCGAACTTCTTGCAGAAATTCGACAGTTCCTTGCCGTCATTGGTGTCGACGACTTCCAGCCACAGGCTGCCGCACACCGGGAAATCCGCCATGTGCGCGAGGATCACGCTGATGCGATCGTTTTCCGGCAGATCGATGAAGACGCCACGCGCCCATTGGCGCGGGAAGATCAGCTCGGCGAAACGCTGGCCGCGCATCAGGCGCTCGGCGCCGTCTTCTTCGGTGCAGACAAACTCGGCGCACGCGGTGGCCGCTTTGGCCTTGGCGTAGCCGGCCACGTTGAGTTGGGCGGCGAGATCGGAAATTTCCGAACAGACTTCGCCTTCGAAACCTGGCCGGCAATGCATGAATAGGGTGTTCATTCTTACTCCTGGGCAGCGGGCGATCATTCGGCCCCTGCGCGATGTCCAGACTTTGGGTTGCAGCAAAGCCTGTCACGAAAACCGGCGCATGATAGCCGATGTCGGAACCTTGGTTCCGCTCATAGAGTCCAGTTATTAGCCAGCTACCTGAAACAGGGCTAGGTTTAAAGCTCTATTCGTCCCCCGATCCGTAGCCGTGCGGATTCAAAGGAGTGATCGTAATGCCGTCCCTCGATAGCCTGAAGACCCTCAAAACACTGCAGATAGACCAAAAGACCTACCACTATTTCAGCCTGCCGGATGCCGCCAAAAGCCTGGGCGACCTCGACAAGCTGCCGATGTCGCTGAAAGTCCTGCTGGAAAACCTGCTGCGCTGGGAAGATGAAAAAACTGTCACCGGCGCCGACCTCAAAGCGCTTGCCACCTGGCTCAAGGAGCGTCGCTCCGACCGGGAAATCCAATACCGCCCGGCGCGCGTCCTGATGCAGGACTTTACCGGCGTCCCCGCGGTGGTCGACCTTGCTGCCATGCGCGCAGCAATGGCCAAGGCCGGCGGCGATCCGCAGCGAATCAATCCGTTGTCGCCGGTGGATCTGGTGATCGACCACTCGGTAATGGTCGACAAGTTCGCCACCGCCAGTGCGTTCGAGCAGAACGTCGACATCGAAATGCAGCGCAACGGCGAGCGTTATGCATTTTTACGCTGGGGCCAAAGCGCCTTCGACAACTTCAGCGTAGTGCCGCCGGGCACCGGCATCTGCCACCAGGTCAACCTTGAATACCTCGGCCGCACCGTGTGGACCAAAGAGGAAGACGGCCGCATCTATGCCTTCCCTGACACTCTGGTCGGCACCGACTCCCACACCACCATGATCAACGGCCTCGGCGTACTCGGCTGGGGTGTCGGCGGGATCGAGGCGGAAGCAGCGATGCTCGGGCAACCGGTGTCGATGCTGATTCCAGAAGTGATCGGTTTTAAACTCACTGGCAAGCTCAAGGAGGGCATCACCGCCACCGACCTGGTGCTGACGGTCACGCAGATGCTGCGCAAAAAAGGCGTGGTGGGCAAATTCGTCGAATTCTACGGTGACGGTCTCGCCGACCTGCCTCTGGCCGACCGCGCGACCATCGCCAACATGGCTCCGGAATACGGCGCGACGTGCGGTTTCTTCCCGGTCGATGACGTGACGCTGGAATACCTGCGTCTGTCCGGTCGTCCACCGGAAACGGTGAAACTGGTCGAGGCCTACACCAAGGCGCAAGGCCTGTGGCGCTTGCCCGGTCAGGAGCCGGTGTTTACCGACAGTCTGGCGCTGGACATGGGCAGCGTCGAAGCGAGCCTCGCCGGGCCAAAACGCCCACAGGATCGCGTATCGCTGCCGAATGTGCCGCAGGCCTTCAGCGACTTCATCGATCTGCAATTCAAACCCACCAGCAAAGAAGAAGGACGCCTGGAAAGTGAGGGCGGTGGTGGCGTCGCGGTGGGCAATGCCGATCTGGTCGGCGAAACCGATTACGAATACGAAGGCCACACTTATCGCCTGAAAAACGGCGCCGTGGTCATTGCTGCGATCACTTCCTGCACCAACACCTCCAACCCGAGCGTGATGATGGCGGCCGGCTTGCTGGCGAAAAAAGCCGTTGAGAAAGGCCTGACCCGCAAGCCGTGGGTGAAGAGCTCGCTGGCCCCGGGCTCGAAAGTGGTCACAGACTATTACAAGGCTGCGGGGCTGACGCAGTACCTCGACCAGCTCGGGTTTTCGCTGGTCGGTTACGGCTGCACCACCTGCATCGGCAACTCCGGTCCGTTGCCCGAGCCCATCGAGAAAGCCATTCAGAAAGCTGATCTCACCGTCGCTTCGGTCCTGTCCGGCAATCGCAACTTTGAAGGTCGCGTGCATCCACTGGTGAAAACCAATTGGCTGGCCTCGCCGCCGCTGGTGGTCGCCTATGCCCTGGCCGGCAGCGTGCGCAGCGATATCAGCAGCGAACCGCTGGGCGAGGATCAGCAAGGCAATCCGGTGTATTTACGGGATATCTGGCCTTCGAGCAAAGAGATCGCCGACGCGGTGAGTCAGGTCAACACGGCGATGTTCCACAAGGAATACGCCGAAGTGTTTGCCGGTGATGAACAATGGCAGGCCATCGAGGTGCCGCAAGCGGCGACTTACGTGTGGCAGGACGATTCGACCTACATCCAGCATCCGCCGTTCTTCGACGATATTTCCGGACCGCTGCCGGAAATCAAAGACGTCAAAGGCGCGCGGGTGCTGGCCTTGCTCGGCGATTCGGTGACCACCGACCACATCTCCCCCGCCGGCAACATCAAGGCCGACAGCCCGGCCGGGCGTTATCTGCGTGAAAAAGGTGTTGAGCCGCGAGACTTCAACTCCTACGGCTCTCGCCGTGGCAACCACGAAGTGATGATGCGCGGCACCTTCGCCAACATCCGTATCCGCAATGAAATGCTCGGGGGCGAAGAAGGCGGCAACACGATCTATATTCCGACCGGCGAAAAACTGGCGATCTACGACGCGGCGATGAAATATCAGGCCTCGGATACGCCGCTGGTGGTGATTGCCGGCCAAGAATACGGAACCGGCTCCAGTCGCGACTGGGCGGCCAAGGGCACTAACCTGCTGGGGGTGAAAGCGGTGATCGCGGAAAGCTTCGAGCGGATCCACCGTTCCAACCTGGTGGGCATGGGCGTGCTGCCATTGCAGTTCAAGCTCGATCAGAACCGCAAGAGCCTCAACCTGACGGGCAAGGAGACTTTTGAGATCCAGGGTCTGACCGGCGTCGAACTGACGCCGCGGATGAACTTGCCGCTGGTGATCACTCGTGAGGATGGCCGCCAGGAGAAAATCGAGGTGCTGTGCCGGATCGATACGTTGAACGAGGTGGAGTACTTCAAGTCGGGCGGGATCCTGCATTACGTCCTGCGCCAGCTGATCGCCTCGTAACGCACGCCCCCTGTAGGAGCTGCCGCAGGCTGCGATCTTTTGATCTTGTTTTTTTAAACCCGGATCTGGATCAAAAGATCGCAGCCTGCGGCAGCTCCTACAGGGGCATTGTGCTTTTCCGGGGGCGAAAAAAAACCCGCCGAAGCGGGTTTTTCCCAAGACCATTATCGACTCCCTGTCGGCAGCGATCCTTGCAAATGGTCGATCATCCTTGATCCTGAAACACTCCCTGTGTCTCAGTTGATGGGTGTAGATTACGCAGTGGATCCAATCGACAAAAGTCGTAAAAGCTACCAACGCGTGTAAGACATTCGCTATACCTGCCCTTCCGAAAACCCTTAGACGTTTCAGCCATCAAGCATGGAAGCCGCGATCTGCGCGACTTTCAGCTGCCCTGAGGCTTGTTCCAGAGCGTCATCCTCCAGAAACCATGCAGCCGACAAACCGGCGAACGCCAGCACCCATTGCAGCAATCGTTGACGATCCAGGCCGGCAGCGTCGCTGATCACTTCAAGCTGGCGACGCAAACGCTTGGGATCCGTCGCCGTTGGCAAATCCGGGTTACAAATCAGATTGGCGTAGTCGTAACCACGCTCTCCCCTCACCCGTTTGGGATCAATCGCCAGCCAGCCGCGCACGCCGAAATCCAGAACATTGTCGTGATGCATGTCGCCGTGCAGCACCACCACGTCCTGCGGGGTAGCGAGCAAGGCTTCGGCGGTTTGCAGGCAAAGTGCATAGAGTCCGGCATGTTGGGCGGCAGCGCTTCGTAGCGAGGCAAACCATGGCGCCAATTCCACCAATGGCGGTGGTGGCGTTGCACGCGGGGTGTGCAGCCGCTTCAGCGCCGTGCACAAAATGCGGCTGGCCTCATCATCTTCGCCATTGAGCGCCATGTGCATCAGCGAACGTTGACCCATGGCTCGCTCCATCAGGAGCCCATCGCCGTGGTGCGCCAACACCCGCGCAGCACCCTCGCCGTCCCACCACGTCATCAGCAGGTTGCCGTACTTTTCCTCGGCATCTTCCGCCAGCTTCAGCATGGCCGGGGTGTCACCCATGCGCACCGGCAGCAAACGGCTGCCCGGGGTGATGATCGGCGCGCCGTCCGCTATCAATGACCAGCGTTTCAGCCACGGTTCAAAGCGCTCAGCCACCGTCACGCTCGCGAGCCTTGGCGCTTTCGGCGAGAAACTGTTCGAGCCGGCTCAACTGTTCTTCCCAGCCGCGACTGTCCATGAAATACGCCTCTTTCTGACGCACATCGGGGATATGCGCGAAACCCGACTCGGAAACCTTGAGCAGCGTACCGTCCTCGTAATCCTGCAGCTCGAACCTGACCAGCGTCGTCGGTTCCTGGGAATAGTCGATCTTCGGATTGACCGCATAAGGATGCCAACGGAACGAGAACAACTGCTGCGGCTCGACCCGCTCGATCAGCACATTCCACAACACATGTTCATAACCCGGATACGTGACCTGCCCTTGCGTCCATTCACCGGCAATGAACCGCCTGCCCTCCAGCGCCACACCAAACCACTGGCCAAACGCCTCGGCATCGACCAATGCACGCCAGACATGAGAACGCGGCGCCTTGAGCGTGATTTTGCGTTCGAAACTATTGGGTACTGGTTTCATACGTCACCTCCTGTTCTGAACACTAGGCCTGTATGACCACATGTCCAATGTGAAGTTGTATCAAGGAGCTATTTGGTCATCCGCAACAGAAGAAGTTACGTCTAGACTCAAGGGTCAATCCAATGGGCGGTGGGAGAAAGACATGCGGCTATCGAACCTCGGTCTGTGGGCAGCACTGCTGACGCTGTCCGCTTGCGTCACCTCCGTCGATCACTGGAACAAGCCCGGTGCGAGCCAGGCGACGATCGATCACGACAAAGCCGAGTGCCAGTATCAGGCCAAGTCGGCAACCGCCAGCTACAACAGCACGCCGTCGGACAAAAGCATGTCAGCGGCCGTCGGCGCCGGAGTCGGGGATGGCATCGTGGTAGCCGAGAAACAGATTGACCTGACCAATGACTGCATGCGCCTGCGCGGCTACAGCGGCAGTTGAACCTGCTCGCTACAATGGCTGCTATTTCCGACATTCACTGCGAGACCTGACCATGTCCCCACGTTTGCTCCTGGCCCTGACCCCCTTTCTGTTCACTCCCCACGCCCACGCCGCCGTCGACTGCGCCAACGCCAGCGATCAGGCGACGATGAATCAGTGTGCCGGGCAGGATTTCAAAGCGGCGGATAAAGAACTGAATGCGGTGTATCAGCAGATTACCGGACGCTTGAAGGACAACCCTGATGCGAAGAAGCTTTTGGTCAGCGCGCAGCGGGCGTGGGTCGGGTTTCGTGATGCGGAGTGCAAGTTTTCGGCATCCGGGGTCGCGGGCGGGAGTGTGTATCCGTTGATTTACAGCAATTGCCTGACCGGGGTGACAAAGGTGCGGGTTGAGGCGCTGAAGGAGTATTTGAAGTGTGAGGAAGGTGACATGAGTTGCCCGGTGCCGGGGGCCTGAATCTTTTAGTGATTTCAAGGGCCTCATCGCTGGCAAGCCAGCTCCCACAGGATTTCAGTGATTCACCGATTGTGTGAACCCCCCGAGACCCTGTGGGAGCTGGCTTGCCAGCGATGGCGTCAGTCCGGACGCCACAAATTACCGGACAAATATCTGCGCAGTCGTGATCGCCATATCTCCCCCAGGCAACTTGATGCTCCCGATCTGCTTCATCGTCTCGGCATCAAAAATCGCCACGTCATTAAACGTCCCGGCCAGATAGATCTTGCTGCCCTCCTTGTTGAACGAAATGCAGTAGTAGGAATGCTCCAGCGTCGCCGCCTGAATAAGCTTTTTCTGCTTGATGTCGTACTTGGCCAGCCGGTTGAGCACGCCAAACATCAGGTTCGGATCCTTCGGTGAGCGCATGCCGCTGAAGTAGATTTCGGTCAACGGGCCGAAGTCGGTGGTTTCGGTCTTGCCGGTTTTCAGGTCAATGCTGAACAGCCCGTACAGATATTCGGCGGTCGCTGGATCCTGCTTCTTGTCCTTGAATTTCGCAGTGGTATAGAGCAGCGAAAAATCATGGCGGAAGGTCTGCTGATTCCACACATACAGAACGTCGGGCGCGCTGTAGTTCGCGCGTTTCCAATGGCGGCTGGGGATCAGCACGTCGAACTTGCCGCCCTGCACATCGACCTTGTATACATCGGCGCCCGCCACATAGAGCGTGCCGTCATCGCCACTTTGCATGATCGTCAGTTGCCGTGGCGCGGGGAAACTGCGCACAGGCCTGGCGTTCATCCCGGCATCCGTCGCGTAGACATCCAGACGCGGCTGTTTCACCTCATAACGGTCGTTGAGCATCTGCGTCGGGTTGGCGATGGTGTACAGCTCTTTGCCGTCGTGGCTGACAGTAAACGCAAACATCGAGCGCGCCTTCTCCCCCGGTTGCTGGGTGATGCTGGCGTGGAACACCTGTTTGCAGGTGTCGAGTTCGACACCGTAGACATCGGCGTAATGATTGTTCAGCACATAGGCGGTTTTGCGATCCGGCGACAGCTGCACAGTGCCGGGGCCAAACGCATCAGGCATCTTGCAGGTCTTGTACAGGCTGTCAGTGGCCAGATCGAGGACGTGCAGGTTATTCGGATAATTGGTGGTCACCATGTACTCGTGACCGTCTTGCAGCACGGTGTTTTCATCGGCCAGAACACTGAACGAGCAGACGCTCAGCGCGGCGAACGCGGCCAGGCCGCAGGCTTTTATGCTACGCATACTGGAATCCTTCTTCTTGTCCGGGGCGATCACTTGTCTTTCGGGAAGACCGTGCCGAGGTTGCGCCAGTTGTCATTGGACGCCTGGGCATCCTTGTTCCAGTCCGGATAGGTGCTCATCATGTCCGGCACCTGCGCCGGCCACCAGCACGGGTCGGAGCAGCCGTACAGGTCAGCTTCCATCGGCTGGCACAGCGACGACACGCCGCCAAACGCATCGATCTCCCAGCCCGGATCGGTAGTCGATGCACAGCCCGCCACCGAACTCATCGCCACCACTTCTTCGATGCGGTTTTCCGCCGCGGCCTGATCGAGCTTCAACGCTTTGTTATTGATTGCCTTGAGATGTTTCATATCAGTGAGCCTTGCGCGGAGTGATGTAGCTGCTGATAAACGCAGGGTTATTGGCCATGATCCGGGTGTAGACCTCGATGCCGAAGTCGACCCAGTCACGCATCAGTTCGCAGTAGTGATAGGTCGGGTGAGTCGGGTCGCCGTAGCGCGCGTAGCTCTCGTGGTAGCAGCCGCCGGAGCACAGATTGCGTATCTGGCAATCCTCACAACCGGTGTTGGTGCGATCCAGACGCTGCGACAGAAAGTCGTTCAATTCGACCTGCTTCACGCCGCTGTGCACGTTGCCGAAAGTCGGCAGCGTTGAACCGGTGAAGCGGTGGCACAGGTTCAGTTCGCCCTTGTGATCGACCGCCAGCATCTTCAGCCCGGCGCCGCACGGCAGGGCCTTTTTGTGGCCTTCGTGGATGTCAGTGATCAGTTGGTGCAGATTGGAGAAACCGATGTTGCGGTGCTCCAGCGCCGCTTGCAGATAACGCCGACCGAGGCGTTTCATGCTGGCGAACACTTCGATCAGTTCGTCGCTGCTGAGGTTGAAGCTGCTGATATCGCCCGAGGTCACCGGGGCGAAACCGACCTCGGCGAAACCCAGTTCATTGAACAGGTGATCCCAGATGGTTTCGACATCGGTGACGCCGGTGGTCAGCGTCACGCGCGCACCGACCGGACGACTGTTGTAGCGCGACAGGAGCATTTCGGCCTTGCGCCGCACCACGTCGTAAGTGCCCTGCCCGCCCACGGTAATGCGGTTGCGGTCGTGCACAGTTTTTGGCCCGTCGATACTCACTGACAAACCAAAGCGGTGGGCGTTGAGGTAGTCGACGGTGTCTTCGGTCAGCAGCGTGGCGTTGGTGGTCATGACGAATTCGACAAACTTGCCAGCCTCGCTGAAACGCTTCTCGCAGTAGTCGACCATGTACTCGATCAGCTTGCGATTGCTCAGCGGTTCGCCACCGAAAAACACCACGGTGAAACGCTCTTCATCCGGCGATTCACGCAAAAGCATTTCCACTGAAGCGATGGCGGTTTCGACGTCCATCTTCTTCCCGGCCGATGGCTTGTCGAGGTCTTCCTTGTAGCAATAGGTACAGCTCAGGTTGCAGCCGGTATTGACGTTGAGCACCACGGTATTGATGGCCGTGCGCTCGACGCGTTTGACCGCGATGTCGGGGGTCAGTGGCGAGCCGTCGCTGACCAGTTCCAGCGAGATCAGCTCGCGCAGGGTCTCGTTGATTTCCTCGCCGTTGAAGCGGGCGGCTAGGCGCTCAATCAAGTCTTCCGAAGAGCAGCCGGGGCCGCGCAAGGTGTCGATGATGGTGCCGGTCAGCTCATCGCTGGCAAACAGCGAACTGCTGGGAATGTGAAACAGCATGCGGTCGGCGTCGACGTGCACTTCGTGCAGATTGCGTTCGACCAGATTCAAGATAGCGCCCATTGCAAACCTCCTGTGCAGGCCCCGCTTGGCGAGGCTTGCGGTCATTCCGAAAAGTGTCTGAAGCGTGTCCGTTCAAGGCAACTCAAGGAATGGGTGGATTGTTCCAGCGTTGCACGGTGACGATCAGGTGGCCTTCGCCGGTGAGGGATTTCCCTGCATCGTCGACGGCGGCAATCACCTTGAGATTGCCGGCATTGTTGGTGGACATTTTGCGCGCCGGATTCGGCCCGGCATCGCCCGGGGTGAACACACCCGCGTCGGCCTGCATGGTGCCGGCGAACTTGACGTCTTCGTCCGCTTTGGCGCGATCGTCGAAGGCTTCGACCTTCCACTGCGCCGGGAACACGCCAATGCGATACGGCTTGCCATCGGCGCCCTTGCCCCAGGCTTCGGCGTCGAAACGGCCCTGGACTTTCGGCGTCGAACCACCGCCCTCGCCGATCCGCGCCACGGAGAATTCCGGCACGACTTTGACCGAGGCGATGCTGTTGTAAACCGACAGGCTCGGGCCTTTCAACTCACCGACGCTGACGGCGCGCAGACCCGGCTGGGCATTGGCGGCGGCTTTGACTTTGACCTTGATCCGCTTGGCGTTTTGCTCAAGCACTTCGACGACTTCCACGCCTTTGCCGAAGTTCGGTTTACCGCTCAGACCTGTGCCAATCAGGGTCACTTCGGTTTCGCTGCCGGACTTCACGTAACCGGGCTGCACGGCGAGCAAACGCTGCGAGCCTTGTTTGGCGGCGACGAAATCGAGACCGCGTTCATCATGCTCGGCGTCGAACATGCGCCCTTGCATGGCATTACCCTGCGCGGCGAATACCTGGCGCATGGTCACGCCATCGACGCTGACGTTGCCGCGCCATTCGTAGCCGCTGTAGAGGATTGCGCTGCCGTCGCCATTGAAGGCGCTGCCATCGGCGTATTGACCTTTGACGCTGACCTTGAAGGTGTCGTTGCCATCGGCGGTCACGCTCATCACGCCGGCCAGTTCACCTTTGCCCGGCAGGTGGCCGCTGAAACTCCAGTCGCCAACCAGCGCTGCGGCTTTCGGCGCAGTTTTCAGCCATTGCTGCCACGCCGGATTGTCCAGCGGATAACGCTTGGCCAACAACGGCACCATCTCTTTACGAGCGATATCGAACCAGTCGCGATCACGCGCCAGCGCCTGATACTCCAGCGACGGCCATTGGCCGAGGTGGAAGTTGACCAAACGCTCCCACTCCTGCGCCGGACGCCGTTGCAGCGCAACCCGCGCGCCGGAGTGGCAGCGGCCGCACATCTGACTGGTTTTCTCATCGAACTGCTCGACCGTGTTCAACCGGCGTTCCAGCGCATAACGCACGCCATCGGTTTCGCTCGGCGCCAGACCTTGGGTGTCAGCCAGGTATTTGACCAGGGTGCGACGGTCGTCATCGCTGATCTGCAAACCGTGCATGGTCTGCATGCGGGCGATGCTCATCAGCCAGCCTTCCGGGGTCTTGCGCTGGTGGCTGATGCGGCTCAAGGCATTATCAGCCTCGGGGGTGTGACAGCCCTGACAGGTTTCTTTCAGGATGGTCTGGGCATCGCGGGCAGCCAGGCTATGCGGCGAATGCAACGCCACGCAAGCGGCAACGGCCAGCAGGCTGGCGCTCATGCCTGATCGGAGTCTTCTCTTCATCAACGTCGAACCTCGCACGGTGCTTTCTTATTGTTGTCGCTTATCGTTTTTATGGTTTCTGCCGTCGGCGGTGTCACGCCGACGGAGGCAAGAGAAACGTCTGTGATGAGCAATACACGGAGCGTGCCAGCTTGCGGATAAGCTTTTCAATCAAGCATTTACGTGAAGATCACTGCGTTGCAGGAGTGACGGGGAGGTCGACTGGCGTCCAATTTCGCGACAACTGTTGCAGTGTGAGACAAGCATAGTTGTCGCGGGATGAAGAGAATGGGTCAGCGAACGGAATTGTCCGGCTGAATAGGGTATCGCCCGCAAGACTGGCAACACATTGGGCACGTACGTTGAGCGTAATCTCTGGCCGCTAACTCCTTGGATTTTCGCGAAGCAATTTCGAGCCGATTACCCCACCAAAACGCAAACGCTATCAGCAAAATCATGCTGAGTGACCATAGACCCATGATGATATAAAAACTCATGATTTCTCCTCGAACAAAGCAACAGCATAAGAGGCAACAAGTACGAAAAAGCTACTGACAGCCATCACTGGGCATCGCTTCCGTCGCCAATCACCAGCGAAGCTCCCCCTGTCACCATAAACCCAGTACCGATGCCCATCATTAAACTGGTTATCCATCGAATGCTTTTGTTGTTCATCGACATCCTTGTGAAGAACTGAGCCTGCCGATTCCATGGCAGGAAAACTGAAAAACGGCTGCGATAATTCCGCCCTCGGTGCCGAATACTGCCTATCCACTTTCGATACGCCGCTGGATAAAGAACTTAGCTCGAACCTCTTCAATCCACCAGCCAACGTAAACCGGCAGCTTAGCGACTCTTCCTACAGCAGTTCGGTCACCGTTTTGTCCGGAGTCCGCCAGCACTACTCCGATCCGTATCTTGCATCTCAACGACTGTCGCTTTTTGCGACAAATTCACCGTACCGCACGCCTCAACGTCCACCTCTCACGCCTAGCACAACAGGCTCGCAAGCCTTCCTGAAGCATTTGGCACAGCCATTGCGAAAGCCCTCTGAACGACAACGAACAACAAGAGGCTGTGCCATGTCCCTCCCGTATTTGCTCCCTGCCACTTCTGCCTTCATCCAGCGCAAGCCACGCATGTTGATTGGCGGCGATTGGGTCGAGGCCGCCGACGGTCAGACCATGCCATTACACAATCCGGCCACTGGTGAAGTGCTGTGCGTGGTGCCACGCGCCACGCCGGACGATGTCGACCGCGCGGTGCTCGCCGCACGTCAGGCCTTCGACGATTCCGCCTGGAGCCGCACCCGCCCGCGCGAGCGGCAGAATCTGTTGTGGAAACTCGCCGAGCTGATGCAGCGCGATGCTGAAATGCTCGCGCAACTGGAATGTCTGAACAACGGCAAGAGCGCAGCAGTGGCGCAGGTGATGGACGTGCAATTGGCCATCGACTTCCTGCGTTACATGGCCGGTTGGGCGACAAAAATCGAAGGATCCAGCGTCGAGGTGTCGCTGCCGCTGATGCCGAATGATCAGTTCCACAGTTTCATTCGCCGCGAAGCCGTCGGTGTGGTCGGCGCCATCGTCGCCTGGAACTTTCCCTTGTTGCTGGCGTGCTGGAAACTCGGCCCGGCGCTGGCCACCGGTTGCACCGTGGTGCTCAAACCTGCGGATGAAACCCCTCTGACTGCGCTGAAACTGGCGGAGCTGGTACTCGAAGCCGGTTACCCGGAAGGCGTGTTCAACGTGGTCACTGGCACCGGGATCACTGCCGGTTCGGCGCTGACGCATAACCCGTTGGTCGACAAACTGACCTTCACTGGCTCCACCGCTGTCGGCAAGCAGATCGGCAAGATCGCCATGGATTCGATGACCCGCGTGACCCTTGAACTGGGCGGCAAATCGCCGACCATCGTGATGGCCGACGCTGATCTGAAATCCGCCGCAGCCGGCGCGGCCAGTGCGATTTTCTTCAACCAAGGCCAGGTCTGCTGCGCAGGTTCGCGGCTGTATGTGCAGCGCAAACATTTCGACAATGTCGTCGCCGATATCAGCGATATCGCCAACGCGATGAAGATGGGCAACGGCCTCGACCCAAGCGTGGAAATGGGTCCGCTGATTTCCGCGCGCCAGCAAGAGCGTGTCTACAACTACATCGAGATGGGTCGTGAGAGCGGCGCAACCATCGCTTGTGGTGGCGAACAGTTCGGGCCGGGATTCTTCGTCAAACCGACGGTGATTGTCGACGTCGATCAAAAGCATTCGCTGGTGCAGGAAGAGATTTTCGGCCCGGTGCTGGTGGCGATTCCTTTTGATGACGAGGCCGATGCGCTGCGCATGGCCAATGACAGCCCTTATGGTTTGGGCGCGAGTATCTGGTCGAATGATCTTGCGGCGGTGCACCGGATGATTCCGCGGATCAAGTCAGGCTCGGTGTGGGTCAACTGCCACAGCGCGCTGGATCCGGCACTGCCGTTTGGCGGGTACAAAATGTCCGGGGTCGGGCGGGAGATGGGGTATGCGGCGATTGAGCATTACACCGAGCTGAAGTCGGTGTTGATCAAGTTGTAATAGCGGCAACCTTCAGGCCGCCTTCGCGAACAAGCCCGCTCCCACAGTTGATCGGATTCCAAAGTGGGAGCGGGCTTGCTCGCGAAGGCGTCAGCCCAGTCAAGGGCTGAACCCCTGAGCCAGCAACCACCCCCGGAACACCCTGCACTGTTCTTCACTCAACCCCGCCAACACCTGCTCCGCCGATTCCGTGTGCAACCGCCGCACCAGCGGCGCCACCTCGACACCCTGCACATGCCAGATCCCCAACGGCTGATCCGCGCTAATCACCACCTCAGCCTCATCGACAAAACCGTCACGCAGCACTGGCATACGCTCGATCCGCAACGCTGCAAAATCCGCCTCAGCATGCGCGACCTGAGCATCCGGCCACTGCCGCCGCACCCGCCAGAATGGCTGTTCAGCCCAACGTTGCTCGTCGGCATAAAAGTCCCGGCCGATCCGCGCAAAGCGCAAAAACAATTGCTCCACCCGTTGCTGATGAAAGCGTTGCGCCAATGCCGCTCGCTCGGGTTTGCGCAGCAAAGTGTTGATCACCATCGGCGCCTGCAACGCCGAGGACAGCGACTGAAAAATCCCGTTGCCTGACAGCGGATCCACCGCCATTGCGGCATCGCCGACCCGAATCCAGTTACCGCCACACACCTGGCTTGAAAGAATCGCCGTACTGCTGCGCGCGTGCAGTTGCAGTCCGGTTTCGGTTGCATCGGCAAAAAAACTCCGAGCGAAAGCCGAGGCGTGTCGCCGTTGACGACAGTAATCGAGCAACTGGGCCTTGGCCGGCAGATCAGCGCTGGCCACGTCCACCGTCCATTGCCAGTAGCATTGCCCATCGGCCCGGCGTGCCATCCACGCCCAACCGTTCGCAAGGCTTTCCACCGCGCTGGCGGTCGTGCCCGGCGCGCCTTGCCAGCGGTTGAGCAAACTGACGGTCTCTGGCCCGCGCAAGCCTTTGCCGAGCGTCGGTGCCTGGCGCCCGCGTGCTTCCACCAGAAAATCGGCGTGCAACGTCGCACCGCCATCCAGTTCGATTCGATGGGGGCTTACTGAAGCCTGTACGTTGAGCACGCGTTTTTCGATCAGCACCACTCCGGCGGCGTGCAAGGCCTCACGCAAACCGCGATCGAAGGTCGGCCGATCGAGGAGAAATTCGATGTTCTGCGCATGCTGCTGTCCGTTCCAGTTCACCTGCCGTTGTGAAGGCAATATCGCCTCCGCCAGCGCCTGGTGCAGGCCCGCACCACGCAAGGCTTCCAGTACCCGCTGCGAGACGCCTTCGAGGGCTGAAAAGCGCCGCCATTCGCTGACCAGTGTCACGTCGTAGCTCAACCGCCGCAGCCCCAACGCCACTGCGGCACCTGCCGGGCCGGCACCGAGAATAACAATGGCAGTCATGGCCCAAGCCGCCGTTCAGGCCCGCGATAACGCGCGTTGTGTTTTAACCACCCGATAATTTCAAGGTTGCTCGCCTGCGGATGTTCCAGCAGAAACCCGGCGATATGCCCGCTCAACGCCGCGCAGCCGAGACTCGCGCCGGATTGCCCCGGATACGTCCCGTGCACGCACGCGGCAAAATCCGCCTGTGCACTGTCGAGCCAAGACCATTGCTCCTCGGTGCAACGCGCATCCCCTGTCACCCGCAGCACCTGCGGATAACTCGCCGGAAACACCGCCGCGCCCTGCGCCGGACTTGACGCGCAAAGCAGAACGCCACGTGCCACTGCCGCCGCACAAGCCTCGCGCAACAGGCTGCGATCCTGGCGTAATCCCAGACTCAAATTGATCAAGCGAACGTCCTGCTTCACCAGCCAATCAATCGCCGTGGCAATCTGCAAAGCACTGGTCACGCCACGCTGATCAAACACCTGCGCCACGCAAATCTGCGCGGCCGGCGCACGACGACTGATCGCTTCGATCACCGCGCTGCCATGCCCCAGCGGATCCTCGCGCAAATCACTCTGCGCCAGGCCGTCCTCCAGCAACGAGAACCGCTGCCCGGCAATCACCTGCACCCGTTGCGCCGCCGAGTGCCCGCTGTCGACCACGCCGATCCGCAACTCAGGCTTCATGCAGCACCGTTTTCGAGGTCAGCACGCCGTCGAGCAATTCGAAGCGCAGATCGGCATCGGCCAGGGTCGACGGCCGGTGGCTGATGAGGATGCGCGTACGCCCGGCAAACAAGCGGTCGATGGCTTCGATCACTTCGCGCTCGGTGGCTTCGTCGACAGCCGACGTGGCTTCGTCGAGCACCAGAATCAAGGGATCCTGCAACAGCGCCCGGGCAATCGCGATGCGTTGTTTCTGCCCGCCGGACAACTGCTGGCCGCGCTCGCCCAACGGACTGTCGAGCCCTTCGGGTAGTGAGCCGATCAGGCTGTCGAGCTGCGCCAGCCGCGCGACTTCGGCAATCGATTCGCGACTGGCGTCCGGCACCGCGTAGGCAAGGTTGTCGGCGAGGCTGCCACGAAACAGCACGATGTCCTGACTGACCACCGCAATGCGTCGACGCAGCTCGAACAGATCGAGTTCGCGCAGATCGACTTCGCCAAGCAGCACCCGCCCCGATTGCGGATCGTGATGACGTTGCAACAGGTCGATCAAGGTCGATTTGCCAACGCCGGAGCCACCGCTCAGGGCGACTTTCAAACCGTAGGGAATCGTCGCTTCAATGCCGCTCAAGGTGCTCGGCCGGCCAGGATGACTGAAGTGCACATTGTCAAAACGCAGCTCGCCCGAGGCCGGCAAAGGTTGCGGCGCAAGCGGCGAGCGCACGGTAGGTTCTTCGCCGCGCAATTCCATCACCCGACCGAGGCTGACAGTCATCCGTTGAATCGCCACATACAATCCCAACAGGCTCTGCACCGGGCCAACCGCCATGCCCAGATAGGTGGAAAACGCGATCAATGCGCCGAGCTGCCAAGTGCCCTGCACCACCCAATAACCGCCGATCAAAAACGCGCAAGCGCGGGACAACGAGGTCAACGTGCCGGGCACTGCCTGGGTGAAAAACTCGGTGATTTGCAGCCGCAGCAACTGATTCATGTAACCCTGGCCGAGGTTCTCCAGGCGCCGCGCTTCTCGCTGTTGCTGCCCGGCGGCCTGGATGAATTTCATCACCGGCAGCGTCTCGACCATGAACGACGACATGTCTGCCGAACGCTCGCGCAACTGCCGCACATCACGCTCGACCTTGCGCCGCATCCAGCGCAGCCACAACACATCTAGAGGGATCAGCACCAGCGCCAGCAACGACAGCTTCCAAGACAAGGTCAAGAGCATCGCGATTGCGACCACCAGACCAATCACACTGGAGACGGCGGAGAACAGCGAGTCCACGGCAAAGCGCTGAATCTCCGCGACATCGCCATCGAGCCGCGACATCAGATCGCCAATCCGCCGCTGCCCATAGAAGCTCGGCGACAAGGTTTGCAAATGCCGATAGAGGTCATCGCGCAGGGCGAACAGAATCCGCCCGGACAAGCGCGTGTGCAGATAACGGTTGATCCCTGATAACGCGGTACCGAGCAATCCGGCGATGATCATCAGCACCGCGATCAGCACCAGCATCGGAAAATTACGCGCCAGCAGACCATCGTCGATCAGCAGCTTGACCAGCCATGGCTGCACCAGCACCAGCGACGAGGCGCACACCGACAGTCCGAGCAAACCGGCAATCGCCAGACGTTGCGGGCGGACGAAGCCATACAGCCAGCGCAACGCCGCTTGCAGCGCGGCAGGGTCACGGCTGTCGATCAGCCGAACAATAAAACGCAACATCACGAGCGCAACTGTTTGAGTTTGCGATACAGGGTCGCGCGGCTGATACCCAAGGCGTCGGCAGCAGCCGAGACGTTGCCCTGATGGCTATCAAGGGACTGGCGGATCATCTCCAATTCATTCTCGCGAATACTGCCAGCCGGCGGTTTTTCACTGGCGCTCAGATCGTCGAGCATGCTGTCAGGCAAGTGCTCGAGGGTCAGAACGCTGTCGCCCGGTTCGCGCATGGCCAGCGCGGTGCGCAGGACCATTTCCAATTGGCGGATATTACCCGGCCAGTGATAGCCGGCGAGCAAGCGGTCGAGGTCGTCATGCAGCACTACGTTCGGCGCTTCGAGCTTGCTTAAAAGTCTCGCCACCAGCGCGGCGAAATCATCACGCTCGCGCAGCGCCGGCAGCATCACGCTGATGCCGTTGACGCGATAGAACAGGTCTTCGCGAAACTGCTTGTCGGCGACCAGGATTTTCAGGTCGCGATGGGTGGCGCAGATCAGTGCGACGTCGATGTCCTGCTCTTCACCGGCACCGAGCGGCGCGACTTTGCGATCCTGCAACACCCGCAATAGGCGCGCTTGCAACGCCAGTGGCATGTCGCCGATTTCATCGAGAAATAGTGTGCCGCCATGGGCCTGTTGCAAGCGGCCGATCATGCCGCCACGCCGTGATCCGGTGAACGCGCCTTCGCGGTAGCCGAACAGTTCCGATTCGATCAGACCTTCGGGAATGGCCGCGCAGTTCACCGCGACAAAGGGTTTGTCGCAACGGCTGCCGGCCATGTGCAAGGCGCGGGCGATGACTTCCTTGCCGGTGCCGGTTTCGCCGAGCAGCAACACCGGCAGCTCATTGGCCAGACCTTGCCTTGCCATGCGCAAGGCGCGGGCATAGCGGGCATTGCTGCCGGCCAGTGCATCGAGATCCGCTGGCGCTTTAAGGGTTTTCGCCACACTGCGTGGCGCGCCGCCAACGTTGACCGAGCGCGCCGGCGCACGCAGGGTTTTGTAGAAAAACTCGCCCTTGGCGGTTTGCAGACTGCCGACGCCGCCCTGCTGCAAACGACTGAGCAGTTGCACGCCATCGACACCGAGAAACTCTTCGCAGCGGCGTCCGACCAAGGCCGAACGTTCGGCCCGCAGCAACTGACAGGCTTGCGCGCTGACCGCGAGGATCTGTCCGCCGAGACTGACTGCGAGCAAGCCCTGCCACGGCGATTCCAGATACTGCCGGCGACTGTGAAACGCCAGGACGATCTGATCAGGGAAACTGTTATTGAACACCCGGCTTTCGATCTGACTGACCGCCATGCTCAATAGCGCGGTGCTGTCATGCACCCGACCGAGCGGGCCTTCGCGGGTCAGATCGAGGACACCGAGAATCTCGCCTTGCGGGCAATGGATTGGCACCGAGGTGCAGGAAAAATCAGTCAGGCGATCGAGGTAATGTTCGCCGCAATCGATCAGCGTCGGTCGGGCTTCGACCAGTGCGGTGCCGAGGGCATTGGTGCCTCGGGCGGCCTCGCTCCAGCAGGCGCCAAGGGTGATGTCCTGCAGGCCACTGCCCTTGAGCCGGTCAGCGCGGCCCTCGACGGCGAGAATGGTTGCGTCGGAGTTGGCGAGGATGATCAAGCCTTCCTTGCCCTGACGTTCGGCAAGGTAATCGATGGCGGGCATCGCGGCGTCGATCAGCAGGCGATTACTCGCCAGCAGCACATCGAGGCTTGCGCTCGATTCCAGCATCAGCTCGTGTTTGCCGTTGAAGAGCACGCCGTGGCTGAGACTGCGTCGCCAAGAAGCGTCGATTTCCGCACGCAGCACACCGTCGGGCACTTGCCCTTCCTGGTGCAACTTTTCCCGGGCGAGCCGAGCTTCGTGGGGTGACTTGGGATCAGTTGTTTTTATAAGGGTCATCAAGCGCTCCGCAGCGGTCCGCTTGGCGCTTTCAGTATTTCAGCGCCCTGGCGGCAATCTTTACGTTAACGTCAGGGCGATGGCAAGCACCGTAGGGCGCTATCACCTACTGGCCGGCTGCTCAGGCAATGCGCTTCGCGGGGCGAGGCTCTGTTCATGCCGATACGATTCGGCCCGGTGCCCGCTCGCGCAAACGGGAGGAACGCCGGTGCGCAGACTTTCTTCAAGTGTATGCCGCAGCCTCAGCAGCCCCTGACTTTGCAGCGCCAGGTTGGCCTCGATCTGCCGAATCTCATCCAGGCGGATATCGATTTGCGCAATGGTCAGCGATTTCGAACAACTGCCATCCTGCAGGAACAGACCGCGAATGGTGTCGAGAGAAAAACCCAGTCGCTGGGCATCGCGCACCAGGATCAATCGCGCAACAGCCGCCTCGCCATAGTGCCGATATCCATTGGCGTCACGGGTAGAAGGCTCAACCAAACCTTGCTCCTCGTAATAGCGTATCGCCGACGCGGCAACACCTGTGCGCTTGGAAACCTCTCCGATCTTCATAAAAAGTGCTTGACCTTAAAGTTGGCTTTAATCATTAGCATAAGCCCAGGTTCAGCACGACAGCCAGTCGTTATTGACCCACCTGAACATCTTTCACCTTTACGGAATTTAATGATGAGCAAACTGACAGAACTGCTGAAATGGCGCTACGCAACGAAGAAGTTCGATTCTGCCAGGACTGTGCCCGATGAGAAAATCGAACGCATTCTGGAAGCGGTCCGGTTAACGCCAACATCCAGTGGGTTGCAGCCCTTTGAATTGCTCGTAGTGACCAATGCCGAGGTTCGCGAAAAGATCAAAGCTGTCAGCTGGAATCAGGAGCAGGTCACCGACTGCTCGCATTTGCTGGTGTTCGCCGCGTGGGACGACATCACGGCGGAGCGGGTCAACATGATGTTCGACCTGACTAACCAAGTGCGCGGCAGCGTTAACGAAGGATGGGAAAACTACCGTCAAATGCTCTTGGGCATCGTCGCTGCACGTGGCAAGGAAGCCAACTATCAGGCGGCGGCGCGACAGGCTTATATTGGTCTTGGCTCGGCGCTGATTGCCGCAGCATTTGAAGAAGTCGATGCGACACCTATGGAAGGCTTCGACCCGGCTGCCA
The DNA here is from genome assembly GCF_044748825.1 of Pseudomonas sp. NPDC089741. NCBI lineage: Bacteria > Pseudomonadati > Pseudomonadota > Gammaproteobacteria > Pseudomonadales > Pseudomonadaceae > Pseudomonas > Pseudomonas sp. NPDC089741. The sequence continues at coordinate 4,293 of NZ_JBIVGT010000047.1, read as the reverse complement.
TCGACGAAATCCTCGGCCTCGCGGCTCGCAACTTGCGTAGCGTGGTGATTCTGCCATTGGGCCATCGAGCCGCTGAAGGTGACTGGCTGGTGAACTTGAAGAAGGTTCGTCGATCGCGGGAAAACTTCGTCACCGAGATCAAATAAGCCTTATCAGAGCGGGGGGACTGAAGCATGCCTGTGGTGTGTGTCCCCCGCTCCCATCATTTCCTGAACCCGTCACCGATACCGGCGCCCCCCCAGTGGCTCGCGTCCCTCCCTGCTCTCGACTTGCTACGAATCCGAGAGCCTGTCGACATTGCAAATCCCCGAAAATCGATTGAATTGAAGAATCATTCTATGGCCCCAGCACCTCGATGCCGCCGGGGACCTTCACAAAACAAGAACAATTTATTATTGCCATTCGATAATTAAACATCGAGAATCCGTCACTCCCAATGACACCGCAAGGAATTTTCATGAGTACTCGTATCAACGGATTGGCACTGCAACGCATGCATTGGGTGGGATTGTTGGCGGCGCTTCTGGTCTGGGTCCTAGCGGTCACCGAGGTCGGCAGTACCGCTTCGATCTGGTTCTTCAAAACCGATGAAATGCTCGCGGCGCTGCTCTACGCCTTTGCGGAAAACTCACCGCAACTGCTTGACCCGTTTGTCGAAGGTGCGCTGCTTGCACCCGACACATGGCTGTCGCCACTGGTCACTGCATTGCTGGTGGTGTTGGATTTCCTGCCCGTTCTACTTTCGACTTACGTACTTTGCCTGACCGGGTTGTTTTTCCTGCGCTTGTCCCGCGGCGAAACCTGGACCGAGCGCAACATCAAGGTTCTTTGGCGAGTAGGGATTCTGTGCATCATTTCTCCGGCGGCCTACCCACTGGTGGAGACTTTGCAGGGTTTGACCCTGTCTATCGATCTGCCGCCCGGGGATCGTATTTTTCAATTCTCGATCGGCCTGTCTTCCTCTTCTGCATACGAGATTGTCAAAGGCGTATTGCTCTGTTTATTTTCAATTATCATGCGCGATGCAAAAGTACTCAGCGATGAGCAAAGCCAATACATATAGAACAATACAATGACCATTATCGTCCGCCTTGACGTTGTCATGGCCACGCAAAAAATTCGCTCGAAAGAGTTAGCCAGCCTGCTGGGCATCACCGAGGCCAACCTGTCGTTACTGAAGAATGGCAAGGTCAAGGGCGTGAAGATGGCCACGCTGGACAAACTCTGTGCAGCACTCGATTGCCAGCCTGGCGATCTGCTGGAATACCAGAAAGACTGAACCTTGCGCAGCAGCGCGAGTTAATTGTCGCCAGTCCCCAGCGTTTAACTCTTATTCAATCCTTAGTTGCAAGGCGGCTTTTTCATGACCCGGTTTTTATTCTCCGCGCTGTTTTTACTGACCGCGTTGATCAGCGGCTGCGCCACGCAAATGGACGTAGCGCTGAATGCCACACCTGATCCGGATTATCATTTTGACCGAAAGGCGACGGTACTCGTGACGTCTGCGGGTGGCAGCGACGAAAACGCACTTAACGCTCGCTACTATCTCCGCGACATGGTGAGTGCACTGAAAGACATGGGCTACCAGCAGGTCTATACCGATGTCAGTCTGCCGAAGAACCACGCGCCGATAAAAATGACCATCAGCCTCGACATTGGTAGTCGACAAGTGACCTACCGCTATACCGCTACCGATTATGGGCAGGTGCCGACCAGCACCTCTACCGTGTGCAAGAACAGCAAGAAAAAAGACGACCGGCTGAACTGCACGAGTACACCCAACACGACCTATGGCCCGATAGGTAGCTCGGAGCGCACCGGTTACACCACGCTCAGTACGTTCATTGCCACCGCCCGGGATGAAGTCAGCAAGCGCCCGGTCTACCTGCTTCGCGCGTCGTCCTATAACGAAGACTGCCAGGCAGCCAGGGTCGAAGCCTTTCTGGTGGAGCAAGGCTTGCAGAACCTGAACTTCGAGGACCGTGTGCAGCGCACCTACACCGTCACGATGCCCGAGGGTTATCGTTGCAAATAGGCATTTCACAGCACCGGCCGAGCTTGCATGAGCCGGTGCTGGAAAGCTGTTGACGATTAAACGTGCGGGTCACCCGGCGCTTTGGTCGGCGCCGCGTATTGCGGCTTGAGATGGCCGTCCTGATCGAGTAACCAGGCGTCCATGATCTGCCGCACCACCGGACCGGCAACACGGCCACCGGCCTCACCGTTTTCGATCATTACCGAAATCGCGATCTTTGGATGCTCCGCCGGAGCGAAACCGACGAACAAGGCGTTGTCGCGGTGCCGTTCCAGGGTTTTCTCGCGGTTGTAACGCTCGCCCTGCTTGATCGCCACCACCTGCGCCGTGCCGCTCTTGCCGGCGATGCGATATTGCGCACCCACCGCTGCCGCGCGGGCAATACCACGCGCGTCATGCATCACCATCTGCATGCCATGGTTGACCTGCTCCCAATCGCGCGGATCCTTGAGGAGGATATTCGGCATCGGATTCTCATCAACCGGAGCTATGCCGTCGACCGTCTTAGCCAGGTGCGGACGGTTCCACACACCTTTGTTGGCGATCAGTGCGGTGGCCTGGGCCAGTTGCAGCGGCGTGACCTGCATGTAGCCTTGGCCAATACCGAGAATCACGGTTTCGCCCGGGAACCAGGCCTGTCGACGCGTGGCACGTTTCCACGCCTGAGATGGCATCAGGCCGGGTGACTCTTCGAACATGTCCAGCGAGACTTTCTCACCGAGGCCGAACATCGCCATGTAGTCGTGCAGGCGATCGATGCCGAGCTTGTGCGCGAGGTCATAGAAGTATGTGTCGTTGGATCGCATGATCGCTGCGTCCATATCTACCCAGCCGTCGCCACTGTGGTTCCAGTTGCGGTACTTGTGATCGAAGTCCGGCAGTTGGTAGTAACCCGGGTCGAAGACGCGAGTCTGCGGCGTTACAACACCGGCATCGAGACCAGCAATCGCAACCTCCGGCTTGATTGTCGAACCCGGTGCGTAGAGGCCACGCAAGACGCGGTTGAACAGCGGCCGGTCAATCGAGTCGCGTAGCGCCGAATACTCCTTGGAGCTGATGCCGGTGACGAACAGGTTCGGGTCGAAACTCGGGTTGCTGACCATCGCCAGCACTTCGCCGGTAGACGGATCGAGCGCGACCACCGAACCGCGACGATCACCGAGTGCCGCCTCCGCCGCTTCCTGCAGTTTGACGTCGAGGCTCAGGACGATGTTCTTGCCGGGTACCGGATCGGTGTGTTTGAGCACACGCAGTACACGACCTTGGGCGTTGGTCTCGACCTCTTCATATCCGACGTGGCCGTGCAACTGCGCCTCGTAGAAACGTTCGATACCGGTTTTGCCGATGGATTGCGTGCCGCGGTATTCAACCGAATCGAGGCTCTTGGATTCTTTTTCGTTGATCCGGCCGACGTAGCCGATCGAGTGAGCGAAATGTGCGCCCAGCGGATAGTGGCGAACGAATTGGGGTTCGACATCGAGGCCGGGCAAGCGGAACTCGTTGACCGCGAGGACGGCGATCTGCTCTTCCGTCAGCTCGTAGAACAGCGTGACTGGCGTGAACGGATGGCGAGACTGCTTCATCGCTTTATCGAAGACTGTGCGATCTTCTGCGGGTAAATGCAGCAGATTGATCACCTCGTCCAGCTCCTGATTGACGTCAGTCGCTCGTTCACGGGTGAAGATCAGGTTGTAACTGGGACGGTTATCGGCCAGCAACACGCCATTGCGGTCGTAGATCAGCCCACGTGTCGGCGCAATAGGCAGGACATGAACACGGTTATTTTCGGAGATGGTCGAGTGGTAGTCGAATTCCACCACTTGCAGGATGTACAGGCGCACCACCAGCGCACAGCTGACGGCGAAGACGAACAAGGCGCAGGCGATCAACCGCTTGTTGACCAGGCGCGTCTCTTTTTCGTGATCCTTGATCGGGATTGGTTCAGGCATTTCTACAGCAACTCTTTGACATAAATGAGTGCCGATCCGTGGGCATGACATCAGTCCATTAAAAAACGAGCTGCACCATACCAAAAACTGCCCGGTCACTTCAGAAGGTTTTTCCCCAATGGCCGCTCTTGCGACGGTTGGGATGGTCCGCAAGTGTTCAAAAACTTTTTCGCAGGCAAAACAAAACCCCAACTGCTTTCGCAATTGGGGTTTTGGAATTTAATCTTGACGATGACCTACTCTCACATGGGGAAACCCCACACTACCATCGGCGATGCATCGTTTCACTGCTGAGTTCGGGATGGGATC
>NZ_JBIVGT010000046.1:38403-39455 GCF_044748825.1 Pseudomonas sp. NPDC089741 | reverse complement strand
CAGGACAACCAGCGCAGCAGCTCTTTACGTTCGTGCTGGCCCAGGTAGGCGAGGATGTCCTCGCTGATCAAATCAGATACGTGCGACATGACAACCCCTTAGAAATAACCCTGACGTTTTTTGTCTTCCATCGAGCCTGCGCCATCGTGGTCGATGACCCGGCCCTGGCGCTCGGAAGTTCGCGTCAGGAGCATTTCCTGGATGATGTCCGTCAGCGTCTCGGCTTCGGACTCCACCGCGCCCGTCAACGGGTAGCAGCCAAGGGTGCGGAAACGCACTTTCTTTTTGACGATGCGCGCTTTGTCTTCGTCGGACAGGTGTTCGAGGATGCGCTCGTCGTCGATCATGATCAGCGTGCCGTTCTTCTCGATCACTTCACGTTCGGCGGCGAAGTACAGCGGCACAATCGGGATGCCTTCGAGGTAGATGTACTGCCAGATGTCCAGTTCGGTCCAGTTCGACAGAGGGAATACGCGGATGGATTCGCCCTTGTTGACCTTGCCGTTGTAGACGTTCCACAACTCTGGGCGCTGGTTTTTCGGGTCCCAGCGGTGCTTGCTGTCGCGGAACGAGTACACGCGCTCTTTGGCGCGGGATTTCTCTTCATCGCGACGGGCGCCGCCGAAGGCTGCGTCGAAACCATGCTTGTCGAGCGCCTGTTTCAGGCCTTCGGTCTTCATGATGTCGGTGTGTTTAGCGCTGCCGTGGGTGAACGGGTTGATGTTCTGCGCCACGCCATCGGGGTTGATGTGGGTGATCAGGTCCAGGCCCAGTTCTTCGACCATCTTGTCGCGGAACTTGTACATCTCCTGGAATTTCCAGCGAGTGTCGACGTGCATCACCGGAAACGGCAGTTTGCCCGGGAAGAACGCCTTGCGTGCCAGGTGCAGCATCACGGCGGAGTCTTTACCGATGGAGTACAGCATCACCGGGTTATCGAACTCGGCGGCCACCTCGCGGATGATGTGGATGCTTTCCGCCTCCAGCTGGGGCCGATGCGGCCTGTTGTCGCCGGAGGCTCCGCAGGTAGGGGTACTTCGGCTCGGCCCGCG
>NZ_JBIVGT010000046.1:0-38393 GCF_044748825.1 Pseudomonas sp. NPDC089741 | reverse complement strand
CTGTTTCAGATGCGTCAGTTTGTCGACCATGGCTACTCACGAAAACTTTCTTATGAACGGCCAGCGGGCCGTGTTCGAGCGGGAAATCCTAGCACAGCGGCCTCTTCTAATCAGGACGCCAACTAGATCGAAAGGGTATATGAATATGCCCACTCGTTTGGGCGATGCCCCCTGTAGGAGCTGCCGAAGGCTGCGATCTTTTGATCTGGTCTTTTAAAAAACAAGATCAAAAGATCGCAGCCTTCGGCAGCTCCTACACAGGGGAGCGGTGTTCGTCAGATCGGGTTTGGGCAGTCGATGAAGATGTGTTCGAGGGCGAAGCGTTTCGCCAGGTAGTCGCCTAGCGCCTGCACGCCGTAGCGTTCGGTGGCGTGGTGGCCGGCGGCGATGAAGCTGATGTCGTTTTCGCGGGCGCTGTGGAAGGTCTGCTCGGACGCTTCACCACTGAGATACAGATCGACGCCCGCCGCGACGGCCTGATCGATATAGCCCTGACCGCCACCGGTGCACCAGCCGACCCGGCGGATCATCGGGTTGCCCTCGATCAAAAGTGGCTCGCGGCCCATGACTTCCTGCACCTTGCGGGCAAAATCGCGCGCGGTCATCGGGTCTTTCAGCGAACCGACCAGACCAACGATCTTAAGATTGTCCGGATCCAGCGGCCCTTCCACCGTGATGTCCAGTTGGCGAGCCAGCTGCACGTTATTGCCAACGTCCGGGTGCAGGTCCAGCGGCAGGTGATAGGCCAACAGACTGATGTCGTGCTTGAGCAGCGTCTTCAGTCGACGCTGCTTCATGCCGGTGATGCACGGGTTTTCGCCCTTCCAGAAATAACCATGATGCACCAGCACCAGATCGGCCTCGGCCTCGACGGCGGCATCCAGCAAGGCCTGACTGGCGGTGACGCCGCTGACAATGCGCATCACCTGCGGACGGCCTTCGACCTGCAAGCCGTTGGGGCAATAATCGGCAATTTTCGCACTGCCAAGGTAACGGTCGGCTTCTTCGACGAGGGTGCTGAGGGCAACGGCCATGAAAGACTCCTAAATATCCCGTTCAGAGGCGCGCGCGGCCTCGTATAATGCGCGACATTATGGGCGGTCTGACCCCGCCTGCAACTCTTCCAGGACGTGCTTAATGTTCAAGGCGCTACGTTTTATGGGCTGGCCGCTGTTGGCCGGCGTGCTTATCGCTCTGTTGATTATTCAGCGTTACCCGCAGTGGGTCGGGCTGCCGAGCCTCGACGTCAACCTGCAACAGGCGCCGCAAACCACCAGCGTGCAGCAGGGCCCGGTGTCCTATGCCGACGCGGTGACCATCGCGGCGCCATCGGTGGTCAACCTGTACACCACCAAAGTCATCAACAAACCGGCGCATCCGTTGTTCGAAGATCCACAATTCCGGCGCTTCTTCGGTGACAACTCGCCGAAGCAGAAACGCATGGAGTCGAGCCTTGGTTCCGGCGTGATCATGAGCCCGGAAGGCTACATCCTCACCAACAACCACGTGACCAGCGGTGCCGATCAGATTGTGGTCGCCCTGAAAGACGGTCGCGAAACCCTCGCCCGCGTCATCGGCAGCGACCCGGAAACCGATCTTGCGGTCTTGAAGATTGACCTGAAAAGCCTGCCGGCGATCACCGTCGGCCGCTCCGACAACATTCGTATCGGCGACGTTGCGCTGGCCATCGGCAACCCGTTCGGTGTTGGCCAGACCGTAACCATGGGCATCATCAGCGCCACGGGGCGTAACCAGTTGGGCTTGAACAACTACGAAGACTTCATCCAGACCGACGCGGCGATCAACCCGGGCAACTCCGGCGGCGCGCTGGTCGATGCCAACGGCAACCTGACCGGCATCAACACGGCGATCTTCTCCAAGTCCGGCGGCTCGCAGGGCATCGGTTTTGCCATCCCGGTGAAACTGGCGATGGAAGTCATGAAGTCGATCATCGAGCACGGCCAGGTGATTCGTGGCTGGCTGGGCATTGAAGTACAACCGCTGACACAGGAACTGGCCGAGTCGTTCGGTTTGTCCGGGCGTCCGGGGATTGTGGTTGCGGGGATCTTCCGCGATGGCCCTGCGCAGAAGGCGGGCCTGCAATTGGGTGACGTGATTCTGAGCATTGATGGCGAGCCGGCCGGTGATGGTCGCCGTTCGATGAACCAGGTCGCGCGGATCAAACCGACCGACAAGGTGACGATTCAGGTGATGCGCAACGGCAAAGAGTTGAAGCTGAGCGCTGAAATCGGCTTGCGCCCGCCACCGGCGCCGGTGCAGGAAAAAGAAGAGTAAGACTTTTTTCGCGCCAAGCGCGCGAATAAAAGACATTCTCAACAGGCATGTTATATTGTTTCAATTCTAAGAATTGGAACAACATAACATGTCATCTCGAACAAAGGCCTCGCTGCTCGGCCTGAGCCTTGGCCTGCTGGTCGATCCAGCTTTCGCCGAAGAACCCGAACCCCTCGAACTCGACGCCATCAGCGTCATTTCCGACTACGAATCGCCGACCGGCCCGGTCAAGGGCTATCGCGCCACGCGTTCGTCCAGCGCGACCAAAACCGACACCGCGATCCGCGATATTCCGCAGGCGATCAGCGTGGTGCCGGCCAGCGTGTTCAAGGATCTGGGCAGCAGCAGCGTCGAGCGCGCACTGGATTTCGCTGGCGGCGTGTCGAAGCAAAACAACTTCGGCGGCCTGACGCTTTACGAATACAGCGTGCGCGGCTTCACCACTTCGGAGTTCTATAAGGACGGTTTCAGCGCTAATCGCGGCTACCCGAGCACACCGGATGCGGCCAATATCGAGCGCATCGAAGTGCTCAAAGGCCCGGCCGCCAGTCTGTATGGTCGAGGCGATCCTGGCGGCACGGTGAATATCGTCACCAAGAAGCCGCAAGCCGAAGCCTTCACCACCCTGCAAACCAGCGCCGGCAGTTGGGATCGCTATCGCAGCGCGCTGGACGTCAACACGCCGCTGGATGATCAGGGCAATGTACTCTCGCGGGTTAACCTGGCAATCGAGGACAACCACAGCTTTCGCGATCACGTCGACAGTCACCGCGTGTTCGTCGCACCTTCGATCAGCTGGCAGTTGAATCCGGATACCTCGCTGCTGGTGGAAAGCGAGATCGTCCGTCACAGCTCCACGTTCGATCGCGGCATCGTCGCGCCAAACAACAAGTGGAGCGGCGTTTCGCGCTCGACTTTCCTTGGCGAACCCAACGACGGCAACATCGACAACCACAACAATCTGCTTCAGGCCATGTTGGAACATCACCTCAACGACAGCTGGAAGCTGCGCCTGGCCAGTCATTACAAGGAAGGCAAACTCTGGGGTTACGCCTCGGAAAACCGCCCACTGAGCGCTGATGACCGCACCGACAACCGTCGCTATCGCGAACGCGATACCCGTTGGCACGACAGCATCACCCAGCTCGAGCTGCGCGGTCTGTTCGACCTCGGCCCGTGGCAACACGAACTGCTGATCGGCAGCGAATACGAAAACTTCCGCAAAAACGAGCGTGTCACCAGCATCGCCGGCGGCCCTTACGCCATCGACATCTACAAACAGATCTACGGTCAGGCGAAACCCAACGGCGCACGCTCGGGCACTGACACGTTCGAACACGTCGAAAGCCATGCGCTGAATCTGCAGGACCAAATCATCTTCACCGACAAACTGCGCGGGATGATCGGTGCGCGCTTCGAGCATTTTGATCAACACATCGACGACCACAGTCGCAACGCAACGAGCAACCAGCGTCATGACGCCCTCACCCAACGTGCCGGCCTGCTCTATCAACTGACGCCAGAAACCGGGCTGTTTGCCAATGCCTCGACCTCGTTCAAACCGAACAATGGCCTCGACGCGTCCGGCAAATCCTTCGACCCGGAAGAAGGTGTCGGCTACGAAATCGGGATCAAGAGCGAACTGTTCGACGACCGCCTGAGCAGCACCCTCGCCTTCTTCCACATCGACAAGGAAAACGTCCTCGCCCTCGATCCGGCCACCGACACCAGCCGTGCGATGGGCAAGGCGCGCAGTCGCGGTTTCGATTGGCAGGTCACCGGGCAAGTCACCGATGCGGTACGCGTCATCGGCGCCTTTGCCTACATCGACGCCGAAGTCACCCAGGGTGACACGGTGATTCCCACCGGCAGCCGCATCCTCGGCGTGGCCAAACGCAGCGGCAGTCTGCTCGGGGTGTATGAGTTTCAGGATGGGCGTTTGCGTGGCTCGGATGTCGGCGCGGCGTTCACGTATGTCGGCGACCGCTCCGGTGAATCCGGTAGCGATTTTGAATTGCCGGCGTATCAAACCGTCGACCTGCTGGCTCACTACAAGGCCAGCGACAACGTCACCGTCGGCCTGAATCTGAACAACGTCTTCGACGAAAAATACTACGAGCGCTCCTACAGCAACTACTGGGTCAACCCAGGCGAGCCGCGCAATTTCACCGTCAGCCTGACTCTCAACCTGTAAAAGGAAGTCCCCCATGCAATACGGCAAAACCCTTGTGCTCATCGCCGCGCTGTTCGCCGGCCAGGTCTCGGCCCATGGCCTTTGGACCGAACAACGCCGTGGCAATATCGAAGTGATCTACGGCCATGGCGCCGAAGACAACGCCTTCAAGGCACAGAAAATCAGCGGTGCCTGGGCCTACGATGTGGGCGGCAAGATGATTCCGGTCAGCCTCGAGCGTCTGGCGGATCACGCCCGTTTGAAGCCGCTGAAGTCGCCCGCAGTGATGGCCGTGGCACTGAACAATGGCAAGTGGTCGCAAACCGCTGACAAGAAGTGGATCAACCAGGGCCGCAGCAAAGTGCCGGGCGCTGTCGAGGCGACCGAGACGTTCAAATACAGCCTGGCGATTTACCAGCCGGGAGCGAAGTTGCCCAAGCTCGATCAACTCAAATTGCTGATTCTGCCGGAGGTTGATCCGTTGACCGTGGGGCCGGGCAAGTCATTGCCGGTGCGGGTGTTGCTCGACGGCAAACCGGCGGCGGGGGTGAAGTTGATCGGCGACTATCGCAGCGCGCCGAACACGCTGAGCACCGAAACTGACAAGGATGGCCGGGCGCAGGTGTTGGTCAGGAATGAAGGGTTGAATGTGATTGCGGCGCAGGTTGAGGTTTCGGTGAAGGACAGTGTTGATGTGAATAGTCGTGGGCTGTTCAGCTCGCTGACATTCCTTGGCGAGCCGCATCACGAATAAGAGCATACCCTCATCGGAAACGCCGCCCGCCCAGCCCTCTCCCGGAGGGAGAGGGAGCCGACCGAGTTGTCTTGTGAGGTACATCGACCTGAAAGACCGGGTCGATTATGGATTCGGTAAAGCAGAATCAGGTCGGTGCAATTCAACAGCATCCCCCAATCAGTCCCCTCTCCCTTTGGAAGTGGGAGCCGACCGAGTTGTCTTGTGAGGTACATCGACCTGAAAGACCGAGTCGATTATGGATTCGGTAAAGCAGAATCAGGTCGGTGCAATTCAACAGCATCCCCCAATCAGTCCCCTCTCCCTTTGGGAGTGGGAGCCGACCGAGTTGTCTTGTGAGGTACATCGACCTGAAAGACCGAGTCGATTATGGATTCGGTAAAGCAGCATCAGGTCAGTGCAATTCAACAGCATCCCCCAATCAGTCCCCTCTCCCTTTGGGAGAGGGTTAGGGTGAGGGGCTCTTGCCTTTAAAGCTCACCCAGGCCGTCGATCAACGCCTGATTCTGCTCCGGCGTGCCAATCGAAATCCGCAGGAACTGCGCAATCCGCTGTTGCTTGAAGTGCCGCACAATCACGCCTTGCTCGCGCAACTTGGCCGCAAGTCCCGCCGCATCATGCTGCGGGTGCCGCGCAAAAATGAAATTCGCCGCCGACGGCAGCACTTCAAAACCCTTGGCCTGCAACTGCGCGATCACCCACTCACGGCTCTCGATCACCAATCGGCAGGTCTTGGCGAAATACTCGCGATCTTCGAACGCAGCAGCAGCACCGACAATCGCCAGACGATCCAGCGGATACGAGTTAAAGCTGTTCTTGATCCGCTCCAGCGCTTCGATAAGATCCGGATGCCCCACCGCCAGACCAACGCGCAAACCCGCCAACGAACGCGACTTGGACAGCGTCTGCGTCACCAGCAGGTTCGGATAACGATCGACCAGACTGATCGCCGTATCGCCGCCAAAGTCGATGTACGCCTCATCAACAACCACAACTGAATCCGGGTTGGCCTTGAGGATTTGCTCGACTGCATCCAGCGCCAGCAGGCAACCGGTCGGTGCGTTCGGGTTAGGGAAGATGATCCCGCCATTCGGCTTGGCGTAGTCGGCCGGGTCGATCTGGAACTGCGCGTCCAGCGGCACTGCGTCGAACTTGATGCCATACAAACCGCAATAAACCGGATAGAAGCTGTAGCTGATGTCCGGGAACAGCAGCGGCTGATCATGCTGCAGCAAACCGTGGAAAATATGCGCGAGCACTTCGTCCGAACCGTTGCCGAGGAACACCTGATTGCTCTGCACGCCGTAATACTGGGCGACCGCTGTTTTCAGCAGATCGCTGTTCGGATCCGGGTACAGACGCAGGTTGTCATTCAACTCAACCTGCATCGCCGCCAGGGCTTTTGGCGATGGGCCGTAGGGGTTTTCATTGGTGTTGAGCTTGACCAGTTTGGTCAGCTTCGGCTGTTCGCCCGGCACGTACGGCACCAGATCCTTGACGAACGGGCTCCAGAATTTACTCATCGCTCAGTTCCCCTGCCCTTTTAGAAAGTCTGCGTCTTTGATGCGGTATTCGGCGCTGCGTGCGTGCGCACTCAGCGATTCGCCACGTGCCAGTACCGATGCCGTTTTACCCAACTCGGAAGCACCGGCCTCGGAGCAGAAGATGATCGACGAACGCTTCTGGAAGTCGTACACGCCCAGCGGCGACGAGAACCGCGCGGTGCCGGAAGTCGGCAGCACGTGGTTCGGCCCTGCGCAGTAGTCGCCCAGCGCTTCGGAGGTGTGACGGCCCATGAAGATTGCGCCGGCGTGGCGGATCTGCGGCAGCCAGGCTTGCGGGTCAGCGACCGACAGCTCCAAGTGTTCCGGGGCGATGCGGTTGGCGACGTCGATGGCTTGCGCCATGTCCTTCACGTGAATCAGCGCACCACGACCATTGATCGAGGTTTCGATGATGGTCGCGCGGTCCATGGTCGGCAGCAGTTTGTCGATGCTCGCCGCGACCTTGTCGAGGAACTCGGCGTCCGGGCTGACCAGAATCGCCTGCGCGTCTTCGTCGTGCTCGGCTTGCGAGAACAGGTCCATGGCGATCCAGTCCGGATCGGTCTGGCCGTCGCACACCACGAGAATTTCCGAAGGGCCGGCGATCATGTCGATGCCGACCTGACCGAAGACGTGACGCTTGGCCGTGGCGACATAAATGTTGCCCGGACCCACCACCTTATCGACTTTCGGCACGCTTTCGGTGCCATAAGCCAGCGCTGCGACGGCTTGCGCGCCACCGATGGTGAACACCCGGTCAACGCCGGCGATGCACGCAGCCGCCAACACCAGTTCGTTGATTTCACCGCGCGGGGTCGGCACGACCATGACCACTTCGGTTACGCCGGCGACCTTGGCCGGAATCGCGTTCATCAACACCGACGACGGGTACGACGCCTTGCCGCCCGGCACGTACAGACCGGCGCGATCCAGCGGCGTGACCTTCTGGCCGAGCACAGTGCCGTCGGCTTCGGTGTAGCTCCACGAATCCTGTTTCTGTTTCTCGTGGTAGCTGCGCACGCGGGCCGCAGCTTTTTCCAGGGCTTCGCGCTGTGCCACGGTAATCCGCGTCAGCGCCAGTTCCAGGCGCTCGCGCGGCAGGATCAGGTCAGCCATCGAAGCGACTTCGAGGCCGTCGAACTTCTCGGTGAACTCGACCAGCGCTGCGTCACCGCGTTCGCGCACAGCCTTGATGATGTCCAGCACCCGCTGATTGACCGAGTCGTCAGACACACTTTCCCAGCTCAGCAGATGATCCAGATGATGCGCGAAATCCGGGTCAGCAGCGTTGAGTCGGCGAATTGCAGTCGTTGCGGTCATAGCGAGAGCCTCATAGGAATGGCAAAAACTCAGGCGCCCGAAACTATCATTCGATCCGCTTAGGCACCTGAGAATTCTGGCTATGAGGCGGATAGACGGCGCGACCTGGGGTCGCGCAGGTAAATCAGCCGCGGTGTCGCGATTCCACTGCGTTGCGCAGGGTATCGATCAACGCCTGGATTCGAGCGTGTTGCATTTTCATCGAAGCCTTGTTGACCACCAGGCGCGAGCTGATCGTGGCGATCAGTTCCTGAGGCTCCAGGCCGTTGGCGCGCAGAGTGTTGCCGGTGTCGACCACGTCGATGATCTTGTCGGCGAGACCGATCAGCGGTGCCAGCTCCATTGAGCCATAGAGCTTGATGATGTCGACCTGACGGCCCTGCTCGGCGTAGTAACGCTTGGCGACGTTGACGAATTTGGTCGCCACACGCAGACGGCCCTTGGGCTCTGGCGCGCCGATCTTGCCGGCGGTCATCAGTTTGCACTGGGCAATCTGCAGGTCCAGTGGCTCGTAGAGGCCCTGACCGGTGTATTCCATCAACACGTCTTTACCGGCAACGCCCAAATCGGCCGCGCCATGCTCGACATAGGTCGGCACATCGGTGGCGCGCACGATCAGCAGACGAACGTCGTCCTGCGTCGTGGGGATGATCAGCTTGCGGCTCTTGTCCGGATTCTCGGTCGGCACGATGCCCGCTTCGGCGAGAAGCGGCAGGGTGTCGTCAAGGATGCGGCCCTTGGACAGTGCGATGGTCAACATGGGAAACGTCAGTCCTTATCAAGGTACTCATGTCCGGTCGCAATCGGCGCCGGACACACATCGAGCCGGAAACCGGCTCGACTCTTAAACTCAGTGGACACGTCCCTGTGTCCCAATCCAGCAATCAGCCCGGAACGCGACGGATCTTGGCGCCCAGCATCTGCAGTTTTTCTTCGATGCACTCGTAACCACGGTCGATGTGGTAGATGCGGTCGATCAGCGTATCGCCTTCGGCAACCAGTGCCGAGATCACCAGGCTTGCCGAAGCACGCAGGTCGGTAGCCATCACTGGCGCGCCTTTCAGGACTTCAGTACCGGTAACGATGGCAGTGTTGCCTTCGACCTGGATCTTGGCGCCCATGCGGTGCAGTTCGTACACGTGCATGAAACGGTTTTCGAAGATCGTCTCGATCACCGCACCGGTGCCTTCGGCAATGGCGTTGAGCGAGATGAACTGTGCCTGCATGTCAGTCGGGAAAGCCGGGTACGGCGCGGTGCGCACGTTCACTGCTTTCGGACGCTTGCCGTGCATGTTCAGCTCGATCCAGTCTTCACCGCAGGTGATTTCTGCGCCGGCTTCACGGAGTTTATCCAGGACCGCTTCAAGGATGGTCGGATCGGTGTCCTTGACCTTGACGCGGCCACCGGTCACGGCAGCAGCGACCAGGTAGGTGCCGGTTTCGATACGGTCAGGCATGACTTTGTAGAAGCACGAACCCAGACGCTCGACGCCATCGATGGTGATGGTGTCGGTACCGGCGCCGGACACTTTGGCGCCCATGGCGTTGAGGAAGTTCGCCAGGTCAACCACTTCAGGCTCGCGGGCGGCGTTCTGCAGGACGCTGCGGCCCTTGGCCAGAGCAGCAGCCATCATGATGTTCTCGGTACCGGTCACGCTGACGGTATCGAAGAAGAAGCTTGCACCGCGCAGGCCACCTTCAGGCGCCTTGGCCTTGATGTAGCCGCCTTCGACGTCGATGACCGCGCCCATGGCTTCGAGGCCACGGATGTGCAGGTCGACCGGACGCGAACCGATGGCGCAACCGCCAGGCAGGGCGACTTCGGCTTCACCGAAACGAGCAACCATCGGGCCCAGTACCAGGATCGACGCACGCATGGTTTTCACCAGTTCGTACGGCGCGATCAGGGTCTTGATGGTGCGCGGATCGATTTCGACGCTGAGTTTCTCGTCGATCACCGGCTCAATGCCCATGCGACCGAACAGCTCGATCATGGTGGTGATGTCATGCAGGTGCGGCAGGTTGCCAACGGTCACCGGGCCATCGCACAGCAGCGTGGCAGCCAGGATCGGCAGGGCAGAGTTCTTTGCCCCGGAAATGCGGATCTCGCCATCAAGACGAGCGCCACCGGTAATAATCAATTTATCCATAAGAATCTCGACGCCCTTAGGCTCAGGTGCGCTCGGCCCAGGCCGCGCTGCTGAAAAATTTCATAGTGACCGCATGGATGCTGCCATCGGTGATCCATGGGTTCAAATGGGCATAGATCTGCTGCTGACGCTTCACCGGGCTCAACGCCGCCAGTTCATCGCTAATCACGTTCAGCTGGAAATTGCAGCCTTCGCCCTCAACTTCTACCAACGTTCGGGGCAGCTTTCCTTCAAGGAAGCTCTTCACTTCTACGGCCTGCATGCTCAACCTCAATCGGCGCCCTGTGCGCACGGGTCGGACATCATACAAAAAAGCCCCGCGCCTGCGAACCCCGCATGGCAGGACTCTGACGGGGGGCTTCTTTACAGATGCGGGTTCAGGGGTGCGCCAACAGCTCGGTCAGCTCACTGACCTGGGCGATTTCGCGCATGTCTTCGGGCATCGCGCGGATGCTCACAGCCTTGCCGGCCGCGTGGGCATCGCGCATGAAGCACAGCAGCAACGACAAACCGACGCTGCTGGATTTCTTCACCGCCGAACAATCGATCACCAGCGACGCCGCTTTGCTGGACTTGATCAGTGCCTGACCTTCCTTGCGCAGGTCAGGCCCGGTGCGGTAATCCAGCACTCCGCTGAGCAATAGCTCGTCGACATCACTCATACGAACAGCGGCCTCATTCATTGCGCTTGGTTCTTTTCGGTGGACTCTTTGGCTTTGGCCACTTCACCTGCCCAATTGTTGATGGTCTTGTCCAGGTCATTGCCATTGCGCTGCATCGCGTCAGCGAACTGATCACGGAACAGCTTGCCGATGTTGATGCCGTTGATGATCACATTGCGCAGTTTCCACTCGCCGTCGATCTTCTCCAGCGTGTACTGCACAGGATAGATCGCACCGCTGGAGCCTTTGACGGTCATGCCGACGCTGGTGCGATCGCCCGACTCATCCTTGGCAGGATCGACGGTAATGCCCTGGTTGTTGTACTCGAGCAAGGCGTTACCGTAGAACTGGAACAGGCCGCGTTTGAAGTTTTCCTGGAAGGTCTGCATCTGCGCAGGCGTGGCCTTGCGCGAATACTTGACCGTCATGATGCTCTTGGAAATGCCTTCGGCATCCACTACTGGCCCGACGATGCTGTTGAGCGCCGCGTAGAAATCAGTTGGATCCTGCTTGTACTTCTCTTTATTGGCGGACAGATTGGCAAGCATCCGGTTCGTGGTGTCCTGAACCAGATCATGCGCCGATTGTGCCGCCACAGCGTTACCCATCAGTGGCAATGCCGCGAGCAACACCAACAGGCCACGTCGCAAGGTAGAGATCATTCAAAAGCTCCTCATTTGGCGTCTTTGCTAACGGTATTGAGCAGGAATTTACCGATCAGGTCTTCCAGTACCAGAGACGACTGCGTGTCATGGATGGTTCCGCCATCCTTCAGCGGCTTGTCTTCCCCGCCGACACTGATACCGATGTACTTCTCGCCCAGCAGACCAGCGGTCAGGATAGACGCTGTGGAGTCAGTCGGCAGATTGTCGACCTTTTTATCCACTTGCAGGGTCACCCGACCGGTGAAGCTGTCGCGGTCCAGATCGATTGCCGTGACCTTGCCGATGGTCACACCGGCCATGGTCACTTTGGATCTGACCGTCAAACCGGCGATATTGTCGAAGTACGCATACAGCTTATAGGAGTCGGTGGTCGACGTCGGAGACAGGCCACTGACCCGCAAAGCAAGCAGCAGCAAAGCCAGGATCCCTGCCAGCAGGAACAGGCCGACACCGATTTCCAGGGTGCGGTTTTGCATCAGAAATCTCCAAACATCAAAGCGGTCAGAATAAAGTCCAGGCCGAGCACTGCCAGCGAGGCAAATACCACGGTCTTGGTAGTGGCACGACTGATCCCCTCGGAAGTGGGCTCACAGTCATAGCCTTGGAATACGGCGATCCAGGTCACGACAAAGGCGAAAACGATACTTTTGATGACGCCGTTAAGCACGTCACTGGTGAAGTTCACGCTGTTCTGCATGTTCGCCCAGTAGGAACCTTCATACACGCCCAGCCAGTCGACAGCTACCCACGAACCGCCCCAGATGCCTACCACGCTGAAAATCATCGCCAGCACCGGCAGGGAAATGAAGCCTGCCCACAGCCGCGGAGCAATAATGTACTTGAGCGGGTCGACACCGATCATTTCCAGGCTGGAAAGCTGTTCGGTGGATTTCATGTTGCCGATTTCTGCGGTCAATGCCGAGCCGGCACGTCCGGCGAACAACAGCGCCGTCACTACCGGGCCGAGTTCACGCAGCAGGGTCAAGGCCACCATCTGACCCACTGCCTGCTCCGAACCGTAGCTGGAGAGAATACTGAAACCCTGCAGCGCCAGAACCATGCCGATGAAAATGCCGGAAACGACGATGATCACCAGCGACATTACGCCGACCGAATGCAGCTGCTTGACCAGCAGACCGAAGCCGCCGCTGATTCCACCACGGCCGAGCAAGGCATGGAACAGGAACAGTGTCGCGCGGCCGAACACCGCGACGGCGTCGATCGCCGACTCGCCGAACCGGCGTACGCGTTCTATTAATGAAAATCTGCGCATCAGCGCTTCCCCAGAAGATCTGCGCGGTAATCCGTCGCTGGAAAATGGTACGGCACCGGGCCATCGGGATCGCCGGTCATGAACTGACGGATACGCGGCTCGTCCGAATTCATCAATTCGTCCGGCGTGCCCTGCCCCAGCACCTGGCCATCGCCCACTACATAGATGTAGTCGGCAATGCTCGCGGTTTCGGCCAGATCGTGGGAAACCACGATACTGGTGATCCCCAGTGCATCGTTGAGCAGACGGATCAGGCGTACCAGCACGCCCATGGCGATCGGGTCCTGGCCGACGAACGGCTCGTCGTACATGAGGATCTGCGGGTCGAGCGCAATCGCCCGGGCCAGCGCAACGCGACGTTTCATGCCACCGGACAGCTCATCGGGCATCAACTCGATGGCACCGCGCAGACCGACCGCCTGCAATTTGAGCAGGACGATGTCGCGGATCATTTCTTCCGGCAACTCGGTATGAACGCGCAGGGGAAAAGCGACGTTCTCGAAAACATCGAGGTCGGTGAACAGTGCGCCGCTCTGGAACAGCACGCCCATGTGCTTGCGCGCATCGAACAGATCGCTGCGCGACAACTTCGGCAGGTTCTGGCCGTTGACCCAGACTTCGCCGCTGGTTGGGCGCAATTGTGCGCCCATCAACCGCAGCAGCGTGGTCTTGCCACACCCGGAAGGCCCCATGATGCCGGTGACCTTGCCGCGCGGGATGCGGATATCGACGTTATTGAAAATGCTGCGCGCACCGCGCTTGAAGGAGACTCCCTTCAGCTCGACCGCGTAGGCGTTATCGGCACTCATCTAAACTCCTTGCGATGCAGCCTCTCACTCGGACGCCTGGCTTTCCTGGGAAAGCACATACCCTCCGGGCAGGCCGAACTGGCGGCGAACTATATCACTGCAAAGGCCAAGCGCCCAAGGTCTGTGCCGGCCTGTGTTCGGCAATCTGACAGGGTTGGAGTGGCTTTTTCGGGGTTTTGGTAACGAGGAATGACAAAGCACGACGAACTTGCGTGAGGCTTTTCAACTTAACCGCTATAATCGCCGCCTTTTCATCGGGCTATACGATTTCTGACATGAGCCAATCCAGCGACCTGATTCAATCGGCACAACGCACCATCCGCCTCGAAGTGGAAGCCGTACAAGGCTTGTTGCCCCATATCGACGCCGATTTCGTACGCGCTTGCGAGATGATTCTGGCCAGCAAGGGCCGTGTAGTTGTAGTCGGCATGGGCAAATCCGGGCACGTCGGCAACAAGATCGCCGCGACACTGGCCAGCACCGGCACTCCGGCTTTTTTCGTGCATCCGGCTGAAGCCAGCCATGGCGACATGGGCATGATCACCCGCGACGACGTGATTCTGGCCCTGTCGAACTCCGGCTCGACCAACGAAATCGTCACCCTGCTGCCGCTGATCAAACGCCTGGGCATCCAGCTGATCAGCGTCACCGGCAACCCGCAATCGCCGCTGGCCAAGGCTGCCGAAGTCAACCTCAACGTTCACGTCGAGCACGAAGCCTGCCCGCTCAACCTGGCGCCGACCTCTTCGACCACTGCGGCATTGGTCATGGGCGATGCCCTGGCTGTCGCCCTGCTCGAAGCACGCGGTTTTACCGCTGAAGATTTCGCCTTCTCCCATCCGGGTGGCGCGCTGGGCCGTCGTTTGTTGCTGAAAGTCGAGAACGTCATGCACGCCGGCCAGGAACTGCCGCAGGTGCAGCGCGGCACACTGCTCAAGGACGCGTTGATGGAAATGACCCGCAAGGGTCTGGGCATGACCGCCATCCTTGAAGCCGATGGCAAGCTCGCCGGGATCTTCACCGACGGCGATTTGCGCCGCACGCTGGATCGCAGCATCGACATCCGCAGCGCCACCATCGACCAGGTGATGACCGCACACGGCAAGACTGCCCGGCCCGAGATGCTCGCCGCCGAAGCCCTGAAAATCATGGAAGACCATCGAATCAACGCACTGGTAGTCGTCGACGAGGAAGATCGCCCGATTGGCGCCTTCAACCTCTCCGACCTGCTGCGCGCAGGAGTCATGTAAATGAGCACCGATCTGCTGCAACGCGGCAAAGCGATCAAACTGGCGGTTTTCGACGTCGACGGCGTCCTCACCGACGGGCGCCTGTATTTCCTTGAAGACGGCAGCGAATTCAAGACCTTCAATACCCTCGACGGCCAAGGCATCAAAATGTTGATGAATGCCGGCGTGCAGACCGCCATCATCAGCGGTCGCAAGACTCCGGTGGTCGAACGGCGCGCAAAAAATCTCGGCATCCCGCACCTGTTTCAGGGGCGTGAAGACAAATTGGTGGTTCTCGACGGTCTTCTCGAGCAACTGGGCCTAAGCTATGAACAGGTCGCCTACCTCGGTGACGACCTGCCCGACCTGCCGGTGATCCGCCGCGTAGGCCTGGGCATGGCTGTCGCCAACGCTGCCGATTTCGTCCGCGAACACGCCCACGGCGTTACTCGCGCCCGTGGTGGCGAAGGTGCTGCACGCGAATTCTGCGAATTGATCCTGCGCGCCCAGGGCCGCCTCGATGCGGCCAACGCCGCGTACCTGTGAGCCAAACCATGTTTAGCAAAAAATTTCGCAACTTCCTGCTGTTCGGCTGCATCGCTGCGTTGTTCGCCGCGGTCGGCTACTGGAACATCAGCCCGGAACGCTTCCTCGACAAGCCTCCGGTCTCGTCCGTGGACACCCCGATTGACTGGTACGCGACCAACACGCATACCCTGCAATACCTGCCGGACGGCAAAGTGCAATACGAAATGACGTCCGACAAGGCCGAGCACGTCAAGGCGACCGACATCACCCTGGTCACCAAACCCGACCTGAACATGTACCGCGGCACTGATTTTCCGTGGCACGTGACCAGTGAGCGTGGCGAAGTGAACTCGGGCGGTACCGAAGTCGAATTGATTGACTCGGTACGCGTCAAACGCACCGATGAAAAGAACCGCGACACGCTGATCACTTCCACCCGCATGACAGTGTTCCCGCAGCAGCAATATGCGCAGACCGAGCAACCCGTTAGAATCGACGGCGCTGGCGGTGTATCAACTGGCGTTGGAATGAAAGCGTACCTGAAGGAAAGCAGGATACACCTGCTATCGAACGTAAGAGGACAGTATGAGGCTCGTTAAAACCCTCCCTATTTTGCTCAGTCTGGGCGCAGCACTGGGAAGCGTGAGCGCCTGGGCTCTGCCGAACGATCAGCAGCAACCTATCCGCATTCAAGCCGACGACGCCCAACTGGACGACAAGAACGGCATCGCTACCTATAAAGGTGATGTGATCATCACCCAGGGTTCGATGATCGTTAAGGGCAACACGGTGACCATCACCCGTACCCCGGCCGGCGATATCGACGTGGTGACGTCGGTGGGCAACCTTGCCTACTTCGAGCAATTGCAGACTCAAGGTGACACCAAGCCCGTGCAGGGCTGGGGCGTGACGATCCAGTACCACGCTGCGCAAAATCGCGTCGTGCTGATCGACAAGGCCAAGGTTGTCGACAAGGACAACAACACGACTCAGGGCGAGAAAATCGTCTATGACACCGTGAAGAAACTGGCCAGCGCCGGTCGCGCTACCGGCAGCAAGGTCACCGAGGCGCGTCCGCGCATCGACATGGTGATCCAGCCGAAGAAGAAAACCGACGAGAAAACCCAGTAATGGCAACTCTGAAAGCTCAGCACCTGGCCAAGGCCTATAAAAGCCGCCAGGTCGTGCGTGACGTCAGCCTGTCGATCGACAGCGGTCAGATCGTCGGCCTGCTCGGCCCCAACGGCGCCGGCAAGACCACATGCTTCTACATGATCGTCGGCCTGGTGCAGGCAGATCAGGGCCGCGTGCTGATCGATGACCTGGACGTCAGCCACCAGCCAATGCACGGTCGTGCAAAGGCCGGTATCGGCTATCTGCCGCAAGAAGCGTCGATCTTCCGCAAACTGTCGGTCGCCGACAACATCATGGCGATCCTCGAGACCCGTCAGGAACTCGACAAGGCCGGACGTCGCAAAGAGCTGGAAAGCCTGCTGCAGGAATTCCACATCAGCCACATCCGCGACAACCTCGGCATGAGCCTGTCGGGTGGTGAACGCCGCCGGGTGGAAATCGCCCGTGCCCTGGCGACTGCGCCGAAATTCATCCTGCTCGACGAACCGTTCGCCGGTGTCGACCCGATCTCGGTCGGCGACATCAAGCAGATCATCCACCACCTCAAGGCCAAGGGTATCGGTGTACTGATCACCGACCACAACGTGCGTGAGACGCTGGATATCTGCGAAACGGCCTACATCGTCAACGACGGTCAACTGATCGCCGAAGGTGACGCAGAAACCATCCTGGCCAACGATCTGGTCAAGGAAGTGTATCTGGGCCACGAATTCCGCCTGTAAGCGTGACAGTGCCCGGTGCCGCCGGAGCGCAGTATCGATTCAAGCGCGATTTAATACGCTTGATTGTTACAGCGCTCCAGGCAAACACGTCGCTTCAAAGGTGTTCACCGCTCGCCTGAGCAACGCGTCAATAAAGTTTTCTATCTTTTTATTGTTACAGCGCTCTAGGCAAACACTTCAGTTTCAGGCATATAATTTGCTTAAGTTTGGCGCTTCGGCGCCCTGTAGTGGATGGCGCGTAGCGCCGGCGAATAAGGTGTTAAGCCCCTGCCATGAAACCATCGCTAGTCTTGAGAATGGGCCAGCAGCTGACGATGACACCGCAGCTGCAACAGGCCATCCGCCTGCTCCAATTGTCGACCCTGGATCTGCAACAGGAAATCCAGGAGGCTCTGGAATCCAATCCGATGCTCGAACGCCAGGAAGAAGGCGAAGACTTCGACAATTCCGATCCGCTGGCCGACAACGCCGAACAGAAGCCCAACACCGAGATCCAGGAACCTTCCTACCAGGAAACCGCGCCGACGGTCGACAACCTCGAAGACGGCGAATGGAACGAACGCATCCCCAACGAACTCCCGGTCGATACCGCCTGGGAAGACGTCTACCAGACCAGCGCCAGCAGCCTGCCCAGCAGCGATGATGACGAGTGGGACTTCACCACCCGCACCTCCGCTGGCGAAAGCCTGCAAAGCCATCTGCTGTGGCAATTGAACCTCGCACCGATGTCCGACACCGATCGCCTGATCGCCGTGACCCTGATCGATTGCATCAACAATCAGGGCTATCTGGACGAAACCCTCGAAGAGATTCTCGAGGCATTCGATCCGGAACTGGACATCGAACTGGACGAAATCGAAGCCGTCCTGCACCGCATCCAGCAATTCGAACCGGCCGGTATCGGCGCACGCAACCTCGGCGAATGCCTGTTGCTGCAATTGCGCCAGTTACCTGCCAAGACGCCATGGCTGGCAGAAGCCAAACGTCTGGTCAGTGACTACATCGACCTGCTCGGCAGCCGCGACTACAGCCAGTTGATGCGCCGCATGAAGCTCAAGGAAGATGAGCTGCGCCAGGTCATCGAACTGGTGCAGAGCCTCAACCCGCGCCCAGGCTCGCAGATCGAGTCCAGCGAAGCCGAATACGTCGTCCCCGACGTCATCGTGCGCAAGGACAATGAGCGCTGGCTGGTCGAGCTGAATCAGGAGTCGGTGCCACGCCTGCGCGTCAACGCGCAGTACGCCGGTTTCGTCCGTCGCGCCGACACCAGCGCCGACAACACTTTCATGCGCAATCAGTTGCAGGAGGCCCGCTGGTTCATCAAGAGCCTGCAAAGCCGCAACGAAACCCTGATGAAGGTTGCCACGCAGATCGTCGAACACCAGCGCGGTTTCCTCGAATACGGCGACGAAGCGATGAAACCGCTGGTCCTGCATGACATCGCCGAAGCAGTCGGCATGCATGAATCGACGATTTCGCGGGTGACCACGCAGAAATTCATGCATACCCCGCGCGGTATTTATGAACTGAAATACTTTTTCTCCAGCCACGTCAGCACCTCCGAAGGCGGCGAATGCTCGTCCACAGCTATCCGCGCGATCATCAAGAAACTGGTTGCTGCGGAAAATCAGAAAAAGCCGTTGAGTGACAGCAAGATCGCTGGTTTACTGGAGGCACAAGGCATTCAGGTGGCTCGCCGCACCGTCGCCAAGTACCGCGAATCCCTCGGGATCGCGCCGTCGAGCGAACGCAAGCGGTTGATGTAAGCCACGTTACAGCGTTCCAGTGGCAGGCTTTTCGGCCTGCCGCTTTATGCACTGGCAACGAAGGAGAAGCTGTATGCAAGTCAACATCAGTGGACACCAACTGGAAGTGACCCAACCTCTGCGTTCCTATATCGAGGAAAAACTCCAACGACTGGAGCGACATTTCGACAAGATCACCAACGTGCAAGTCACGATGTGCGTCGAAAAGCTGAAGCAGAAAATCGAAGCCACCTTGCATATTCCCGGCAGCGAAGTGGTCGCAAACGCAGAAGATACAGACATGTACGCTGCGATCGACTCACTCACCGACAAGCTGGATCGCCAACTCAAAAAGCATAAGGAAAAGACCCAGAGCCTCCTCCAGGGCGCTACCGGTCGATAACCCCCCTAACCCATGATCCGACTTGAAAGTATCCTGACCCCCGGCCGTTCTCTCGTGAACGTGCCGGGCGGCAGTAAAAAGAAAGCCCTCGAACAAATTGCCAACCTGATCGCCCGCGAAGTGCCGGATCTGGAGATGCAAGATGTCTTCGAGGCACTGATTGCCCGTGAAAAACTCGGTTCCACCGGTTTTGGTAACGGCATCGCCATTCCACACTGCCGCCTCAAGGGCTGCGAAGCGCCGGTCAGCGCGCTGATGCACCTTGAAGCCCCTATCGATTTCGACGCCATCGATGGCGCTCCGGTCGACCTGCTGTTCGTGCTGCTGGTCCCCGAAGCCGCGACCGATGCGCACCTGGAGTTGCTACGTCAGATCGCCAGCATGCTGGATCGCAAGGAAGTGCGCGACAGACTGCGCAGCGCCCAGACTAACCAAGCCTTGTATCAGGTTGTCCTGGACGAGCAAAGCGGGCAGTAATCATGCGTTTGATCATCGTCAGTGGCCGTTCCGGCTCGGGTAAAAGCACCGCACTGGATGTCCTCGAGGACAACGGTTACTACTGCATCGACAATCTGCCGGCGGGATTGCTGCCGGAACTGGCCGAACGCGCCCTGATTCACACCGAACTGGCGCAGCCGCTGGTGGCCGTGTCGATCGATGCGCGTAACCTGCCAAGCCATCTGTCGCGCTTTCCCGAACTGCTTGAAGATGCCCGCAGCAAGCATATCCAGTGCGACGTCCTGTATCTGGATGCCGACGAGGAAACCCTGCTCAAGCGTTTTTCCGAGACTCGCCGCCGCCATCCCTTGAGCAATGCCAATCGCTCGCTGGCCGAAGCGATCCATGACGAAACCGCCCTGCTCGGCCCGATTGCCGACCTTGCCGACCTGAAAATCAATACCACCAATCTGAACCTGTACCAGTTGCGCGACACCCTCAAGCTGCGCCTGCTGAACCAGCCGGAACCGGGTACCGCATTTCTGGTCGAGTCATTCGGTTTCAAGCGCGGCATGCCGGTCGATGCCGATCTGGTGTTTGACGTACGCTGCCTGCCTAACCCGTACTGGAAGCCGGAATTGCGCGAGCAATCCGGTCTCGATGCTCCGGTGGCAGACTATCTGGCGGCGCAGCCGGAGGTCGAAGAGATGTTTCAGGACATCTTCACCTACCTGCACAAGTGGCTGCCACGCTTTGCCGCGAGCAACCGTGCCTACGTCACCATTGCCATAGGCTGCACCGGCGGGCATCACCGCTCCGTCTACCTGACCGAACGCCTGGGTCAGGCCCTGCAGAAAACCCTGAAGAACGTCCAGGTTCGCCACCGCGACCTCACTTAAAGGATTCACACCGCGATGCCTGCTCTGGAAATCGAAATCATCAACAAACTGGGCCTGCATGCCCGCGCGTCGGCCAAGTTCGTTGGCGTGGCCGGGCAGTATCCGGATTGCACGATCAGAGTGGGGCGCACGCCGGAGACCACGGTCGATGGCAAAAGCATTATGGCGATGATGATGCTGGCGGCTGGCAAGGGCACCAGGATTTATCTGAGCACCGAAGGTGAAAAGGATCAGGAAGCGCTGGATGCGTTGGTGGCGTTGATCAACAACTACTTCGATGAGGGTGGTTGACCGCCAAAAGCAAAAGATCGCAGCCTTCGGCAGCTCCTACATTGGAAGGCCGCGTGTGGTGTTAACCCGCAGCACATAACCCCATGTAGGAGCTGCCGCAGGCTGCGATCTTTTGATCTGCTTCAACCCAATGCCGTATCCATCACCATCATCAAACAAAACCCGCTCAACAAGCCAAGACTGGCCAGTTTGTCATGACCATTGCGTCGCGACTCGGGGATCACCTCGTGAGTCACCACCAGCAACATCGCCCCGGCAGCCAATGCCAGCCCTAACGGCAACAACACCTGCGCCAGACTGACCAGCCACGCGCATAACAGCGCAAATACCGGTTCGACCAGACCTGATGCCGCGCCGATCAGGAACGCCTTGACCCGCGACATCCCTGCCCCGGCCAATACCAACGCAATCACCAGACCTTCCGGCACATCCTGCAAGGCGATGCCCATGGCCAGGCTGTCCGCATCCGGCATGCCGCCGCCGGCAGAAACGCCGACAGCCATGCCTTCGGGGATGTTATGAGCAATGATGGCGAACACGAACAACCAGATGCGCGGCGGAATCACCGGGTGCTCGACGGTACCGACGAGCATTTCCGGGGAAGCGCCGGACACCTTGAGATCAACCAGATACAGACCGAATGCACCGAGCATGATGCCGAAGCAGATCAGGCCACTGGCCCCCCACGGTGTCAGGCCCAGGCTTTCGGCGGCAGCAATGCCCGGCACGATCAGCGAAAACGCCGTCGCCGCCAGCATCACCCCGGCGCCAAACCCCAGCAACGTATCGCTGAGCGCCTGCGGCATGCGCCGAATCACCAGCACCGGGACAGCGCCAAGCGCCGTGCCGAGGGCGCAGATCGCGCCACCCTGCAACGCCCGCGACAGCCGCGGTTCCAGATTCAGCCATTCCAGTCCGTGGGCGACCAGCAAGGTCACGCCCGCCAACAGCAATAGCGATCCCACTGCGTAACGAAACATACGCCCACTTCCGATCGCCAGTGTTTCAGTGCCCATAGTCAGCCTTGGATTGTTTTTATAGAAGACTTAAACCAGTGCCGCCTGATAGCGCGCAGCGACTTCAGGCCAATTGATCACGTTGTAAAAGGCGTTGATGTATTCCGGGCGTCGGTTCTGGTAGCGCAGGTAATAGGCGTGTTCCCAGACGTCGAGACCGAGAATCGGCGTGTTGCCGTTCATCAACGGGCTGTCCTGGTTGCCGCTGCTTTCCACGATCAGTTTTTTCTCCGGGGTCACGCTGAGCCAGGCCCAACCGCTGCCGAAACGGGTCAGCGCGGCTTTGGTGAACGCTTCCTTGAAGCTGTCGAGACCGCCCAATTGCTCATCAATGGCCTTGGCCAGCGCGCCGTCCGGCTTGCCGCCACCGCCAGGCACCATCACTTCCCAGAACAGCGAATGGTTGGCGTGACCGCCGCCCTGATTGATCACCGCCGCACGAAGTTTTTCCGGTAGCTGCTTAACGCTGGCGACGAGTTTTTCCACCGGCCATTCAGCGTACTCAGTGCCTTCTACCGCCGCGTTGAGGTTATTGATGTAGGTCTGGTGATGCTTGGTGTAGTGAATCTCCATGGTCTGCGCATCGATGTGCGGTTCCAGGGCGTCGTAGGCGTAAGGCAAGGCAGGCAAGGTAAAAGCCATTTCAATGGACTCCATGGTGATGGGGGGCAGGCGCGCGTCGCGCATTGCCGGTATCCGGATGCAGCAGACGCTGGGTGCGTGGGTATTCGCCGTGTTCGCTGATGAAATTCAGCAGTTCGACGTAGGTCTTGCTGCTCTGGCGCAGCGCCGCTTCACGCAGCGCCGGGCGCAGGCGCTCGTCCTGCATGGTCTGCAACAGCCGCTGGTGGATGGCGCAGAGGTATTCGGCGCTCTCCTCCGGCTGATTCAGGCGCAAATGCAAGTCAGCCAGGTTGTGATGGGAGATGACGCAGGCCGCCACCGCTTCGTCGGCATCCGCCCAGCGTTCGAACAACACTTGCGCCAAGGCCAGGGCTTGCAGGTAAGCCTCACGGGCGTCGATCAGTTCGCCCAGCATGAAGCAGCGATTGGCCCGTTCGATCGTGCGTTTCCAGTGCTCCATGGTGAGCCTCCAAAGCGGTTGCGGGGTTTACACGCCGCCGGCGGTGAGTTTCTCGGGATTGAGTAACTCTTCCAGTTGGCTGCGCGACAGGTCGGTGTGTTCCAGGGCGACGTCGATCACCGCGCGGCCTTCCTTGTAGGCCTGCTTGGCGATTTCGGCGGCCTTCTGGTAACCGATGATCGGGTTGAGCGCGGTGACCAGAATCGGATTGCGTGACAACGCTTCTTTCAAGCGCGATTCGTTGACCTTGAAGCTGGCGATGGCCTTGTCAGCGAGCAGACGGCTGGAGTTGGCCAGCAGTTCGATGCTGCTCAACAGGTTCTGCGCGATGATCGGCAGCATCACGTTCAGTTCGAAATTGCCCGACTGCCCGGCAATGGTGATCACCGAATCGTTGCCGATCACCTGCGCGGCGACCATGGCGGTGGCTTCCGGGATCACCGGATTGACCTTGCCCGGCATGATCGACGAACCCGGTTGCAGCGCCTCCAGTTCGATTTCGCCGAGGCCGGCGAGCGGGCCGGAGTTCATCCAGCGCAGGTCGTTGGCGATTTTCATCAGCGACACGGCGATGGCTTTGAGTTGGCCGGAGACGGCGACGGCGGTGTCCTGCGAGCCAATCAGCGCAAACAGATCCTTGCCTTGAGTGAACTGCACGTCGGTCAGTTGACTGAGTTGCCGGCTGAAACGCGCGGCGAATTCGGGGTGCGCATTGATCCCGGTGCCCACCGCCGTGCCGCCCTGCGCC
Source organism: Pseudomonas sp. NPDC089741 (assembly GCF_044748825.1). Lineage (NCBI taxonomy): Bacteria > Pseudomonadati > Pseudomonadota > Gammaproteobacteria > Pseudomonadales > Pseudomonadaceae > Pseudomonas > Pseudomonas sp. NPDC089741. The sequence goes on along the minus strand of NZ_JBIVGT010000046.1, from coordinate 14,511 downwards.
AGCGATTGCAGGCTCGGCAGCAAATCCTGCAAATGACCGATGTTGGCCTTGAGCTGCTGCGCCCAGCCGTTGAGCACCTGACTCATTCGTACCGGCATGGCGTCCATCAAATGCGTGCGACCGGTTTTGACGTGGTGATGCACTTGCCCGGCCTTGTGCTCGATCACTTGCACCAAGTGCAGCAGCGCCGGCAGCAATTGCTCGTGCAGGGCCAATGCCGCGCTGACGTGAATGGTGGTCGGGATGATGTCGTTACTGCTCTGGCCGCAGTTGACGTGATCATTGGCGTTGACCGGCTCGTCGAGCAGGCGGCTGGCCAGGGTGGCGATCACTTCGTTGGCGTTCATGTTGGAGCTGGTGCCGGAGCCGGTCTGGAAGATATCCACCGGAAAATGCTGCATGAAATCGCCTTCGAGCAGACCTTGCGCGGCGTCGCTGATGGCTTTGCCCTGCGCGGCAGTGATCTGGTTGAGCTCGACGTTGGCCCGAGCGGCGGCGGCTTTGGCGAGGATCAGCGCGCGGATGAATTGCGTCGGCATCGGTTTGCCGCTGATCGGGAAGTTATCCACTGCGCGCTGGGTCTGCGCGCCGTAGAGAGCGTCTACCGGCACCTGCAGTTCGCCCATGCTGTCGCGCTCAATACGTGTCTTGGTCATCGGTAAATCCTTGGACTAGTTCAATGAGAGGAATCGAGGGAAGCAGTTCACAAGTGGCGAGCTGCCAGGTGTAGCGTTGCCAGCGTTTGAGCCGGCAGTTGCACAGGGACAGGCGCTCCATTTCACGCAATGGGCGCCAGGCTTGATCGAGGCAGAGGCTGCGCCAGTGCCACGGCAAGGCGATGTCGGTGGCGGTATCGAGTAGCAGACGGAAAGAGGTTTCGGCGATCGTCCAGGCTGAGGTCGCGGTGCAACAAGACAGGTACCGGCCTTCGGCCAGGTAATGTTCGATCAGGCGCGGTTCGTCTGGATCCATCGCGCAACGGATCTGGCGACTCATCCAGCGCCAGCTTTCGAGGTACGGCTGCTCGTGCAAGGCAGAACTCATGATTCGGGGCTCATCCGATAATGAGATTTATTATTAGATGATAATGAGAACCAAAACAAGAGCGCCTGTGTAGGAGCTGCGCAGGCTGCGATCTTTTGATTTTGTTTTGAAAGACAAGATCAACAGATCGCAGCCTGCGGCAGCTCCTACACGGCAGGCATGAAAAAGGCGCGGCATCCGGGTGGATGGCGCGCCTTTTTGTGTGACGGCCGGGATGTTAGCTGCCCGCGACGGTCATCCGTTCGATCAACACCGAACCGGTGCGAATGTTGCTGCGCAATTCTAGGTCATTACCCACCGCGACAATCTGCTTGAACATGTCGCGCATGTTGCCGGCGATGGTGACTTCCTGCACCGCGAACTGGATTTCGCCGTTCTCCACCCAAAAACCCGCCGCCCCGCGCGAGTAGTCGCCGGTGACCATGTTCAGGCCATGGCCCATCAATTCGGTGACCAACAAGCCTCGGCCCATACGCTTGAGCAGCGCAGCCTGATCTTCGTCGCCATGGGTGACGAACAGGTTGTGCACGCCACCGGCGTTGGCAGTGCTCGGCATGCCTAGCTTGCGCCCGGAGTAAGTGCCGAGAATGTACGAGACCAGCTCGCCGTTTTCGACGAACGGTTTGGCGTACGTCGCCAAGCCATCACCGTCATATGAGGCGCTGCCCATGGCGCGCATCAGGTGCGGACGTTCATCGATGGTCAGCCACTCGGGGAACAGCTTCTGCCCCAGCGTGCCTTCAAGAAACGACGATTTGCGATACAGACTGCCGCCGGACACCGCCGAGAGGAAACTGCCGAACAAGCCGCCAGCCAGCTCTGCGGAAAACAGCACCGGCACTTCACAGGTCGGCACCGGACGCGCACCCAGACGGCTCGCCGCTCGCTGCGCTGCACGCTGACCAATGCTTACCGGATCGGCCAGCAAGGTGCCTTGACGGCTGACGTCGTACCAATAATCGCGCTGCATCTGGCCGTCGGCCTCGGCGATCATCACGCAGCTCAGGCTGTGCCGGGTCGATGCATAGCCACCGATGAAACCGTGGCTGTTACCGTAAACGCGGCAGCCTTGATGGGTGCTCAGCGTAGTGCCGTCGGCATTCTTGATCCGTGCGTCGGCATCGAACGCTGCCGCTTCACAGATCAAGGCCTTCTCGATGGCCTGCTCCGGGGTGATGTCCCATTCGTGGAACAGGTCGAAATCCTGCTGATCCCTGGCCATCAACGCCGCATCGGCGAGGCCCGAGGCTTCGTCTTCAGAGGTGTGCTTGGCGATGGCGAGCGCGGCAGCGACTGTTTCGCGAATCGCATCAGGGCCGGTAGCGGAAGTGCTGGCCGAGCCTTTGCGCTGGCCAACATACAACGTGATGCCAAAACCCTGATCGCGGTTGAATTCGACGGTTTCGACCTCGCGCTGACGCACCGACGTCGACAGCCCCTGCTCCAGCGATACCGCTACTTCGCAGGCGCTGGCGCCCTGGCGCTTGGCTTCGGCGATGATCTGCTCGACTTGTTCCTGCAGTGCCGGCAATGCCTGCGGGCCGACGCTTTGAACTGCACTCATGCTCATCTCCACTCAAATTCTGCTTTCGGCTGGGGTCATCGAGCGACCGGGCCGGACAAGCGGCCCCCGACTGGTTATCATGGCGGCGTTTCTTTGCGGACTGCCACCATGGTTGATTCTTACGACGACTCCCTCGATACGGGAGAAAAAAGCAAATCTCAGGTCAAACGCGAGCTGCATGCTCTGGTTGACCTCGGCGAGCGCCTGACAACACTCAAGCCTGACTTGATCGCAAAACTGCCGCTGACCGACGCCATGCGCCGGGCTCTGGCCGATGCGCCCAAGCACACCGCGAACATCGCGCGTAAACGGCACTTGCAGTTCATCGGCAAACTGATGCGCGATCAGGACACTGACGCGATTCTCACGCTGCTCGATCAACTCGATGCCTCGACTCGCCAGTACAACGAGCGTTTCCACAATCTCGAACGCTGGCGCGATCGCCTGATCGCTGGCGATGACGCCGTGCTGGAGAAATTCGTCGTCGAGTACCCGGACGCCGATCGCCAGCAATTGCGTTCCCTGATCCGTCAGGCTCAGCACGAGGTTGCGCAAAACAAACCTCCTGCTTCCAGCCGCAAGATCTTCAAATACATCCGTGAGCTGGACGAGACCCAACGCGGCCTGCGTTGATCTCATCCCTTGTAGGAGCTGCCGCAGGCTGCGATCTTTGCTATTAAAGATAAAAAGATCGCAGCCTGCGGCAGCTCCTGCACAGGATGTTTCCATCCTTATGCGCCCGTGCCACCCACGGTGATCGCATCGATTTTCAATGTCGGCTGACCCACGCCTACCGGCACCGATTGCCCGTCCTTGCCGCACGTACCCACGCCGCTGTCCAGCGCCAGATCGTTACCAACCATCGACACCCGGCTCATCGCCTCGGGGCCGTTGCCGATCAACGTCGCGCCTTTCACCGGTGCAGTGATCTTGCCGTCTTCGATCAAGTACGCCTCGCTGGTCGAGAACACGAACTTGCCGCTGGTGATGTCGACCTGACCACCGCCAAGGTTGGCGCAGTAGATGCCCTTCTTCACCGAAGCAATGATTTCCGCCGGATCGCTTTCGCCGCCGAGCATGTAAGTGTTGGTCATGCGTGGCATCGGCAGATGCGCGTAGGATTCTCGACGGCCGTTGCCGGTGCGGGCCACACCCATCAGGCGCGCGTTGAGCTTGTCCTGCATATAACCCTTGAGTACGCCGTTTTCGATCAGCGTGGTGCACTCGGTCGGGGTGCCTTCATCGTCGACACTCAGCGAACCGCGACGGCCGCTCAAGGTGCCGTCATCGACGATAGTGCAGAGCTTCGACGCAACCATTTCGCCCATGCGCCCGCTGTAGGCCGAACTGCCCTTGCGGTTGAAATCGCCTTCGAGACCGTGGCCGACCGCTTCGTGCAGCAGCACGCCCGACCAGCCCGACCCCAGCACCACCGGGAAAGTACCGGCCGGCGCCGGAATCGCTTCGAGATTGACCAGCGCCTGACGCAACGCTTCACGGGCATAGCCCATGGCACGGTCTTCGGCGAGGAAATAACGGTAGTCGGTACGCCCGCCGCCGCCATGCCCACCGCGCTCGCGGCGGCCATTCTGCTCGACGATCACACTGACGTTGAAACGCACCAGCGGCCGTACATCCGCCGCCAGGCCGCCGTCGGTGGAGGCCACCAGAATCCGTTCCCAGACCCCGGCCATACTGACGCTGACTTGCTGGATACGCGGGTCAAGCGCGCGGGTCGCGACGTCGATGCGCTTGAGCAACTCGACTTTCTCGGCGCGGCTCAGCACTTCCAGCGGGTTATCCGGCGCATACAGTTGCGCGACGTCCTGGGTGGTGAACGCCTGCACCGTGCCGTTTTGTCCGGCGCGGGAGATCGAACGTGCGGCACGCGCCGCGGCACCGAGGGCTTCGAGGGTGATCGCGTTGCTGTAGGCAAAACCGGTTTTCTCACCGGATTGCGCACGCACACCCACACCCTGGTCGAGGTTGAAGCTGCCTTCCTTGACGATGCCGTCTTCCAGTGCCCAGGACTCGGAAATCTGCCCCTGGAAATACAGGTCGGCGGCATCGATGCCGGGGCCGGCCAGATCGCCGAGCACGCCTTGCAGGCTCTCGATCGTCACGCCACCGGGCGCCAATAGATGATCACTGACTGAGGACAACAACTCGCTCATAGGTTTACGCCTTAAATTCGTGTTCTGAAGCAGGTCGCTGTGCGCCCTGCGAGAAAAACCGCCGATGACGCGTCACCGGCATTCGCGCCCTGATGGACGCTTGTTCATCGCTATCGCGTTCGGCCAACAACACCGCTTCGCCTTGATCCTGCTGCGCCAGCACGCGCCCCCACGGGTCGACGATCGCCGCATGCCCGAAGGTTTCCCGCGGTCCCGGATGGGTCCCGCCCTGCGCTGCGGCCAGCACATAACACTGCGTCTCGATGGCCCGCGCACGGATCAACACATCCCAGTGCGCTGCGCCCGTCACTGCAGTAAACGCCGACGGTGCACTAATCAATTCGGCACCGGCGGCGCGCAACTCGCTGTACAACTCAGGAAAGCGCAGGTCATAACACACGCTCAGCCCGAGCCGACCGACCGGGGTGTCCGCCACCACCACGCCATTGCCATAAGCATAGTCATCGGATTCGCGGTAACGGCCACGATTGTCCGCCACATCGACATCGAACAGATGCAATTTGTCGTAGCGCGCGACGATTTCGCCGTGTTCATCGACCAACAACGAGCAGGCATTGGCCTTCGCCGTCGGTTGATCCACCGGTGGCAACGGCAACGTGCCGGCCACTATCCATAACTTGAGGTCGCGGGCGGTCTGTTTCAACCATGGCAGGATCGGTCCCTCGCCCAGCGCTTCAGCACGGCCGATGTCAGCGACGTCGCGACGGCCCATGGCGGCGAAATTTTCCGGCAGAACCGCAAGCTTCGCACCGCCGGCCGCTGCCTGTTCGAGCAGGCGTCGGGCCTGGGCCAGATTGGCCAGCACGTCGCTCTGGCTGACCATTTGAATCACCGCTAAAGACATGGCCACTCCTCGGAATCTGCACATAACCTTGTAGGAGCTGGCTGCGAGCTTTTGATCTGGCTGTTAAAAACAAAATCAAAAGATCGCAGCCTTCGGCAGCTCCTACGCGGGGGATAGGGTCATGCTACTCAAAAAGGCTTGTCGAAGGTGATTTTCGGCTCTTTCCACGGGCCTTTGACGGTGTATTTCACACTGGCGAAGCGTGCCACGCGGTCACCGATCAGCTTGTCGATCAGAAACAGCGCACCGCCAACCGCCGGCGCGCCAACGAGTAGCGCGGCGATCGGCAGGTTATTGGTCACCGGCAGCGTCACCAGCAACTTGGCGTCGACCTGTTCAGCGACCAGATCCAGTTTGCCGTTGAGTTCGATGTTGCTCGATGGCCCGGTCAGGCGGATCGGCTCTTTCGTATCGTAAACGCCGTTGGTCGCCACCAGCAGGCCCTTGACCCGGTCGTAGCTCAAGCCTTTGCCGAACAGATCGGAAAAGTCGAGGCGCAGGCGGCGACCGATCGAGTTGAAGTTGAGCAGACCGAACACCCGCAATGCCTGCGCGCCGCCCTCCACTTCAACAAACTGGCCCTTGTTCAGCGACGCGTCGAGGGTGCCGGAGAAACGTTTGGTCGCCAGCCATGCCGGCGAGCCCGGCCAGCGGCCGTCGACATCCATGTGGAATTCTTCGCTGGTCACGCTCGGTGCGAATCCCCAGCCCTTGAGGACATCGGCGAGGTTCTTGCCGCCGATCCGCCCCTTGAACCAGCTATTGGTCGAGCCCGGCGCACCTTCCCAGCCACCGTTGCCTTGTAGCAGGATGCCTTTGAGGCCCATATCAAGGTTGTTCAGCGCGATACCTTTGGCTGTCGGACGCACCTTGAGCGACCAGCCACCGACCAGATCCTGGCCCTGGAACAACTGATTGATGGTGATATCCAGCGCCGGGATTTTCGTCGGGTCGACCGACACCAGTGGATCGGGCGCGTTTTCGTCAGCCTGCACCGTCGGGTCTGGCGCCGGCAGCTTCACGTATTGCAGATTCACCACAATCGGCGTGCCTTTGGCATCCGGCAGACTCGCCGTGCCTTTGGCCTGCTGACTGTCGAGCGCCAGATTCCACGCGCCCGGTTTGCGATTCAGCTGCACCGAAGCCTGATCCAGCGTGGTACCGAAGGCCGTCAGTTTGCCGACCTTGAAGTCCGCGCTGCTGAGCAACTTGTTGGCGCTGCCTCCCGGATCCTGTCCGGCGTACTTGCTGACCAGATCCTGCCACGGCGCCACGTCCAGCTCCGACAGCACGCCGCGAATCCGCAAGCCCTTGGCCCCCGGCAACACAGCCTCGCCGGCACCGAGGAACAATTCGCCCCGGCCCTCGGCAAAATTGCTCGGCGGTGCCGCGAAGGTGAAATTCGCCAGTTGATCGTAATTGACCCAGTAACGCCGCTCCGGCCCTTGCAGGGTCATGCGAAACACCGTGTCGCGGCCGGTTTCCGCGGTCATGCCGAATGGCGCCGGCAGATCCACCGCCACGCCTTTCATGCTGGAGCTGACCATCAATTGGCTGTCTGCGCCGTCGAGATTCAACTGCAACTGATACGGAATCGTCCCGGAGACCGGCAGCGGCTGCGTCACGCCCAACCAGTCGGTGAGCTTCTTCACCTCGACCTGGCCCGATGCCGCAACACGGGTCCTGAGCTTGCCCGGGCTGCCGTCGGCAAAAATCTGCGCAGTGATCGGCTTGTCGAATGCCCGTGCCGCGATGTTCTGCCCGCTGAGGCCCTTGGCGCTGTCAAAGCGGAAATCGCCCTTCAACTGAGTCAGTTCGAGCTTCGGCTCGGCCAGTTTCAAGCGCGCATTAGCGGTCTTGAAATCGACGAGGATCTTCGGCAGATCGCCCTTGGCCAGCGGCACGTCCAGTTTCAATTTGCCTTGCAGATCTCCCGCGCCTTCCCAGCCGGCAAAGGTTTCCGCCGTGCCGATCGGCGCATCCTGAAGGATCTTCAAGCCGTCACCCAAGCCACCGGCAAAGGCACCGTCGAGGAACATATGGGTGTCCTGCCCGGTCGGCACATGAGGAATATTGACGAAAACGTCCTTGACCTGAGTGTCGAGCAACTGGCCCTTGTTCGCCCAGATACGCACGCCGCTGTCTTCGATGAACACGTCGCCGCTGACTTTGCTCACGTGCGGCCATCCCGGCTGAAAGGCCAGTTCGGCATCATGCACTTTGAAGAACAGGCTGATGCTGCGATCGGCCTCGCCGGCATTCTTGCTCAGCGAACCCTGATACTGGAAAAAACCCTGATCGACCGCGCCCTTGAGGATCGCCGTGCGCAACCACTCATCGAGTGCCGGGCTCAAGACTTCAGGCAAGTACTTGGCGGTGTAGCGACCGTCGCCATCGACCAGCCCGACCCGCAGGTCCATGTAGTCTTCCTGGCTGTGGTCGAAATGCAGGCGAATCAGGAAGTCGCCAGCAATCTTGCCCTCTTCGCCCAGCACCTTCAGGTACGGCGCGATCAGGGTGAAACCGTCTTTATCGAGCTTCCAGGTCAACCGCGCGTTGGCCTGCAGGTATTGCCATGGCTTGGCGAAAATCGGATCGAGGTGCAGGACGAAATCCTTGCTGTCCATACGCAACTCACCACCATCAAGATTACCGGTGAGGCTGCCGCTGACGTTTCGCGCCGCGGGAGCGCCGTGGTAGGCGTCGAAGCCGACCTGGTCGAGATTGGCCGCGAAGCTGAACTTCGAGCCATTGGTGGCTGCAGGCCGGAAATCCAGCAGCACATTGCGCAGGCCCCCGGTGACTTTCAAATGATCGACCACCTCGGCGAAACCTTTCGGCAACGGCCCAAGCGCATTGAGCAGCGGCGTGATCGGGGTCAGGTCCAGACGATCGGCCTGAAGATGCCAGAGCTCTTCAACCTTGTCGGTGGCACGGGTCTGCTGCAACTGGACGCGAGACTCCCAGCGGGTTTCGCCAAAATTCATCGCCAGCGAATCGAGGGTGAGGGTCGCACCTTCGGCACTGTTCTGGTAGTAAGCGTTAAGTGCCAGATTGTTGATCTGGATCGGCTTGCGCTCGGCATAAGCGCCAGTCAGTTGTGGCGCATTCAAGCGCAGCGCAGCGCTTTGCAAAGTGCCCTCGGCCCAGTTCACCCAAAGCTCGCCGCCGGCCTTGATCTGGGAAAAATTCCATTGCTGGGTGAGGCGCTCGGGCAGCCATTTCGCCCAATCGCTTTGCGGCAAACTGGCGTAACCGTCGACGCTGCTGTTCTGCCATTGGTCGGGGCGAATGCGCGTGCGCAGGCTCAAGGCGACGGGTTGACCATCAGGTAATGTCAGGCGTGCATCGAGGCGTTGCCGACTGGCACCGGTTTTCAGGTTGAGGCCGACATAGGTGAGGGTCAGCGGCGCGTGATCCTGCGGCTGCAGAGTCACTTGACTGTCGAGTACCGACAGTTGCTGAATCATTTGCGAACGATTGAACAACTGCTGCGCATCGAGCGGCTGATCGTTCTGCACAGGCAAGCCTTCCAGCGCCCAACTGCCGTCCTCCGCTTCCTTGAGGCTGATTTTCAGGCCATTGAGTTCCAGATGCGCAATGCGCACCTCGCGCGCCAACAGACTGGCCCACAGATCCGGCACCGCCCGCACCCGGTCCAGACGCAAGGCATTGGCACCCTCGCCGACCATCACGTCGTGGGCCAGCAGGATCGGTGCAAAACCGCTCCAGTTACCTTCCAGCTCACCGATCTGCAACGGCATGCCGAGTGCGGCACTCGCCTTGGCTTCGATATCCGCACGATACTCGGCCACCAGCGGGGTCAGTTCGCGGCCGAGACTGACGTACAACGCCATCAATACCAGAACCAACGCGCACAGGCCCAGCCCCCAGCGGGTGATTGCGGCCAAAATGCGTGTCAGACGTTCCATGTCAGTTGGCTCCCATGGCAAAAATACTGCGAAAAGCTGAGGCCAGCCGCGGTGAAAAAGGTGTGACGCAGGGGTTCAGAGCAGCACCACGTCATATTGTTCCTGGGAATACATGGTTTCCACCTGGAAGCGTATGGTGCGGCCGATAAACCCTTCAAGCTCGGCGACGTTACCGGATTCTTCATCAAGCAAACGGTCGACCACTTTCTGGTTCGCCAGTACGCGATAACCCTCGGCCTGATAGGCGCGGGCCTCGCGGAGAATCTCGCGGAAAATCTCGTAACAGATGGTTTCCGGAGTTTTCAGCTTGCCGCGCCCCTGGCAACTGCTGCACGGCTCGCACAGCACTTGCTCAAGGCTTTCGCGGGTGCGCTTGCGGGTCATCTGCACCAGGCCCAACTCGGTGATACCGATGATGTTGGTCTTGGCGTGATCGCGTTCCAGTTGTTTTTCCAGGGTGCGCAGGACCTGACGCTGGTGCTCTTCATCTTCCATGTCGATGAAGTCGATGATGATGATCCCGCCGAGATTGCGCAGGCGCAGCTGCCGGGCAATCGCCGTGGCCGCTTCGAGGTTGGTCTTGAAGATGGTTTCTTCGAGGTTGCGATGACCGACGAACGCGCCGGTATTGACGTCGATGGTGGTCATGGCTTCCGCCGGATCGACCACCAGATAACCACCGGATTTCAACGGTACTTTGCGTTCGAGGGCTTTCTGGATTTCGTCTTCGACCCCATAAAGGTCAAAGATCGGTCGCTCGCCCGGGTAGTGTTCCAGACGATCGGCAATCTCCGGCATCAGTTCGGCGACGAACTGCGTGGTTTTCTGGAAGGTTTCCCGGGAATCGATGCGGATCTTCTCGATCTTCGGATTGACCAGATCGCGCAGGGTGCGCAATGCCAGGCCGAGGTCTTCGTAGATCACGCTCGGCGCGGAAATGGTCTTGATCTGGTCGTTGATCTGATCCCACAGACGGCGCAGATAGCGGATGTCCATGAGGATCTCGTCAGCACCGGCACCTTCAGCGGCGGTGCGCAGGATGAAACCGCCCGCCTCTTTGATACCTTCCTTGGCCACGCAATCGCTGACCACCTGCTTGAGGCGCTCGCGCTCGGCTTCGTCTTCGATTTTCAGCGAAATGCCAACGTGGGCAGTGCGCGGCATGTACACCAGATAGCGCGACGGGATCGACAGTTGCGTGGTCAACCGCGCGCCTTTGGAGCCGATCGGATCCTTGGTGACTTGCACCACCAGGCTCTGGCCTTCGTGCACCAGCGCACTGATGCTTTCCACCGCAGGGCCTTCGCGTTGCGAGATTTCAGCGGCATGAATGAACGCGGCGCGATCGAGGCCGATGTCGACGAATGCTGCCTGCATACCCGGCAATACGCGGACGATCTTGCCTTTATAGATGTTGCCGACGATCCCGCGTTTTTGCGTGCGCTCGACGTGGACTTCTTGCAGCACACCGTTTTCGACCACCGCCACGCGCGATTCCATCGGCGTGATGTTGATCAGAATCTCTTCACTCATGGCAGGATCTCGTTCAGGCATGTTCACGATAATGGCCGCATCTGGATGGGTACGACGCTTATTGCGCGTTCAGGTTTTGCCAACAGGGTATGCCGAAATGGCCCAACAGTTCTGCGGTTTCGCAAACAGGTAGCCCGACCACCGCCGAGTAACTGCCATTGAGGCCGGCGACGAACACTGCGCCGAGCCCTTGAATGCCATAACCGCCGGCCTTGTCACCGGGTTCACCGCTGGCCCAGTAGGCGCCGGCTTCCTCACGACTGATCGGGCGGAACCGCACCAGACTGCGCACCACCCGCGATTCGCAACGTTCGCCTTCGAGCAGGGCAATGGCGGTCAGCACTTCATGCTCCTTGCCGGACAACATCATCAGCATGGCGCATGCGTCGGCTTCGTCCACCGGTTTGCCAAGAATTTTGCCGTCAAGCACCACGGCGGTGTCGGCGCCCAGCACGCAGAAAGGCTGCGCGCCATTGACCGTGCGTCGGCCGGCCTCGGCCTTGCCGCGCGCGAGGCGCTCGACGTAGGCCGATGGCGATTCTTCGGGGAATGGGGTTTCGTCGATGTCCGCACTGATGGCGGAGAACGCCACGCCAATCTGCGTGAGCAATTCACGTCGACGCGGCGATCCGGAGGCAAGGTAAAGCGGCTTCATCAAAACATCTCCCTGTTCAGCGACCAGCTTCACCGGCTCAATTGATTTTGTAGCGGCGGCGCAATCCACGCAGAGCGAAGCTGACCCACGGCCAGAGCAAGGCACTGACCAGCGCAGGAAGGACCAGCGCCAGGGTTGGTTGACGGTTACCGGTCAGGGCGCTCAGCCACAACTGCACCAGTTGCGCGAGGCCGAAGATCACCAGGATCACCAGGCATTGCTGCCACATCGGAAACATCCGCAGGCGTTGTTGCAAAGACAGTACGAGGAAAGTGATCAGCGTCAGGATCAACGCGTTCTGCCCAAGCAGCGTGCCGTACAACACATCTTCGGCCAGCCCGAGGCAAAACGCCGTGACCATGCCAACGGTGTGCGGCATGTACAGCGCCCAGAACGTCAGGAGCAGCGCCAGCCACAGCGGACGGAGAATTTCCATGAATTGCGGCAACGGCGAGACACTGAGCAGCATGCCGATGAGAAAGGTCAGCCAGACGATCCAGCCGTTACGCGATGCGGTAGCGCCGACCATTATTCTTGTCTCCCGGTTGTCGCCGGTGCTGTGACAGGCGGTTTTGCCGCCGGACGTGCAGCAGGCTGGCCAGCTGGAGGTTTGGCCGCCGCCGGGGTGGCTGCAGGTGGTTTTGCCGCTGCGGGCGGTTTGCCTGCAACGGGTTTCGCCGGTGTCGCGCTGGTAGCAGCGGCTGGCGCGGCAGGTGTTGCCGGCGTCGCGCTCGCTGCGGCAGCAGGCGGGGTCACGGTTTTCGGCACAGTGGCCGGAATGATCGGGCCGCCGCCAAAGGCATCGAGATTTTCCTGCGCCTGTGCGGCATCGTTGGCGCGCTCTTCGGCGGTGCGGGTGTCGCTGAACACCAGCAGCAGGTAGCGGCTGCGGTTGAGTGCAGCCGTCGGTACGGCGCGGACGATGGCGAAAGGCTGACCGGAATCGTGGATCACTTCCTTCACGGTCGCGACCGGATAACCGGCCGGGAAGCGCTGGCCGAGACCAGAACTGACCAGCAGATCGCCTTCCTTGATGTCGGCGGTGTCGGCAACATGACGCAATTCCAGACGCTCCGGGTTGCCGGTGCCGCTGGCAATCGCGCGCAGACCGTTACGGTTCACCTGCACGGGAATGCTGTGAGTAGTGTCGGTCAGCAGCAAAACACGCGAGGTGTATGGCATCAACTCGACCACCTGGCCCATCAAGCCGCGTGCATCGAGCACCGGTTGACCGAGCACCACGCCGTCACGCTCACCTTTATTGATGATGATGCGGTGGGTAAAGGGATTGGGGTCCATGCCGATCAACTCGGCCACTTCGACCTTCTCATTGACCAGCGCGGAAGAATTGAGCAACTCGCGCAGCCGAACGTTCTGCTCGGTGAGGGCAGCAAGCTTTTGCATGCGTCCCTGCAATAGCAGGTTTTCGGTCTTGAGTTTTTCGTTTTCGGCGACAAGCTCGGTGCGGCTGCCGAACTGACTGGCGATCCCTTCCCACAGCCGTCCGGGCAGGTCGGTGATCCAGTAGGCATCCATCAACACCAGCGACGCTTGTTTGCGCGCGGGTTTGAGCAGATCAAAGCGGGCATCGACCACCATCAGCGCGACCGACAGCACGGCCAGCACCAACAGGCGCACACCCAACGAAGGGCCTTTGGCGAAAAGCGGTTTAATAAGCCGCTCCTCCCAGGCAAATGTTCTGTTTATTCATACGGCATCAAACCGGCCTGGATGAAGACTGACAGAAGATAAACGCCAACAGGCAGCACTGCAAAGTGCTGCCTGCGCGCGCTCACCCACGTATTGCACCCGGCGACTTATTCGCTCGAGAGCAGGTCCATGGTGTGCTTATCCATCATTTCCAATGCACGGCCACCGCCGCGAGCGACACAGGTCAGCGGATCTTCGGCAACGATCACCGGCAGACCGGTTTCCTGGGCCAGCAGCTTGTCGAGGTCACGCAGCAGCGCGCCACCACCGGTCAGCACCAGGCCACGCTCGGCGATGTCGGAAGCCAGTTCCGGCGGCGATTGCTCCAGCGCACTTTTCACGGCCTGAACGATGGTTGCCAGGGACTCTTGCAGAGCTTCCAGCACTTCATTGGAGTTCAGGGTGAATGCGCGTGGAACGCCTTCGGCCAGGTTGCGACCGCGAACGTCGACTTCGCGAACTTCGCCGCCCGGGTAGGCCGTGCCGATTTCCTGCTTGATGCGCTCAGCGGTGGATTCACCGATCAGGCTGCCGTAGTTACGACGCACGTAGGTGATGATCGCTTCGTCGAAGCGGTCGCCGCCAACACGCACGGACTCGGCGTAAACCACACCGTTCAGCGAGATCAGCGCGATTTCAGTGGTACCACCACCGATATCCACGACCATCGAGCCGCGTGCTTCTTCAACCGGCAGGCCGGCACCGATCGCAGCAGCCATTGGCTCTTCGATCAGGAACACTTCACGCGCACCGGCACCGAGGGCCGATTCACGGATGGCACGACGCTCAACCTGAGTGGATTTGCATGGAACGCAGATCAGCACACGAGGGCTAGGCTGCAGAAAGCTGTTTTCGTGAACCTTGTTAATAAAGTATTGCAGCATCTTTTCGCAGACGCTGAAGTCGGCGATCACGCCGTCCTTCATCGGACGAATGGCAGCAATGTTGCCCGGCGTACGGCCGAGCTGGCGGTTGGCCTCGGTGCCGACAGCCACGACACGGTGCTGATGACCGGGTGGCGGTCTGGGCCGAAG
>NZ_JBIVGT010000045.1:0-40001 GCF_044748825.1 Pseudomonas sp. NPDC089741 | reverse complement strand
CAGCCTTTTGTCTTTGAGGTGGAGCTGGTCAGTGAGCAGCCGTCGCTGGACCTCGAAACCCTGCTGCACAAACCGGCCTTCCTGCAACTGTCGCCTGACGGCAGCGGCATCCACGGCCAGATCTATCGCGCCGCTCAAGGCGATTCGGGCAAACGCCTGACGCGCTATTCGCTGACCCTGCGCCCGCAACTGGCGTACCTCGCGCACCGCATCAACCAACGCATCTTCCAAAACCTCACGGTGCCGAAAATCATCGGCAAGGTCCTCGAAGAACACGGCATTCAAAGCAACGCCTACGAATTCAAGACCGGTTCGATTTATCCCGAGCGCGTTTACTGCGTGCAATACGATGAGTCGGACCTGCATTTCATCCAGCGCCTGTGCGAAGAAGAAGGTATCCACTACCACTTCGAACACACCGCCACGGCGCACAAACTGATTTTCGGCGATGACCAGACGGTGTTCCCGAAACTGACGCCCGTGGCCTATCAACAAGACTCCGGCATGGTCGCCAGCGACCCGGTGATCAAGCGCTTCGACCTGCGCCTGGAAACCCGCACCAGCCGCACCACCCGCCGCGATTACGACTTCGAAAAACCGCGCATCACCCTCGAAAGCGAAAACCGTGGCGACGCCCTGCCCGACCTTGAGGATTACGATTACCCAGGTCGTTTCATCGACCGCGAGCGCGGCAAACACCTGGCCAAGCGCGCCCTCGAACGTCATCGCAGCGACTTCCAGCTCGCCGAAGGCAAGAGCGATCAGCCACTGCTGGTCAGCGGCCATTTCCTCGCCCTCACCGCGCACCCGAAAGCCAAATGGAACGACCTCTGGTTGCTGACCGAAGTCCACCACGAAGGCAAGCAGCCGCAAGTGCTGGAAGAGTCGGTGACCAGCGACACCACCGCACTCAAAGACGATTTCCACCAGGGCTACCGCAACCGCTTCCAGGCCACGCCATGGGACGTGCCCAACCGCCCGCCCCTGCGCCACCCGAAACCACGCATTCTCGGCAGCCAGAGCGCCGTGGTCACCGGCCCCAAAGGCGAAGAAATCCACTGCGACGAATACGGCCGGGTCAAAGTCCAGTTCCACTGGGACCGCGAAGGCCAGGCCGACGACAAGACCAGCTGCTGGCTGCGCGTCTCCTCCGCCTGGGCCGGCGCCCAGTACGGCGGCATCGCCATCCCGCGCATCGGTATGGAAGTGCTCGTCACCTTCCTTGAAGGCGACCCCGATCAACCGCTGATCAGCGGCTGCCTGTACCACAAGGAAAACACCGTCCCGTATGCACTGCCGGCGAACAAGACCCGCAGCACGTTCAAGACCCTGAGTTCGATGGGTGGCGGCGGGTACAACGAACTGCGTATAGAAGACAAGAAAGGTCAGGAGCAGATTTATCTGCATGCCCAGCGCGATTGGGACGAGAACATCGAGCACGACCAGAAGATTCGGGTGGGCAACGAACGCCACGACACCGTCGAGCAGAACAGCTACAGCGAATTCAAGGCCGAAGAACACCACACCGTCTACGAAGACCGCAAAGTCGAAGCCCGCGCCAACGACCACCTGACTGTGGGCGTGAACCAGCACATCAAGATCGGCACTGGGCAGTTCATCGACGCGGGGCAGGAAATCCATCTCAGCAGCGGCATGAAAGTGGTGATGGAGGCTGGCGCCGAACTGACCCTGATCGGCGGCGGCAGCTTTATCAAGATTGATGCCGGCGGCGTGACCATGAGTGGGCCGGTGATCAACATGAACTCCGGCGGTGGGCCGGGCGGCGGCACCGGTGCGGCGCCGTTGTTGCCGGGGCCGTTGAAGCAGGCGGATACGGATAAGGCTGGGAAGTTGTTGGTGCCGGCGCAGCGGCAGGCGTTAATGCAGAAGAAACCGATTTGTGCGGTGTGTGAGAAAGCCAAGCTGGAGGCTCAGAATGCTTAAGTCGGAATTTCCATTGGAAAACGGCCTCCCCCAAGGCCTTCCATGGAATGGCACGGTAGGTTTACTGCTTGATGGTGTCAGCGTTGAGAAGCTTCCGCAGCACCTGTATCAGTGGACGGAAAACCCTGAGTTCGAGCCGCTTTATCTTGGGACTCGTTGGGCAGAACTGGGCGATATCTCCCCATGCCTCGTGCAAATAAAAGCACAGAACAACCCGGTCCTGACCCGGTTCCTGAACGCATCGCGTCAGGAATGGGGGCACTTGGTGTTTAGCGATCAATCATGGGATCAACTGGTCGCACACTTTCGCTGGCTCACCAGCGTCATGCACCCACTGGGGGAGGAAGTGTTGTTGCGCATCGCGGACCCGGCCGTAACTCATGCACTGCTTGCTCACGCAGAAACTATCAAGGATCCGACCCTATTCGGCCCCTGCAAACAAATCGTTACTGCCGATGCAGCACTGGATTGCTGGTACATAAACAATAGGCCGGGCAACGCTCCCGAGCCCGACCACAGCAAGCGCTATCGATTGAGCGAAGCACAACTCAGTCAACTGGACGAGGTGAACTTTCGCAATGTTGTGATGCGTCTCGATGCACACATGCAAGAATATTTCCCAAGCTATCAGGCACAGTCGACCCCACAGCAACGCTGGGAACACCTGCATGCGTTGGCGTCGACCTCCTATGATCGCGGCTTCAACACCGAACTCGATATCACCCTCTACGCCAACATTCACGGGTTCCTTGGCGAGCGAGCACTGGAAGAACATCCAGACCTCGACGCCATACTCAAAACCCCGTCGGAGCAAACGCCCACACAACGACTCGAAAGGGTCGCTGATATTGCCCAGGAACGGGCAGCAACATTGACCAGGAGCCAAGGATGACAACGCCAACATCGACCGGCAAAAGCCCGAACAACGTTGCAAAAAGCCGGGATGACGGCAAGTGTGCCATGGGCGGCTGCTCGTTGATGAAGGCAAAAATCCAGCTCATCCCACTGCGTTACGGCCTCGTTGAACGACTCGACCCGTCAAGTGCGCTGACCATGCCGTACAAAACCACTTCTCGCCCACTAGGCATTCGATTGATGCGTGACGGCTGGCTCTACGTCATCGTCGACAAGAAGCCTGAAGCCGTAATGCACGAATACCGAATCCAGAACGGCATCGTGACCCAACTGCTGTGGGAAAAGAGCGAAATCACCGTCAACAAACGCGAAAGCAACGTGGGCGAAGCCGTGTTGGTCTTCCCGCTTTTGAGCAAACTCTACGTCAACTACTCCGAGGTGCAATGGACCGCCGCAAAATGCGCGCAGGTCATCAAGCACAAGTCTGAACGTGAGTACTTCATGCAGAAGGTTGATCTCACCAGTGCAGACCCTGAGAAAGGTGCAGCTAATCTGCTGACTCCAATTCAGGCGGAAAAGTGGATTGCTGAGGTTGCGGAGCAGCCGAGTAAAGAACCGTCGGTTACGAGTGCCAAACCTGAGGAAAGTCAGGACTATCTTTGGGAGCAAGCGTCGCACTTCAAGAAAACTCAGATGGGCACGCTCAAAAAGCAAGTCAAGGCAGAACATGAGCGTGACCATCTGTACTTGGTCTTACAGGATGACCTGGGCGTATTACGCGATCTCGCTGAGCATCAGGACTTGGTCACTGGCTGGATCAGCGACTGGAGCGACGCTGAGGCCAATCAAAAAAAGTATGTGTTTGGTTGCTACATCGAATCGTTGTACACCGTAACAGGCGAAACCATTCTAAATGCCGCCCAAGGCGACCCTCGTTTTGCCAAACTCAAGGACGAAATAAACGAAGAGCAGCGGCAATCGATCGTCGACTACGTCAACGTTAAAAATCAAACCCAGTATTCAGGCGCTGGTACGCATCGTGGGGCTATTGCAGCCTCAAAGTCGCGGATGCGTACGAATCTTGGACCTTTATATTCCAAGTACGAAGACCTGATCGAGACCATCGAAGACAACGCGGATGAAGCGCTCAATGGCGCAAAAATGGGACAAGAAGGCATTAACGACCTGATTGACCGACCGGCTATGGAAGCCTTCCTTAAACAACAGCGAGCACAATTAAGCCGTTGGAATAAGCGTTTGGATCTGATAACTGAAGATCGAGTAAAATTAGTATGTGAAAAACGCTTCTATAAATCTGCTTGGTATTTTGACCCAAAATTTGTAACCCAACTTGAATCGGCTCTTGCTACTGAATACGCGTGCATGAAAGATATATGTCGCACTGACAAGGCTACCGAAGCGATTGCAGACCTAATAGAAAAAGAGCCGGGCTTTACAGTTCCAACCTTCTTTACTGCAAGCTTGACCGATCAGAAGGACCTTTTTGCAAAAATCGGCTCATTAATAAAATCGGCCCGGGACATACCCCTTTCAGCGAAGGATTTCCAAGGACTGCAAAAAATCAGTCGAAATTTTGTAACGCTCCTGACCCAGGATCTCGCGGCATCAATAAATCTAAGCAACGATGGTATAACTTTCGATCAAGCACGAAACACTGCTTATGAACCTGCCAAACAACTCCGCTTGGCGAATGCTCTCGAAGAAGCTATAGAAGGACTACGCAACGGCCGAGCAATAGACCCATCTAAAATTCTACGAAATATTCCCGGCTCAGCATGGATCGACGTACTAAGAACATTTGGCAAAAAAGGAATTACTCTTGAGTTTGCTTCTGCAAGCCAGCTTCATGCGTTCGAAGCTGACATGGCGAAACTCACCGAACTCCGCCAGCAGATGTCCTCGTTGAAAAACAGGATCAGAGAGACATTGGCTAACGAGCGAAAAGGTCGGGCCCCCAAGGGGAGCTATCGATCTTTGGTTGCACAGCGTAAATCTGTTCAGCAATCCGTCGCCCCGTTAGAGAAAAAAATCGCGCCTGCGATGGTTGCTGTTGGCGAAGGCCCGAGTAAAGCAAGTATAAAAATTAAAGGCCTAACCAGCGCCCAAGAAGCTGAAGTCCACCGAATGGCCGAAGATCATCGCTTAAACACAGGCGACAAGGTAAGGGGACTAGGAAAAGATATCTTTCAATCTGCGGGAGGCGACATCTTCGCATCAGCTGTATTTGTCGTGCAATTAATTAACTTTGTCACTGTTTATTCAGAGTTAAGAAGAAAACCCAGCTGGGATAAAACCGATTACGTTGCATTTGGCAATGCGTTCTTCTCTGCAAGCGGAGGAGGCTTTGCGGCTGCACAGGGGATATCAGCCACCACTCTAAACGTAGTCAAAAACAATTATTCAAGTGCTGCCGGCAAAGTCCAGTTAGCCGCGCGCATTGGAAAGCTCACCGGGGGGCTGGGGCTAGCTGCTTACGGGTTCGGTATGGCGGCAGCAGCCACAAGTCTGTACGGGGAAAAAGGCTCTGTCGCTCGTTGGACTGAAGCCTTGAGGTCGGGAGATAGTGCAAAGCTGGCTGGTGCCAGCATGACAATCGCGGGCGACTCTGGACAGTTTGTCGTTAACGGTTGGGCAGTTGCACGAACAGGGCAATATATGTTTGAGGCGGCTTCAAATGTTAGTCAAGCAAGAGCTGTCGCTTGGGTTACAGCTGGAGGCAAACTTCTGAGCGTTGCTGCGAGAGCCAACTTAATAGGGTTAGGTTTGACGGTGTTGCAGCTAGGTGGCGAGTGGATTTACAACCGAAACAATAAAACGAAGTTTGATAACTGGCTTCAGCAGGGCGCGTGGGGAAAGAAGAACCAAAATCGCGAATTCCAAGCAGATCGCATGCAATTGGCAGAGATCACTTCAACTCCTCAGGTCGGTCTAAGACAAATAAATAACAAACCTACTGCAGTGATTAGCATTCCAAATATAACAATTCGAGAGCTGGATGATGTTGGATTTGGCCTTACCGCGTATTGGTCAAGCAGTCTCCAGCGCAATGACTGGGAGCCTTGGACTGAACCTTTGCTATATCAACTCAATTTACTGAGTCCACCAGACGCGCCACTCCAACTGGGGCTAGAAATTTTTGCGCATGAAGCTAACGCTCAGCACGGTCTTGCCATAAAATTGCGATACCATCCACTCCCCGGAGCGCAAAAATTTCAGGAAATAATGTTTGAAACCAAGACACTTAATGTTGGAAGCGGGAAGGAATTTTCAACAACTGGGTTTTTCAGCGCACGAAATACAACCGCTCAAGCATTCATTGTGACCACCGACACGCTAACTGTGCTCGAATCATCAAAACAAGCCGGGCAAACCTAATGTCTTCAATAAATGAGCAATCCCGCGACGATCTAAATCTCAAAAAAATACGGCCCGTGGCTGGTGAGAAGCGTAAGTTCGCGACAGGTGAGGCATTATTCTTCTCCCCGCTTCCGATACCAACGGGCAACGTCCCCATGGATTTGGGCGGAAGCTTTGTTGAGGTAAATGACACATTCCTCGACGTAGGCAGTAGTAATTCCGGCAAGGCTTTCCAAGCGAGGGCAATGATTGGGCTCGGGATGATGTTTATTTTTTCATGCCTGATTATTCTGCCTTTGCTTGCAGGATCTACTACCTGGGGATCCCCATTTGCCGAGTCCTTTTGGGACAGAACAGCAGGCATGTTCGATTTCGGTGTCACCTTTAGTATTTGGGGAGGAGGAATAGCTGCGCTCTTGGGTATTTACGTTATTTTGAGCACTACCAGAGCAAAGTCGCGCAGCCGTCCAATTAGATTCAACCGCCAACGTCGTGAAGTCTGTTTCTTTCCCGAAGGTTCTGACCTCCCCGTCATTCAACCATGGGAAGAGATAGTATCTTGGCTTTCAATCAGTACAGGTGTTACTGGAGTAGGCGTAACAAGCACCTATACATTTGGTATGGCGTTCGACGATTCCAGAGCTGACGTAGTGCATTTCATGAGACAAGGCGTGATGACTCCTGCCCATGCCTTGGGTAAGTGGGAAGCCATACGGATCTATATGGAAAAAGGTCCAGAGTTCTGCCCAGGCAAGGCAGCCTACGAGGGGCGCCACACCTTTGATAAAAAACGACAAGACATGCACGAGGAATACCAGAACAACGAACGTTCCGCTTTAGGAGTTGGTTGGTGGTACCTGACACATTTGATCACTTGGTGGCGTTTTCCGTATTGGGTAGCAGAATGGGACCATCGTTTCAGCATGAAATCTCTTCCTGAATCCATTGCCGAGTGGTCTAAGCCTCTTCCGCCTAAACAATGGGGCAAGCCAAGCCCGGTGCTTAAAGAGCAAAGCGCGAAAATCGAAAAAGCCTTTGCTCAAGGACAGGATTTTATGACGTACTTCAAGGCAAACCTAAACGAAAGCAAGGCAGAAGAATAAAAAACAGCTGAGCTATATAGTAGCTAGAAATCAGATAGCCCGATAACCGTCAGGTCAAGTCTGAGCTTTTACAAAACTGAAAAACAAAAGGGGATGGTTCATTTTCAAAAAAACAAACCCGTCCCCTTTTCGCTAGAGGCACTGGCGCTTTTCCAGCAATCAACCTGGTTGCGCCCCACCCCCACGCACCATTGCTATCGATAGAGCCTCTGATGCTGGAAATCGCTTCGCATGCCTAAAACCCTTGATTTCGAATTGATAGAGCCTGCTGCTACGACGAACCATCGCGCCGGAGACGTGGAGCAATTTTCAACTGGCACCACCACTTACCTGGCACCGCTGCCACTACCCACCGATGCATCGCCCAACAGTCCTTACATAAGCGAGCTGAACGATGCGTATCTGGACTTTGGTGGTGGCAAACCTCAATTGTTTTCATGGCAATTGACGTTGGGAGCACCATTTACCGCTGCGCTCCTGATTGCCCTGGGTATTCCTCTGGTCGCGGGGCTGATCCTCGCGTCAAGCGGCTATCGGTTAACTGAAGTATTGGAGTTCAGCTCAGACCTTTATTTCGCTGCCCGGGAATCCGCGATCTGGTTGTTTTTCGTGGGACTCGGTACTGGCCTTATCGTGTGGTTTTACGACCACAAAAAATACACAACCGTCATCCCGACCCGCTTCAACCGCCAGCGCCGGGAAGTCTGTTTCATGCCCACGGACGCGGAAACACCGGTTTTCGTACCTTGGGAGTCACTCTCCGCTTGGGTGATTGAGGCGCAAGGAGCAACACAATATGGCGTCCGACGACAGTACGGGATGGGCATGGGATTCGAACGTGAGGGCCAGAGGGTCTGCATTGAGTTCGTATGCGCTGGCCTACCGTTGGCAATCGCGCACTGGGAGGCCGTACGCGCTTTTATGGAGTACGAGGTCAACGGCCTGAAAAGCCATCAAGACCCCATGGATCTGCAAGGTCCCAATGATCCTCCCCATGAAGGAATGCATACGTTCCGAAATGCGCGAGCGCGCTTGCGAAGCCGAATTCGCGACAAGGAAGTGAGCTGGATGACTGGATTTTTTTGGTATCTCTTTCACGTCATGACGTTCTGGACATTGCCCAATCGACTCGTCGAATGGGAAATTCGCCGAATTGCAAAAGTCGGACGTAAAGTGTTGCCCGAGGCTATGCGCTCATGGTCTGAGCCCTTGCCTAAAGTACAATGGGCAAAGCCTGGCGAAGACCTGATTCGCCTGAGCAAGGAGGTCAGAGAGCTCAAGCAGCGCTCGCCAAAACGAGCCATTACAGAGATCTTCGCCGAAGTTTATTTGAATGAGCGAAGTGGCAAGAAACGAGCATAGTCCTGCCCTTCAACACACCAGGGCTGCACTGATGCAGCCCTGACTCATCGACCTAGACAGTCGCCAACCGCACCTGCTTCTCCAACTCCACCTTCAACCCCGGCTCCAGCTTCAGTTGCCGCGCCAGTTCATCCAGATAACTCTTCTCCATAAAGTTCTCCTCATCCACCAACATCACACTGGCGATGTACATCTCAGCCGCCATCTCCGGCGTACTCGCAGCGCGGGCCACGTCAGTGGGGTCGAGGGGCTTGTTGAGTTCGGCGTGCAGCCAGTGCTGCAGTTCCTGATCGTTGTCGAGCTTGGTGAATTCGCCCTCGATCAGTTGGCGCTCGCGGTCATCGATATGGCCGTCGGCCTTGGCGGCTGCGACCAGTGCTTTGAGAATGGCCTGGCTGTGTTGCTCTGCTTGTTCCGGTGGCAAGCGGTCGAGGGTCTGCGGTTCGCGTTGTGGTGCTGTGCCTTTCTGCGCGTTGTAGTTGCCGTAGGCTTTGTAAGCCAGCACGCCCAGTGCGGCGAGGCCGCCGTAGATCGCGACTTTGCCGCCGACCTTGCGCACTTTCTTGTTACCGAGCAGCAGGCCCATTGCGCCCGCCGCCAACGCACCGCCGCCTGCGCCTGAGAGCAGACTGCCGAGACCGCCAGAGCCTGAAGCGCCGCCAAGCAAACCACCCAAGGCACCGCCGGCCGATTTGTTCTGCGACCCGCCCGCCTTGTTCTGCAACAGATCCTGGCCGGACTTGAGTAGTTGATCGAGCAATCCACGGGTGTTCATGTTCCGCCTCCAAACAGGGGTTAACCGGACCTATAAGGCCTCCAGCCTAGTTCGAAAGTGCCCTTCCCCTGCCTGCAAGTGTGCTTCCAGATGTTGCTCGCTGCCCGCAGGCCTTCTTGAAAATAGATATACACTCAGGCCAATCTATAAAAACCGCCCACTGGGTACCTGTCTCATGATGACCCTGCGTCAGATCCGACACTTCATCGCTGTGGCCGAGACCGGCTCGATCTCCGCCGCCGCGCAAACCGCGTTCATTTCCCAATCGACTCTGACGTTGGCGATCCAGCAACTGGAAGAGGAAATCGGTGTCAGCCTGTTCAGCCGCCATGCCAAGGGCATGACCCTTACGCACCAAGGGCATCAATTCCTACGCCAGGCGCACCTGATTCTCGCCACCGTGGATAACGCCAAGCGCAGCCTGCAACAGAGCACCGATCAGGTCGCCGGGCAGTTGATCGTCGGTGTGACCAGTCTCGTCGCCGGTTATTACCTGGCGGATCTGCTCACCCGTTTTCAACGTGCTTATCCCAACGTCGAGATTCGCGTGATGGAAGACGAGCGGCCATACATCGAGCATCTGCTGGTCAGCGGCGAGATCGATGTCGGCGTGTTGATCCTTTCCAATCTCGAAGATCGCCATGCCTTGCAGACCGAGGTACTGACTCATTCCCCCCATCGTCTGTGGCTGCCGGCGCAGCATCCATTGCTGGAACACGACAGCATCAACCTCGCCGATGTCGCCCGCGAGCCTTTGATTCAGCTAAACGTCGATGAGATGGATCGCAACGCCCAGCGATTGTGGCGCGGCGCCGGGTTGCAGCCAAAAATCACCTTGAGAACCGCCTCGACGGAAGCCGTGCGAAGCCTCGTCGCCGCCGGTTTGGGGGTATCGATCCAGCCGGACATGACATATCGCCCATGGTCACTGGAGGGCGACATCATCGAAGCACGGCCAATTGCCGACTTGAATCAAACCCTCGACGTCGGCCTGGCCTGGCGCCGTGGCACCGCGCGCCCCGCTCTCGTTGATCCATTCCTGACCGTGGCTCGCGAGCAACCCCATGGCGGGCGCAAGCCATCTATTTAATCGAATGCTGCCTTCAGTATTTAGAATTTGTCGACCTCGGAGCCGCGCACTAGTCTTGCTGCATCTATAAGACGGTCGGCTCCCGATATCAGGGAGCAACAATGGCCATACAAGAAAAGAGAACACGCAAAATGGCTGGCGCGCAGACCCCAATGTGTACCGCGTTGTTGATCGACGGCGAATTGGTCGCAGGCCAGGGTTTCGTCGAGCCGATCCTCAATCCGGCCACAGGTGAAATCCTTACGCACATCGCCGAGGCCAGCACCGAGCAAGTCGAAGCCGCCATCCTCGCCGCCCACCGAGCCTTCGCCGAGTGGTCACGCACCACGCCGCAGCAACGTTCAAACCTGTTGCTGGACATCGCCAACGCCGTCGAAAAACACGCCGACCACCTCGCCCGCCTCGAATCGCTGAACTGCGGCAAACCGTTGCACCTGGCGCGTCAGGACGATTTGACGGCGACCGTCGATGTGTTCCGTTTCTTCGCCGGCGCCGTGCGTTGTCAGACCGGTCAGCTCAGCGGCGAATACCTGCCGGGCTACACCAGCATGGTCCGGCGCGATCCGATTGGCGTGGTCGCCTCGATTGCGCCGTGGAATTACCCGATCATGATGGCCGCGTGGAAGATCGCCCCGGCCCTCGCCGCCGGCAACACGCTGGTGTTCAAACCGTCCGAACACACACCGCTGTCGATCCTCGCACTGGCGCCAGCGCTGGCCGAAATCCTCCCGCGCGGGGTAATCAACATCATCTGCGGTGGCGGCGAAGGCGTCGGCAGCCATTTGGTCGGCCACGCCAAGGTGCGCATGGTCTCGCTGACCGGCGATATCGTCACCGGCCAGAAAATCCTTCAGGCCGCCGCGAAAACCTTGAAACGCACGCACCTCGAACTCGGCGGTAAAGCCCCGGTGATCGTCTGCAACGACGCCGACATTCAAGCCGTGGTCGATGGCGTGCGCACCTACGGTTACTACAACGCCGGGCAGGACTGCACCGCCGCGTGCCGGATCTACGCGCAGGCCGGGATTCACGACAAATTGGTTGCCGAACTCGGCGCCGCCGTCAGCAGCCTGCGCTTCGCCGGCAAACGTGACGCCGACAACGAGATCGGCCCGCTGATCAGTACCCGCCAGCGTGACCGCGTCGCCAGTTTCGTCGAACGCGCCCTCGGTCAGCCGCACATTGAGCGGGTGACGGGTGCGGCGGTGCACTCCGGCGCCGGTTTCTACTATCAACCGACGCTGCTCGCCGGTTGCAAACAGAGCGACGAAATCGTCCAGCGCGAAGTGTTCGGCCCGGTGGTCACCGTGACCCGTTTCGATGAGCTCGCGCAGGCCGTCGACTGGGCCAACGACTCCGAATACGGCCTCGCCTCGTCGGTGTGGACGCAGAATCTGGACAAGGCGATGCAGGTTGCCGCGCGCTTGCAGTACGGCTGCACGTGGATCAACAGCCATTTCATGCTGGTCAGCGAAATGCCCCACGGCGGGCTGAAACGTTCGGGTTACGGCAAAGACCTATCCAGTGATTCGCTGCAGGACTACAGCGTGGTGCGGCACATCATGGCCCGCCACGGCCAGCATCTCTGACTACGCTAATAACAAGCCGCCAACGGCATGCTTCACCGCGTTCACAACTGCCCCGACCATAATTTAAAGAAGAGGGTTCAACCATGTTCGTGCACAAGACCGCACTGCTCAGTGCAATCACCACGGCCCTGCTGGCCAGCGCAAGCCTTTCAGCTGCCGAGCCGCTGAAGGCTGTCGGTGCTGGCGAAGGTCAGTTGGATATCGTTGCGTGGCCGGGTTACATCGAACGTGGCGAGAGCGACAAGGCCTACGACTGGGTGACCGGTTTCGAGCAGGAAACCGGCTGCAAGGTCAACGTGAAGACCGCCGCTACCTCTGACGAAATGGTCAGCCTGATGGCGAAAGGCGGATACGACCTGGTCACCGCGTCGGGCGATGCGTCGCTGCGGTTGATCGTCGGCAAGCGTGTGCAACCGATCAACACTGCGTTGATCCCGAACTGGAACACCCTCGACCCACGCCTGAAAGATGCGCCGTGGTACGTGGTCAACAAACAGACTTACGGCACCCCGTACCAGTGGGGGCCGAACGTGCTGATGTACAACACCAACGTGTTCAAGACCGCGCCGACCAGTTGGAACGTGGTGTTCGCCGCGCAGGATCTGCCCGACGGCAAGCCGAACAAAGGCCGCGTGCAGGCCTACGACGGCCCGATCTATATCGCTGATGCGGCGCTGTATCTGAAGTCGACCAAGCCTGAGCTGGGCATCAAGGATCCGTACCAACTCACCGAAGATCAGTACAAAGCCGTGCTCGATCTGTTGCGCGCGC
Source organism: Pseudomonas sp. NPDC089741 (assembly GCF_044748825.1). Taxonomy (NCBI): domain Bacteria; kingdom Pseudomonadati; phylum Pseudomonadota; class Gammaproteobacteria; order Pseudomonadales; family Pseudomonadaceae; genus Pseudomonas; species Pseudomonas sp. NPDC089741. The sequence goes on along the minus strand of NZ_JBIVGT010000045.1, from coordinate 27,134 downwards.
AGCAGCCGTTGATCCACCGCTACTGGCATGACACCACGGTGCAGATGAGCGACTTCAAAAACGAAGGCGTGGTGGCGTCAAGCGCGTGGCCGTATCAGGTCAACGGTTTGATGAACGAGAAGCAGCCGATCGCTTCGACCATTCCGAAAGAAGGCGCTACTGGCTGGGCTGATACCACCATGTTGCACGCCGAGGCCAAGCACCCGAACTGCGCGTACAAGTGGATGGACTGGTCGCTGAAACCGAAAGTCCAGGGCGATGTGGCGGCGTGGTTTGGTTCGTTGCCGGCGGTGCCAGCGGCGTGCAAGGAAAGCGAACTGCTGGGTGCTGAAGGCTGCAAAACCAACGGTTTCGACCAGTTCGACAAGATCGCCTTCTGGAAAACCCCGCAGGCTGAAGGTGGCAAGTTTGTGCCGTATAGCCGCTGGACTCAGGATTACATAGCGATCATGGGCGGCCGCTAATTCCGATCATAACTCGGTCAAGCTCCCTTTCCCCCTCTCCCCCTTGGGGGAGAGGGCTGGGGTGAGGGGGTAGCTTTTGCCTTTGCTCTTGATCTCAGAGCAATGGCCGAAACCGCCCCCCTCACCCCCCGCCCTCTCCCGGAGGGAGAGGGAGCTAAAAGCAATCTCAGCGCCCTGCACACCTACTGTAGGAGCCGCCGCAGGCTGCGATCTTTTCGACGCACACACGACTTTTTTTGAAAGCCCGCTTTACCGGAGCACCGCACCATGACGCTTGCAGTCCAGTTCACCAACGTTTCCCGGCAGTTCGGCGAAGTGAAGGCCGTTGACCGGGTTTCCATCGATATCCAGGACGGCGAGTTCTTTTCCATGCTCGGCCCTTCCGGCTCGGGCAAAACCACCTGCCTGCGCCTGATCGCCGGGTTCGAACAACCGAGCGCCGGCTCGATCCGCATTCACGGCGCTGAAGCGGCCGGTTTGCCGCCGTATCAACGCGACGTCAACACGGTGTTTCAGGATTACGCGCTGTTCCCGCACATGAGCGTGCTCGACAATGTCGCCTACGGTTTGAAGGTCAAAGGCGTCGGCAAAACCGAACGGCACAAACGCGCAGAAGAAGCCTTGGACATGGTCGCCCTCGGCGGTTACGGCGCGCGCAAACCAGTGCAGTTGTCCGGTGGTCAGCGCCAGCGTGTCGCCCTCGCCCGCGCCTTGGTCAATCGTCCGCGCGTGCTGTTGCTCGATGAGCCTTTGGGCGCGCTCGATCTGAAACTGCGCGAGCAAATGCAGAGCGAATTGAAGAAGCTGCAACGCCAGCTCGGCATCACTTTCATCTTCGTCACCCACGATCAAACCGAAGCGCTGTCGATGTCCGATCGCGTCGCCGTGTTCAACAAGGGTCGCATCGAACAGGTCGACACGCCGCGCAATCTGTACATGAAACCGACCACTACATTCGTGGCTGAATTCGTCGGCACTTCGAACGTGATTCGCGGCGATCTGGCCCGTGAAATCAGTGGCCATCCGCAGCCGTTTTCGATTCGCCCGGAACACGTGCGCTTCGCCGAAGGCCCGCTCGCCAGTCACGAAATCGAAGTCAGCGGCCTGCTCCACGACATCCAGTATCAGGGCAGCGCCACGCGCTATGAATTGAAGCTGGAAAACGGCCAGACCCTGAGCATCAGCCACGCCAACAATCAGTGGATCGACAGCAGCGCACAACACCAGACCGGCCAGCGCCTGAGCGCACGCTGGGCGCGGGAAGCGATGATTCCGCTGCACGACACCGTGGCGAGCGGGGTGTGACATGAGCACGCTCGCGATGACTGCATCGCCGCCGTTGCGCAGGTTTTCCAACCTGCTCTACCGCAAGCCGAATCTATATCTTTCGATGCTGTTGGTGCCGCCGCTGCTGTGGTTTGGTGCGATTTATCTCGGCTCGTTGCTGGTGCTGCTGTGGCAAGGTTTCTACACCTTCGACGACTTCACCATGGCGGTCACCCCTGACCTGACCCTGGCCAATTTCGCCGCACTGTTTCAGCCATCGAACTTCGACATCATCCTGCGCACGCTGAGCATGGCCATCGTTGTGTCGATCGCCAGCGCCATCGTCGCGTTCCCGATTGCCTACTACATGGCGCGTTACACCACAGGCAAAACCAAGGCGTTTTTCTACATCGCGGTGATGATGCCGATGTGGGCCAGTTACATCGTCAAGGCGTATGCGTGGACGTTGCTGCTGGCCAAGGGCGGCGTGGCGCAATGGTTCGTGCAGCACTTGGGATTGGAGCCGGTGCTGCAGTTCATTCTGGGGATTCCCGGCGTCGGTGGCAGCACCTTGTCGACCTCGCATCTGGGGCGATTCATGGTGTTCGTTTATATCTGGCTGCCGTTCATGATCCTGCCGATTCAGGCGTCGCTGGAACGTCTGCCGCCGTCGCTGCTACAGGCCTCCGCTGACCTTGGCGCCAAGCCGCGTCAGACCTTTATGCAGGTGATTTTGCCGCTGTCGATTCCGGGCATTGCCGCGGGTTCGATCTTCACGTTTTCGCTGACCCTGGGCGACTTCATCGTGCCGCAACTGGTTGGGCCGCCGGGCTACTTCGTCGGCAGCATGGTCTACGCGCAGCAAGGTGCGATCGGCAACATGCCGATGGCGGCAGCGTTCACCCTGGTGCCGATTGTGTTGATCGCGGTTTACCTGTCCATCGTCAAACGACTGGGGGCTTTCGATGCGCTCTGAGAAAGCATCATTAGGCTTAAAGATCGCAGCCTGGGGCGGATTGGTGTTTTTGCACTTTCCGATCCTGATCATCTTCCTGTACGCCTTCAACACCGAGGAAGCCGCGTTCAGTTTTCCGCCAAAGGGCTTCACGCTGCACTGGTTCAGCGTGGCGTTTTCGCGGCCCGACGTGTTGGAGGCGATCAAGTTGTCGCTGCAAATCGCGTCCATCGCCACGTTGATTGCGATGGTGCTCGGCACGCTCGCCTCGGCCGCTTTGTACCGGCGCGACTTCTTCGGCAAACAGGGCATCTCGCTGATGCTGATCTTGCCGATTGCGCTGCCGGGGATCATTACCGGGATCGCCCTGCTGGCGACGTTCAAGACGCTGGGCATCGAGCCGGGGATGTTCACCATCATCGTCGGCCACGCGACCTTCTGCGTGGTGATCGTCTACAACAACGTCATCGCCCGCCTGCGCCGTACTTCGCACAGTTTGATCGAGGCCTCGATGGACCTCGGCGCCGATGGCTGGCAGACCTTTCGCTACATCATCCTGCCGAACCTCGGCTCGGCGTTGCTGGCGGGCGGCATGTTGGCGTTTGCGCTGTCGTTCGACGAAATCATCGTCACCACGTTTACCGCCGGGCATGAGCGCACGTTGCCGTTGTGGCTGCTCAACCAACTGAGCCGGCCACGGGATGTGCCGGTGACCAACGTCGTCGCGATGCTGGTGATGATGGTGACCATGTTGCCGATCCTCGGCGCGTATTACCTGACACGCGGCGGCGAAAGCGTCGCCGGCAGCGGCGGTAAATAACCGAATAACCACAAACCCAACCCCGTGTAGGAGCTGCCGAAGGCTGCGATCTTTTGATCTTGATCTTTAACAGCAACATCAAAAGATCGCAGCCTTCGGCAGCTCCTACAGGGGTTCGGTTTCGGCAGAACAATAAAGTGTTAGTGAGGACAAACCCATGCAAACCAAACTCTTGATCAACGGCCAACTGGTCATCGGCGAAGGCCCGGCGCAACCGGTGCTCAACCCTTCGCGCGGCGAAGTCCTGGTAGAGATCAACGAAGCCAGCGAAGCCCAGGTCGATGCTGCCGTGCGCGCCGCCGACAACGCCTTCGCCGACTGGTCACAAACCGCGCCGAAAGATCGCTCGCTGCTGCTGCTCAAACTCGCCGACGCCATCGAAGCCCACGGTGAAGAACTGGCCAAACTCGAATCCGACAACTGCGGCAAGCCCTACAGCGCCGTGCTCAACGACGAGATTCCGGCGATTGCCGACGTGTTCCGTTTCTTCGCCGGCGCCAGCCGTTGCATGAGCGGTTCGGCCGGCGGCGAATACCTGCCCGGCCACACCTCGATGATCCGCCGCGACCCGGTCGGCGTGATCGCCTCCATCGCGCCGTGGAACTACCCGCTGATGATGGTCGCCTGGAAAATCGCCCCGGCGCTGGCTGCCGGTAATACCGTGGTGCTCAAGCCGTCGGAACAAACCCCGCTGACCGCGTTGCGTCTGGCCGAACTGGCGTCGGAAATCTTCCCGGCCGGTGTACTCAATCTGGTGTTTGGTCGTGGGCCTACCGTTGGTAGTCCGTTGGTCACCCACCCGAAAGTGCGCATGGTCTCGCTGACCGGCTCTATCGCCACGGGTGCCAATATCATTTCCAGCACCGCCGACAGCGTTAAACGCATGCACATGGAACTGGGCGGCAAAGCGCCGGTGATCATCTTCGACGACGCTGATATCGATGCAGCGGTGGAAGGTATTCGCACCTTCGGTTTCTACAACGCCGGGCAGGATTGCACGGCGGCGTGCCGGATTTATGCGCAACAAGGTATTTACGACAAGTTTGTCGAGAAGCTCGGCGCGGCCGTCAGCAGCATCAAGTACGGCTTGCAGGATGATCCGTCGACCGAGCTGGGGCCGTTGATCACTGCGCAACATCGCGATCGCGTTGCCGGGTTTGTCGAGCGTGCTGTGGCGCAGCCGCACATTCGTTTGATCACTGGCGGCAAGGCTGTTGATGGCAATGGTTTCTTCTTCGAACCGACGGTGTTGGCCGATGCGCAGCAGGACGACGAAATCGTTCGCCGCGAAGTGTTTGGGCCGGTGGTTTCGGTGACCAAGTTCACCGATGAAGCGCAGGCGCTGGCATGGGCCAACGATTCGGACTACGGCCTCGCGTCCTCCGTGTGGACGGCGGATGTAGGACGCGCGCATCGCATGTCGGCACGTTTGCAATACGGCTGCACGTGGGTGAACACACACTTCATGCTCGTCAGCGAAATGCCCCATGGCGGTCAGAAATTGTCCGGTTACGGGAAAGACATGTCCATGTATGGGCTGGAGGACTACACCACGGTTCGGCATGTGATGTTCAAGCATTAACGGCGAAAAGATCGCAGCCTGCGGCAGCTCCTACATGATGGACGCCACTCCCCTGTAGGAGCTGCCGCAGGCTGCGATCTTTTCCGCGACACACGGATGATGTCGGCGATTCACCACCAGGCTTCACCGAAACCAAAACAACAACTACCGAACCGGGCGGCGCCTGCATGGCCCCGTCACGGCCTCGGCCATCCGAAATCTGCCGATTTCACGGAGCAAACACACATGAGTTCCTCACCCGATCTCGCCGCAGCCGTTGCCGACAGCGATGCCGAACAACTGCGCAAACTGGGCTACACCTCGAACTTCAACCGCAGCATGAGCCTGTGGGAAAACTTCGCTTTGGGCTTCACCTATCTGTCACCGGTCGTAGGGGTTTATACCCTCTTCGGCCTGTGCCTCGCCGCTGGCGGCCCACCGATGTTCTGGGCGTATTTGCTGGTCGGTTGCGGCCAGTTGCTGGTGTGCCTGATCTTCGGCGAAGTGGTTTCGCAGTTCCCGATTTCCGGCGGCGTTTACCCCTGGGCACGCCGATTGGTCGGTAAAAAATGGGCATGGATGGTCGGCTGGATCTACTCCATCGCCCTCTGCGTGACCATCGCTGCGGTCGCTGTCGGCGCTGGCCCGTACCTGGCCGCCATGCTCGGTTTCGAGCCAAGCAACAACACCAACATCGTCATCGCCCTGGTGCTGACCCTGTTCGCCACACTGGTCAACCTCAGCGGCACCAAAGTGCTGGCGCGCATCGCCATGTTCGGCTTTCTCTGCGAACTGGTTGGCGCGGTGATCGTTGGCGTTTATCTGCTGGTGTTTGAACGCCATCAACCGCTCAGCGTGCTGTTCAACACCTTCGACATCAGCGTCGACGGCTCGTACCTGCCGGCGTTCCTCACCGCATCGTTGGCGGGGATGTTCCTCTACTACGGCTTCGAGGCCTGCGGCGACGTCGCCGAAGAAACCCCGAACCCGAGCGCGAAAATCCCGGTGGCCATGCGCATGACCATCTACATCGGCGGCATCGCTGCGATGTTCGCCTGCCTGGCGCTGATCCTCGCCGTGCCGGACATGCAAGCGGTGATCAACGGCACCGACAAAGACCCGGTCACCACCATCCTCAACAACGCCTTCGGCCCGGTCGGTTCGAAAGTAGTGATGGGCGTGGTGATGATTTCCTTCATCTCCTGCGTCATCAGCCTCCAAGCAGCAGCGAGTCGTCTGCTGTACTCCTACGCTCGCGACGAAATGGTCATCGGCAGCCGACTGCTGAAAAAGATTTCTCCTACCACCCAAGTACCGGTTGCCGCACTGTTCGTGTCTGGCGTCCTGCCGGCGCTGATCATCGCCCTCGGCTTCTTCCTGCAAGACGCCGTGGCCACCATCGTCAGCTTCGCCGCCATCGGCATCTACCTCGCGTTCCAGATGATCGTCCTGGCCGCGCTGTACGCCCGCAGTAAAGGCTGGAAACCGAGCGGCAAATTCACCCTCGGCGCATGGGGCTGGCCGGTGAACATCGGCGCGCTGGTGTACGGCGTTGGCGCAATCATCAACATGGCCTGGCCACGCACGCCCGATGCGGCGTGGTATGTGAACTATGCGATGGTGTTGAGCACGGCGATCGTGATTGGCTTGGGCTTGGTTTATATGTGGATTGGCAAGCCGTATGACCATGGCAAGGCGCCGGCTGGGGATGCTTGGAAGGTGAGTCGCTAAGAGCTGAATCGCCCCGGTAGGTTCATTGTTACCGGGGCGATTTGCGAGACCGTACGTCGTGTCGCAATCCATAAGCTCAGGACGGCGTTATCAATTCGACTGAAGGGAAATAATTGCGGTAACGCTTGGAGTCTCTCGTCAACAAGGGTAATTTTTTTACGGCCGCATGTGCTCCGATGAAAAAATCCGCCAGAACATTATGCTTTCCACCGCCAACCTTCCGATACTTCACGAAGGCCTTACCAGCTAAAAACAGTGCGGGTCTAGGAATGTCCTGCATGACCAATCCCAGTTGACTCACTACTCCGTCCAATGCCTCAAACGTCGAAAATGTCTGTGATAGCTCTGCATAAACTATCGGGTTGATGGCTAACTCATGGATCAGTGATTGAGCACGAAGTTGCTGAATCGACCAATCGGCCCAGACCGGATCGTCTTCGAGCACATCAATCAACACATTCGTATCGACCAGCACCATCAATCATCCCCTCGGAGCAAGGCCATTAAATCATCGGTTCGCCATTTGATATCGGCTTTGCCCCTTACGGCATCAAATCGATCAGGAGCTCGCGCTTTTCCCGATTCGCGCTTTGCACTATGCAGAACCACTTCGCCATGATCGTTGACGCTGAACTCAATGGCCGAGCCCGGCGTAAGATGCAAAGCATCACGAATTGGCTTGGGGATTGTGACTTGCCCCTTGCTGGTCATGGTCGTCGACATGTCATACCCCTAAAGTATTACTCAATGGAACAACGTATTACTTGATCGAGATATCTGCAACCGCCGCTTATCGCAGGATTATTTTTACCGGATTGCAGGCCTCGACCTCTTAGCCCTGATGGCACTCATGCAGTTCATTCTGTGGATCCGAATAGATAAAGGAAAAACTACGGCTTGGGCGGTCGGTTGCTGCTGACACTGCAAAATCAGGCATTTCCTACAGATACCGCCTTCAGAGACAAGCCCGCTTTCCTACAGCAGGTATCGACAGAGCCGACTTGGCGTCTTGGATGGCTAGCCGATAGGCTTTCTCTCGGCGGTGAAATCAGCGGCCCGGTGTCGAAGCCGGAACAAAATCAACATGGCGCAACCGCGCTCATTTGAGTGGCGGCTCTATTCTCGATATTGGAGTCGACAAATGCCTAACGACGTACAAATTCCTTCTGAAAGCTCTGCTTTCTTCACCCCCATCATCTTCACCCGCCACAACCGCTTCCTCCATGCCTTCATGCAAGACCACGAAGCCTGGTTCTGCGTGCAAGATCTCGGTCGCTTGATGGGTTACCCACTGAACGAACGCCTCACCCTGAAACTCGATCCCGACCAGCGTCGCAATGTCTTCCTGCGCAAGGACGGCGAAATCATCGATTGCGCGATGGTCAGCGAGTCTGGCCTGTTCGCCCTGCTCGTACATCACTTCGTCCCGGAAAACCGGCACCTGCGCCAATGGCTGAGCCATGAAGTCATCCCTATGCTGCGCGAAACCCAATCAAGTCCTGTGGAAAACCACCCGAGCCTGAGCTCAATGCATTGGGCAGGCGTCACCGTGTCGCTGCTGCACTGGCAACAGAAGGCGTGGGTCAAATGGCGGGATGTGCCGGAGTTGATGCACGGCCAACGGCCGTATCCGGTTCTGGCCACTTGCAGCTAAGCCTCATAAACAAAAAACCTGTGGCGAGGGAGCTTGCTCCCGCTGGGCGCGTAACGGCCCCTCTTGTAAAAAAGCAGGGGACTGCTGCGCAGTCCAGCGGGAGCAAGCTCCCTCGCCACAGGGTTACTCGTAGGTTGATTGACCTGTCCACCGTAAAAGCCAAATGGCTTTCACGGTGCCCACCCCAACGTTAAAACCGCGAAACACTCCGCATCGCATCCACCAGATAGCGCATCGCAATCCGGTCACTCTCCGAAAGCTCTCGATAACGCTCCACCAGTTTCAGTTCATCGGAGCTGAGCCGGCGTCTTTTGCGGCCGCTGCCCAGGCAGGGAAAGATGCCCAGCATGTCGGTGATGCCTTGTATTTTTGCCATGGACGATGTCCTTCTCGAATACGTCAAAGAACTGCTTAACCATCACATCGCCCTGCCCCTTACAGCAGCGCCGTGTGCCCTGCCGGCCAAATGGATCGCGCCGGTCATGCCCATAGAATAGAAATTAATTCGGCGCTGAAAAGCGGTTTTTAGAGTAATTAGTCGAGAAAAGCAGATATGCCGTGTAAATCAGAAGTTCCTGTCAGATTTTTAACCGACATGTCTTGTTTCATTGACACCCTCGGGCAGTGAATCAACGAATTTTGCAATTCGAGCGAACCGTTTAAGCTAGCGGGCATCTGTTTATAGTCCGTTGCGTTTGGCCGAAGGCTTGTCCGAACCGTTATTTCTGATCCAGCACGTGCCAGGAACGGCGCGGGATTGCACACGACAGGTTGTATTTATGCACCGCAGGAATTTGCTCAAAGCGTCCATGGCCATTGCGGCTTACACCGGTCTTTCGGCTACCGGCCTGTTGGCCACGCGTGCTTGGGCTGCCAATGGTGGCGCCGCCGATGGCGAGGCGCAGGCCTTCGATTTCGAGGCCCTGAAGCGCCAAGCCAAGCAGCTCGCTGGCAGTGCCTATCAGGACACTAAACAGGTGCTGCCGCCGACGCTGGCGACCATGACCCCGCAAAACTTCAACGCGATCCGCTATGACGGCGAGCATTCGTTATGGAAGGAAAACAAGGGCCAACTGGACGTGCAGTTCTTCCACGTCGGCATGGGTTTCCGCCAGCCGGTGCGCATGTACAGCGTCGACCCGAAGACCCGTACCGCGCGAGAGGTGCATTTCCGTCCGGCGCTGTTCAACTATGAAAACACTTCGGTCGACACTCAACAGTTGAAAGGCGATCTGGGTTTTGCCGGCTTCAAGCTGTTCAAGGCGCCGGAACTCGATCGCCACGACGTGGTGTCGTTCCTCGGCGCCAGTTATTTCCGTGCAGTGGATGCGACTGGCCAATATGGCCTCTCCGCGCGTGGCCTGGCGATCGACACTTACGCCAAGAAACGCGAAGAATTCCCTGACTTCACCAAATTCTGGTTCGAGACCCCGGACAAGAACGCTACACGCTTTGTGGTCTACGCCCTGCTCGATTCGCCGAGTGCGACCGGCGCTTACCGCTTCGACATCGATTGCCAGGCCGAGCGCGTGGTGATGGAGATCGACGCGCACATCAATGCACGCACCGCCATCGAGCAACTGGGCATCTCGCCGATGACCAGCATGTTCAGCTGCGGCAATCACGAACGCCGCATGTGCGACACCATTCACCCGCAAATCCACGACTCGGATCGCCTGGCCATGTGGCGCGGTAACGGCGAGTGGATCTGCCGACCGTTGAACAACCCGGCGACCCTGCAGTTCAACGCGTTTGCCGACACCGATCCGAAGGGTTTCGGTCTGGTGCAAACCGACCACGAGTTCGCCAACTATCAGGACACCGTCGACTGGTACAGCAAGCGCCCGAGTCTGTGGGTCGAACCGACCACCGCGTGGGGCGAGGGCTCTATCGATCTGTTGGAGATTCCTACGACCGGCGAGACGCTCGACAACATCGTTGCGTTCTGGACACCGAAAAAACCGGTGGCTGCCGGGGATTCGCTGAACTATGGCTACAAACTCTACTGGAGCGCACTGCCGCCAGTGAGCACGCCGTTGGCACGAGTGCAGGCGACTCGTTCCGGCATGGGCGGTTTCGTCGAAGGCTGGGCACCGGGCGAGCATTACCCGCCGGTATGGGCGCGTCGCTTTGCTGTGGACTTTACCGGTGGTGGTCTGGATCGACTGCCGCAGGGCACCGGCATCGAGCCGGTGGTGACGTGCTCGAACGGCAAGGTGCAGGATTTCAGCGTACTGGTGCTGGATGACATCAAGGGTTACCGGATTCTGTTCGACTGGTACCCGACCAGTGACAGCGTTGAGCCAGTGGAGCTGCGGTTGTTTATTCGCACCAACGATCGCACGTTGAGCGAGACGTGGTTGTACCAGTACTTCCCGCCGGCGCCGGATAAGCGTAAGTACCCTTGATGATGTAGCGCCTACACGGGCCTCATCCCCTGTAGGAGCTGCCGAAGGCTGCGATCTTTTGATCTTGTTTTTAACAAGCAAAATCAAAAGATCGCAGCCTTCGGCAGCTCCTACAGGTGGCATGTCAGCGGATTAGCGCAAGGAAATCAGAAAAAAAACCCGCCGGTTCAATGGCGGGTTTTTTATTGGCTGGCGACGGAGCGTCAATCAATCGCGCAAATCAGACTCATGAATCGGCTGATCCCGATGCGTCGCACGTTGATACTGCGCCGGCCACACCGCTTTGCGCCCACCCAGATCATCATCGGCATGCAGCGGCCAGTACGGATCACGCAGCAACTCGCGGGCGAGGAAGATGATGTCAGCCTGACAAGTGCGCAAGATGTGCTCGGCCTGCGCCGGCTCGGTAATCATTCCCACGGTGCCGGTGGCGATGCCTGACTCTTTGCGTACGCGTTCGGCGAAGCGCGTTTGATAACCCGGCCCGACGGGAATTTCGGCGTTGGCCGCCGTCCCGCCAGACGACACGTCGATAAGATCCGCGCCAAGCGTGTGCAGGCTTCGCGCCAGCTCCACGGTTTCATCAGGGTTCCAGCCGTCCTCCACCCAGTCGGTGGCGGACACGCGAACAAATAACGGCAACTCCTCCGGCCAAACCGCCCGCACCGCTTCCGTCACTTGCAGCACCAGACGAATACGATTTTCAAACGAACCACCGTACTGATCGCGGCGCTGATTGCTCAGAGGCGAAAGAAACTGATGCAGCAGATAACCATGCGCCGCGTGCACCTCAACCACACTGAAACCGGCCGTCAGCGCGCGTTTGGCGGCATCGACAAAGGCCTGGATGACGTCGGCAATCTGCCCTTCATCCAGCTGTTTCGGTTGCGTGTGTTGTGGGTCAAAGGCAATCGGCGACGGCCCGACCGGGGTCCAGCCGCCATCATCGGGTTTGACGCTGCCATGCTTGCCGAGCCATGGCCGATGGGTGCTGGCCTTGCGCCCGGCGTGGGCCAGTTGAATGCCGGCGACCGCGCCTTGGGAGGTAATGAAGCGCGTGATGCGTTGCAGCGGTTCGATCTGTTCGTCGTTCCACAGGCCAAGGTCTTCGGCGGTGATCCGCCCGTCGGCAGTGACCGCCGTGGCTTCGGTGAAGACCAGACCGGCACCACCCACCGCACGGCTGCCGAGGTGCACCAGATGCCAGTCGTTGGCCAGGCCGTCGACGCTGGAGTACTGGCACATCGGCGAGACGGCGATGCGGTTCGGGAGGGTCAGTTGGCGTAGGGTGAAGGGTTCAAGCAGCAGACTCATGGGGCACCTCTCAAATCAGTGGGCAGGCTCCAGGGTTCTGTTTGAATAGTCGACGAGTGACAGGAAAAAGGTGCAGCACCCGCCCCCGCGGGCAAAAAATTCGACAAGACGTCACAAGGCCAATCAAGCAGTGCTTAGAGCCTAGTCGACAACGGGGGATCGGGGGAAATTCAAGAAAAGATCGCAGCCTGCGGCAGCTCCTACATTGGAATGCGGTTTCCTGTAGGAGCTGCCGCAGGCAGCGATCTTTTGATCTTCAGCGTGGTTCGATATGGGCAATCATCAACTGAACAGTCTCATTACCCCGAAACTCGTTAACGTCGAGCTTATAGGCCAGTTCAACCCACTTGATCGTCGGATTCGGCCAGATATCCCGGTCAATCCCAAACGCGATGCCATCCAGCTTCACCGAGCCACACTCGCTCTTCAGCACCACTTTCAGATGCCGCTCGCCAACAACCCGCTGCTCAACCAACTGAAACACACCGTGAAACAGCGGCTCAGGAAAGTGCTGCCCCCAAGGCCCGGCATGGCGCAGGGCGCGGGCCAGTTCGAGGTGGAATTCTTCCACCGCCAGCGTGCCGTCCGATAGCATGCGCCCGGTCAGGTCTTCCTCGCGAAGTTGCCTACGCACTTCCGCGTCGAATGCCTCGGCGAACAGCGGAAAATTCTCCTGCGGCAAGGTCAGACCAGCAGCCATCGCGTGGCCACCGTACTTGGCGATCAGGGTCGGATGCTGCGCCGCCACGACGCTCAGCGCATCACGAATATGGAAGCCCTGCACCGAACGCCCCGAGCCTTTGAGCAGGCCATCACCGGCATCGGCGAAGGCGATGGTCGGGCGGAAATAACGCTCTTTCATGCGTGAAGCGAGAATACCGATCACACCTTGGTGCCATTCCGGATCGAACAGGCACAGACCAAACGGCATCGACTCCACCGGCAAGTCCTTGAGCTGCGCCAGCGCTTCACGCTGCATGCCCTGCTCGATGGATTTGCGATCCTGGTTCATGCCGTCCAGTTGCGCGGCCATTTCCCGGGCCTTGTTGGCGTCGGCGGTGAGCAGGCATTCGATGCCCAGGCTCATGTCATCCAGACGTCCGGCAGCGTTCAGGCGCGGGCCGACGATAAAACCGAGATCCGTCGAAGTGATGCGGCTGGCGTCACGCTTGGCCACTTCAAGAATCGCTTTGATCCCTGGCCGTGCGCGACCGGCGCGAATTCGTTCGAGACCTTGATGCACCAGAATCCGGTTGTTGGCGTCCAGCGGCACCACGTCGGCGACGCTGCCCAGCGCGACCAGATCAAGCAGTTCACCGATGTTCGGCTGCGGCTTGTTCTCGTACCAGCCGAGGCTGCGCAAACGCGCACGCAACGCCATCAATACATAGAAAATCACTCCGACGCCGGCCAGCGCCTTGCTCGGGAATTCGCAACCGGGCTGGTTCGGGTTGACCAGCGCATCGGCCTGCGGCAGTTCATCGCCGGGCAAGTGGTGGTCGGTGATCAGAACCTTGAGCCCGGCATTCTTCGCCGCCGCCACGCCCTCGACGCTGGAGATGCCGTTGTCGACGGTCACCAGCAAATGCGGTTCACGGGTGAGAGCGACTTCGACGATTTCCGGGGTCAGGCCGTAGCCGTATTCAAAACGATTCGGCACCAGATAATCGACATGCGCCGCACCGAGCAAACGCAAACCGAGCATGCCAACCGAGCTCGCCGTGGCGCCGTCCGCATCGAAGTCGCCGACGATGAGGATGCGCTGGCGTTGCTCCAGCGCCGTCACCAGCAAGTCCACCGCCGCGTCGATGCCCTTGAGCTGCTGAAACGGGATCAACCGCGCCAGGCTCTTGTCCAGTTCTGCCTCGGACTGCACGCCCCGCGCCGCATACAGGCGGGTCAGCAGCGGCGGAATATCACCCAGAAAGGGCAGCGTGGCAGGCAGTTGACGAGGTTCGATGCGCATGGGGTGACGGAGACTTCTCTTTAATACGTGGGATTATTCAGTTGAAGACGCGGGATCAGCCGCGTTCACCTTGCAGCCATTGCAACTGGACTTCGTGCTGACCACGGTCGTCGGTGACGAAGATCGTCCCTTCGCTGATCATCACGTCCCACTTGATAACGCGAGGCATGTCCTTGGCCAGCGTCTCCAGCACTTCCTGCGGGACGGCGGCGATGTTGACGTTTTTCAGGTTCTTGATCGCCGGGATCACTTTGGTTTCCCAGACGCGCAGGCTGCCGTAGGCCAGCAGGCTGGTGCGCTCGGTGCGACGCGAGCACCAGGTCAGGCGATCGGCGTCTGGCTGGCCGACTTCGATCCAGTGCAGAACACGGTCGTCCAGGCTCTTTTCCCACAGCGCAGGTTCATCCACGTCTGACAGACCGCGACCGAACGACAACTGCTCGTTGTACCAGAGGGCGTAGGCCAGCAGCCGCACGGTCATGCGTTCTTCGGTTTCCGAAGGGTGACGGGCGATGGTCTGCTTGACGCTCTCGTAGACACTGCGGTCGAGGTCGGTGAGGTTCAGTTCAAATTTGTAGGTAGTGGACGGCTGGGCCATGAACGGGCTTCTTGATACGAGGAAAGTCGGCAAGTCTAACCGATGCGGTAGGCAATCATCGAATTGATGGCGATCAACCTGCGGCGTCTGACAGCCGGCTATGTTAAAACGCTGTATCCGCACAGCCTTGTCCTACAGGATTCAGTATGCCGTTCGCCAACAAGCCGCTCAGCGGCGTGAAAGTCATTGAATTGGGTACATTGATCGCCGGGCCGTTTGCCTCGCGCATTTGCGGCGAGTTTGGCGCTGAAGTGATCAAGATCGAATCGCCGGACGGCGGTGATCCATTGCGCAAGTGGCGCAAACTGTACGAAGGCACATCCCTGTGGTGGTTCGTCCAGGCGCGCAACAAGAAGTCGCTGACGCTGAATCTCAAGCATCCTGATGGCCTGGCGATCCTGAAAAAACTGCTCAGTGACGCCGACATCCTCATCGAGAATTTCCGCCCCGGCGTGCTGGAAAAGCTCGGCCTCGGTTGGGAAACCCTGCACGCGCTGAACCCGAAACTGGTGATGGTGCGTCTGTCCGGCTTCGGTCAGACCGGGCCGATGAAAGATCAACCGGGCTTCGGCGCGGTGGGCGAGTCCATGGGCGGTTTACGCTACATCACCGGTTTCGAAGACCGTCCGCCGGTGCGCACCGGGATTTCCATCGGTGATTCGATTGCCGCGCTGTGGGGCGTGATCGGTGCGCTGATGGCGTTGCGTCATCGCGAGGTCAACGGTGGACTCGGCCAAGTGGTCGATGTTGCCTTGTATGAAGCGATCTTCGCGATGATGGAAAGCATGGTGCCGGAGTTCGATGTGTTCGGTTTCATCCGCGAGCGCACTGGCAATATCATGCCCGGCATCACGCCTTCTTCGATTCACACCAGCGCCGACGGCAAGCACGTGCAGATCGGCGCCAATGGCGATGCGATCTTCAAGCGTTTCATGCTGATCATCGGCCGCGAAGACTTGGCCAGCGATCCGGCGCTGGCCAGCAACGATGGCCGCGACAGTCGCCGCGACGAGTTGTACGGCGTGATCGATCGCTGGGTCAATTCACTACCGCTGCAAACCGTACTCGACCTGCTCAATCAGGCCGAAGTGCCGGCCAGCCGGATTTTCAGTGCCGAGGACATGTTCAGCGATCCGCAGTACCTGGCCCGGGAAATGTTCCTGCAGGCCAAGCTGCCGGATGGCAAACCCTTCAAGATGCCCGGTATCGTGCCGAAACTCTCTGAGACACCCGGCTCCTCCGAATGGGTCGGACCGCAGCTGGGTGAACATAATGCGCAGGTACTTCACGATCTTGGCTACGACGAGAAGCAGATCGCCCGGCTGCGCGAAGACGGAGCCATTTAAGCTGAAGCGCCGGCAGACATCGCACGCCAACCGCGCCCACCACTGGTGGACGTGGCGGCTGTTCGGCCTGTTGTTTTTGCTGGCCTCGCCAACGTGGGCGCAGGCGAAGCCGACGTTGATCTGGTTGCTGCGCGACTTGCCACCGATGACGATTTTCGAAGGCCCGAAAAAGGGCCAGGGCGTGATCGACCAATTGATGCCGCAGTTGATCGCCGGCATGCCGCAATACGAACACAAGCTGATGCGGGTCAACCGCGCACGCGGTTTGCAAATGCTTCACGAAAATCCCTTCGCCTGTGACCCCGCACTGCTGTGGAACAAAGAACGTGCGCAATGGGTGGCTTATTCGATTCCGGCGATTCGCGCGGTGAGCAACGGTCTGGTGGTGCGCCAGCAAGATCGCGCGGTACTCGCACCGTATCTGGTCGACGGTGAAGTGGATCTGTCGGCGCTGCTGGGCGCTACCGAACGCAAAATCGGTGTGGTGGCGGAACGCAGCTATGGTGAATTCATCGACACGCTTTTGCATGAGGCGCCGAGCGGTGCGCTGACCGCGCATTACGGCAACGATGCGTTGACCAACCTGTTGTCGATGCAACGACTGGGTCGACTGCAGGTGGTGTTGGGTTATTGGCCTGAGATTCGCTATCAGGCGAAACAGGCGCAGATCAATGAAGATGAACTGGAGTTCTATCCGATTCAGGGCAACGGCAGATATTTGTCAGGCTACGTGGGATGTTCCGACACCACACAGGGACGTCAGGCCATCAGCGAGATCAACCAGTTGCTGCGCACCCTGCCCCATGAACACTTGAATCAGCTCTACGCCGCATGGCTGGATCCCGACAGACGTGAGGATTATCTGCAGGAGGCGCGCGCCTTTTTCGAACACCAGGCTGCGCACTAGGCAAATTCCAGGCAAAAGAAACCCCGAGAAGTGGGGAGACGACTCGGGGTTAAACGTGGCCTATATCAAGACCCGTAGCAGCAAGCGACAAGCACCGGAGCACAATGCTTGATCCTGCTGTTATGGGGTCTGACTGACAGGGATGCCGGAAGGTTCCCACAAAAAATATTTCATCTTCACAGCGCCGGACGTTTATCCAGGGCCGCATTGCGCAAGGCCGCGATGACACAGGGTTCCAGCCGCCCTTCGGCGATCAGGATGTCACGGTGCAAACCATCGACCACGTCGGTCAGCTGACGTTTGTCGGTCAACTGTGCCTGATTGAATTGGCGCTCCACGACGATGGCGCCGCTGCTGTTCTTCAAGCTCACCAGGCATTCGCCGTGGGCACCGCTTGGAGACAGGGAAACCTGATACGGGCTCAGAGCCTCACCGAGCAATAGACTGATACTTTCCATCTCGATCTCCACTCAATAGTCCGAAAACATTGTGTCTGGGGCATGTCCACAGTAAATGACCACCGGCCCGAGAAGAAAGTTCTGAATACTGGACTCATCCCTGAGTTGTCACCGGTCTGTTGAAGCATGCACGGCGGAGATGACAGAAACATAACCGCCCGCTTCACGCGCGCGACGGATGCCTGGCCTTCATCAGGTAGCCGTCGAGCATTGCTCTCATCAGCACCGCTGAAACCGGTGTGTACAGTCGCCCCAGCAGTTGCAGGTCATGCGCTTGCAGCATGGCCTCGAGATCGCTGAGCAACCCCGGCGGTGCCCGGCCCAGCAGAATGACGGCGTGAGCCTCCTGCCGCTCTGCCAGTTGACGAATGAGCGCGATCCCTTCACCGCCGCTGTGCTGTGGATCGCAGATGGCGATATCGATCATCGCGCGGCGCGCCAGCGAGCGGCGTGCCGACGCCAGCGACGAAGCGGTCAGGACATCGTAGATACCGACCGCATTGAGCATCTGATGCAGGGCCATCAGTTGATAAGGGTCGGGTTCGAGAATCAGGACTTTGAGCGAGCGCATGGCGACCTCTGTGACGGCAATCGCGGACTCTCCCGCAGTAGTTGTTCACTCTAGGGCAGCCTCTTGCGGCCTCCCATCGGAAAAGGCGGCGCGTGACATAGGAATTTTCCCAATTTCACTCAGGACATCAGCCTCTCGATGCATCGTCGCCCGGCGTGATATCGGTCCAGCCGCCCAACAAACCGCGCAATTGGCCATCGGCACTGTAAAAAGGCACCGTCCATTGGTAAATCTCCCGGTGACCGCTGCGAAGTTGCAGGTGGCGTTTGCTGAAGCGCGTTCTGCGCGTTTGCAGTTGCTCCATGAATTCTTCATGGAGCACACCGGCAGTGTTTTCCGGCACCGCATCCACATCAATCAAACGTTGCCCCTGAACCTGATCGAAGCGGATCGACAACGCCTCTTCATAGCTTTTGTTGCACAGGGTCAGGCGCCCTTCCAGATCACGGACGAACACCGGATCGGGCATCGCATCGAGCAGTGCCCGCTGGAACACCAATTGATCGTCCAGACGCTTTTCGACGTCGCGGCGCCGCTTGATTTCAACCGTCAACCGGCGATTCCAAAGCAGCGATAACGTACCAAAAACGCAGCCGGCAAACAGTCCCCAGAAAATCAGTTGAGTCCGACTCTGCTGTCGCTTCGACGTCCGCTCCGCGCCAATGCCACCCAGCCATTTCTGGCGAATACTGCGTAACTCGGCGGCCGGAAAAGCTTCCAGTGCCTTGTTGAGGATACCGAGCAATTCGGGCTGGCCTTTGCGCACGGCCAAGTGGTCGGCCTCCCACTTGCCCTCCAGCAACTCACCGACATGCAGCAGTCCCGAGGGAAACAGTTGCGCGCCGATTTCGTTTTCGATGGTGACGTAGGCTTCGCCACTTTCAACCAGTGCCCGGGCTTCGGCGTAGGTTTTTACCGAGCGTATTTCGATTGAGGGGTAATCGCGGCGAATAGTGCTTTCCAACGCGTGTCGTGCTGGCAACACCAAGACTCGCTTGGCCAGTTGCTCAAGCGATTGCACCGCCGGCTCGCCCGCGCGCCCGACAAATACCCAACCGGCGCCGCCAAACGCATGGCTGAAATCCAGCGTCAGCCTGCGCTCATCGTTGACGGCCAAGGTTGTGCTAATGTCCGCGCTACCGTTTTCAAGGTGTTCAAGCATCCGGTCGGTGGAAAACGACTCTCGAAAAACAAAGCGCAGACCGGTCATGGCGCTGATGCGCTTGAGCACATCGCTATTCAAGCCGTTCCAGTGGCCGTGCTCATCCTGGAACAGGTACAACGGGTATTGCACCGATGCGACGATGACGGCGGGGTTGTCACGAATCCATTGACGCTCGTGTTCATCAAGCTGCACCGGCCGGACGCTGGGCGCCGGATCTTCGTTCAGCACCAGGTGTGCCGCTACGCCAATGCGCCAGCAACTCAACAGACTCACCAGAAGAACCCCGTTCAGGGTGTGTATCCATCCTCTCTCAAACAGCATTTGCCACTTCCTTCGTGATCGACTCACCCGTCCTTACATGGGCGAAAACCCGAGCAGTGTGGCAGCAGAAACAAAAAAGCCCGTCAGGAGACGGGCTTCAAAATGTGACAGCTTTTACAGGCTTAAAGCGGCTTGCCGCGGTTGCCATGCTGGCTGACAAAGGCTTGCACGGCCGTCAGCTCGTTTGGCAGAACGGTGCAACGCTCGTTTCGCTCAAACAAATCAGAAAGATGTGCAGGTAGTTCGAGCTCTTTTCCTACACCGGCTTTTTCCACTGCATCGGGGAATTTAACCGGATGAGCAGTGCCGAGGATCACCATCGGGATATCCAGGCTGCGGCGGCACTCGCGCGCAGCCTTGACGCCAATGGCGGTGTGCGGGTCCAGCACCTCGCCAGTCTGCTCGTAGACTTCAGCGATGGTTTCGCAGGTCTGCGCATCATCCACAGCCAGCGAGTCGAACAATTTGCGAGCTTCGGTCCAGCGCTCTTGCTCGACGCTGAAACCGCCACCCTGTTTGAACGAGTCCATCAGCCCGGCGATTGCCGCACCGTTACGACCGTGCAGGTCGAACAGCAGGCGTTCGAAGTTCGACGAGACCATGATGTCCATCGACGGCGACAGTGTTGCGTGCAGGGTGTCCTTGACGTACTGATTGCCGCTCATGAAGCGGTGCAGGATGTCGTTGCGGTTGGTGGCGACGATCAACTGGTTGATCGGCAGGCCCATGTTGCGTGCCAGGTAACCGGCGAAGATGTCGCCGAAGTTGCCGGTTGGCACCGAGAACGAGACCGAACGCGCCGGGCCGCCCAACTGCAGGGCTGCGTGGAAGTAGTAAACGATCTGGGCCATGATCCGCGCCCAGTTGATCGAGTTCACCGCCACCAGACGCGTGCCTTTGAGGAAGCTCTGGTCGGCGAAGCTGTTCTTGACCATTTCCTGGCAGTCATCGAAGTTGCCTTCGATGGCGATGTTGTGGATGTTCTCGCCGAAAATCGTGGTCATCTGCCGGCGCTGCACTTCAGACACACGGTTGTGCGGGTGCAGGATGAAGATGTCGACGTTTTCGCAGTGCTTGCAGCCTTCGATGGCGGCCGAACCGGTATCACCGGAAGTAGCGCCAACGATTACGACGCGCTCGCCGCGCTTTTCCAGCACGTAGTCGAGCAGACGACCGAGCAGTTGCAGGGCGAAGTCCTTGAACGCCAGGGTCGGGCCGTGGAACAGCTCCAGCACCCATTCGTTGCCGTTCAACTGACGCAGCGGCGCTACGGCGCTATGCGAGAACACGCCGTAGGTTTCTTCGAGAATCTTTTTGAAATCGGCATCCGGAATGCTGCCGGTGACGAACGGGCGCATCACGCGGAAGGCCAGCTCGTGATACGGCAGGCCGGCCCAGGAAGCGATTTCTTCCTGAGTAAAACGCGGCAGGTTTTCCGGAACGTACAGACCGCCGTCGGTCGCCAGACCAGCCAGCAGGACGTCTTCGAAATTCAGGGCCGGTGCCTGGCCGCGGGTACTGATATAACGCATAAGGGCAAACCTTCGGTTTGAGCTACAAGCTGTGAGCTGCAAGCTACAAGTGAAAAGCGGCTCTGCTTTTACTTGCAGCTTGAAGCTGAAAACTTGCCGCTGCTGTTAATTCAAGTGTTCGACGCGGATCCGTACGACCGGACCGTTGACGCCGGCCAGCGCTTCGAGGGCGGCGATGGCATCGTTGATGCGCTGCTCGACCACGCGGTGGGTCAGCAGGATCATCGGCACCAGACCGTCGTGTTCCTCGACTTCCTTCTGCATGATCGACTCGATGTTGATGCCGCGCTCCGAGAGGATGCTTGCCACCTGAGCGAGTACGCCCGGATGGTCCTTGGCCTGAATGCGCAGGTAGTAAGCGCTTTCGCAGGCTTCGATCGGCAGGATCGGGTGAGCCGACAGCGAGTCAGGCTGGAAGGCCAGATGCGGCACACGGTTTTCCGGATCGGAGGTCATCGCACGAACCACGTCGACCAGATCAGCAATCACCGACGAAGCGGTTGGCTCCATGCCGGCGCCCGCACCGTAGAACAGCGTCGAACCGGCGGCGTCACCGTTGACCATCACCGCGTTCATCACGCCGTTGACGTTGGCGATCAGGCGATCGGCCGGGATCAGCGTCGGGTGTACGCGCAACTCGATGCCGGCGGCAGTGCTGCGCGCCACGCCGAGGTGCTTGATGCGGTAGCCCAGCGCTTCGGCGTAGTTGACGTCGGCGGTGGTCAGCTTGGTGATGCCTTCGGTGTAAGCCTTGTCGAATTGCAGCGGAATGCCGAACGCGATGGAAGCCAGAATCGTCAGCTTGTGCGCTGCGTCGATGCCTTCGACGTCGAAGGTCGGATCGGCTTCGGCGTAACCCAGGGCTTGCGCTTCGACCAGCACGTCTTCGAACGTACGGCCCTTCTCGCGCATTTCGGTGAGGATGAAGTTACCGGTGCCGTTGATGATCCCGGCCACCCAGTTGATGCGGTTGGCGGACAGACCTTCACGGATCGCCTTGATCACCGGAATGCCACCGGCCACCGCCGCTTCGAACGCCACGATCACGCCTTTCTCGCGTGCCTTGGCGAAAATCTCATTACCGTGAACGGCGATCAACGCCTTGTTCGCGGTGACCACATGCTTGCCAGTCTCGATGGCCTTGAGTACCAGCTCGCGGGCAACGGTGTAGCCGCCCATCAGCTCTATGACGATGTCGATCTCAGGGTTCGTGGCCACTTCGAAGACATCGTTGGTAATCGCAATACCGGTCGTCTGGAACTGAGGCTTTGGCGTGCGCATGGCAATTTGTGCCACTTCAATCCCACGCCCGGCACGACGAGCAATTTCCTCGGCGTTGCGCTGAAGTACGTTGAAGGTACCGCCACCGACGGTCCCTAACCCACAGATGCCTACTTTGACCGGATTCACTGTGAACTCCCCATAAAACGGCCGACTCAGGGTCGGCCGGAAAACAACCGCGTGCTCGCGGCTCTCTATTGATGGCCCGGCGATGTCGCTGCCGGACCATGATCGTCAAAGGCTGACCGTGACGATGCGAATTACTTGGCGCCCAGCGCCAGTTTGGCGACTTGTGGCGCAGGCTGGTAGCCCGGAATGACCTGTCCGTCGGCCAAAACGATGGCCGGTGTACCGTTCACGCCGATCGACTGACCGAGGGCGAACTGTTTGGAAACCGGGTTATCGCACTTGGCGGCCTTGATTTCCTTGCCGTCGACCATTTTGTCCATGGCAGCTTTCTTGTCTTTCGAGCACCACACGGCCTGCAGTTGCTCGTCACCCGGCGAGCCGAGGCCCTGACGCGGGAACGCGACATAGCGCACTTCGATGCCGCGCTTGTTCAGCTCGGGCACTTCGGCGTGCAGTTTGTGGCAGTAAGGGCAGGTGGTGTCGGTGAACACGGTGATGTGCGACTTGGTCTCGCCCACAGCCGGGTAAACCACGGTCTCGGCAACCGGAATGTCGTTGATCAGTTTGGAGATGCCCAGGCGCTCGGTCTTCTCGGTCAGGTTGACCGGTTTACCGTCCTTGAGCTGGAACAGGTAGCCCTGAACCACGTACTGGCCATCGGCACTGGCGTACAGCACACGGCTGCCCTTGAGCTTGACTTCGTACATGCCCGGCAACGGGCTGGCGGAAATGCTCTCTACCGGTACATCGAGCTGGAGGTTTTCCAGGCTTTTACGAATGGCTTTGTCGGCCGCGTCATCGGCGACGGCAAAGGTGCTGACCAACGCAATGGCTGCGGCGGCGAAAATCTGGGTCAGACGCATGAGAACTCCTGAAGGCGGACAAATGAAACGATCAGAACGCCCGTGCCGGAACACCGGGTCATAACCGTCCATCGTGCAAACCGGCAAAGCCTAACACATAAGGCCACGGTGACCGAATGCGCCTGTTGCCACTCATTACTCCCACCTTATGTAGGAGCTGCCGCAGGCTGCGATCTTTTGATCTTGATCTTAAAAACAGAATCAAAAGATCGCAGCCTTCGGCAGCTCCTACAGGGGGAGAGGTGTGGTTAGCCTCTTGGGTGGTGTTTGGCGTGCAGGTCTTGCAGCCGGGCGCGGGCGACGTGGGTGTAGATTTGCGTCGTCGAGAGGTCGCTGTGGCCGAGCAGCATCTGCACCACGCGCAGGTCGGCGCCATGGTTGAGCAGGTGCGTGGCAAACGCATGACGCAAGGTGTGTGGCGACAGCGACTTGCCGATCCCGGCGACCTTGGCCTGATGCTTGATGCGGTGCCAGAACGTCTGCCGGGTCATCTGCTCACCGCGCTGGCTGGGGAACAGCACATCACTGGGACGACCACCGAGCAACTCGCCGCGACCATCGCGCATGTAGCGTTCGATCCAGACAATCGCTTCCTCGCCCATCGGCACCAGCCGCTCCTTGCTGCCTTTACCCATGACCCGTAATACGCCCTGGCGCAGATTGACCTGCTCCAGTGTCAGGCTGATCAGTTCGGTCACGCGCAGGCCGCAGGCATACAGCACTTCAAGCATGGCGCGATCGCGCTGGCCGATCGCTTCGCTCAGATCCGGCGCCTGCAGCAGCGCCTCGACGTCGGCTTCCGACAGGGATTTGGGCAGCGGTCGGCCCAGTTGCGGCATGTCGATGCGTAACGTCGGATCGACACTGATGAGCTTTTCCCGCAGCAGATAACGAAAAAAGCCACGCACACCGGAGAGAAATCTCGCGGTTGAGCGTGGTTTGTAGTTTTGCTCCAGACGCCAGGCCAGATGATCGAGGATCAATTCGCGACCGGCGTTGATCAGCTCCAGGTTTTTTTCCTGCAGCCAGCCGTTGAACAGCGCGAGATCGCTGCGATAGGCGTCGCGGGTGTTATCGGACAGGCCCTTTTCCAGCCACAAGGCGTCGAGGAATTGATCAATCAGTGGATGGTCGATGGCAGGCATGGGCGCTCAAGACACACAGCCTCAAGGACTGTGCGCAAATGTAGAGTGAACTGTAGGAATGGGCGCTAGTCTTTCATAGCCCGCTATTTCAAGGAACAGGGAGCATCAATGAACGAGCAGCAAATTCTATTGGCATTTGGCGGGATTGGCGCCGCGGCGCTGGGTTGCCAATGGCTGGCATGGCGCCTGAAGCTGCCAGCGATTCTGTTTCTGTTGTTGACCGGCATTCTGGTCGGCCCGGTGCTGGGCTGGCTCGACCCGCAGGAAATGTTTGGCCCGCTGCTGATGCCGCTGGTGTCGCTGGCGGTGGCGCTGATTCTGTTCGAAGGCAGCCTGACCCTGCATCTGTCTGAATGGCGGGAGATCGGTAGCGTCGTCCATCGACTGGTGACCATCGGTGCGATTTCGACCTGGGTGGTCATCGCGGTGGCGACTCACTTTCTACTGGGTTTCGACTGGATGCTGGCGATTCTCTTCGGCAGCCTGACGCTGGTCACCGGGCCAACAGTGATCGTGCCGATGCTGCGCGTGGTACGACCGAAAGCCTCGATTGCCAACATTCTGCGCTGGGAAGGCATCGTCATCGATCCGATCGGCGCCCTCCTCGCCGTGGTGGTCTACAGCTTCATCATTGCCAGCGCTGAAGGTCATGGCCTCAAGCAAAGTCTGTTGACGTTTGGCGGGGTGATTGCCTGTGGCGCGGTGTTCGGCGTTGTCGGTGGCTGGCTGCTGGGTACGGTGATCCGCCGACAATGGCTGCCGGAATATCTGCATAACCTGGCGTCGCTGGCGGCGGTGCTGGGGATTTTCATTGCCTCCAACGAGGTCATGCACGAGTCCGGTCTGCTGGCCGTGACGCTGATGGGCATGTGGCTGGCGAACATGAAGGGCGTGGATGTGCGGCATATCCTGCACTTCAAGGAAAACCTCAGCGTGCTGCTGATTTCCGGGTTGTTCATATTGTTGGCGGCGCGTCTGGATTTGTATGCGCTGATCGGGCTAGGGCCGTTGGTGCTGATTCTGCTGCTGGTGATCCAGTTGATCGCCCGGCCGCTGAACGTGTTGCTCAGCACGGCCGGTTCCAGCCTGAGCTGGCGCGAGCGTGCGCTGCTGTGCTGGATCGCCCCACGCGGGATTGTTGCGGCCGCGGTGTCGGCGATTTTTGCGATTCGTTTGCATGAGGCCGGGCATGAAGGTGCACTGCTGCTGGTGCCGCTGACGTTTGCGGTGATCATCGGCACCGTGGTCCTGCAAAGCGCGACTGCACGACCGCTGGCGCGATTGCTGAAAGTCGCCGAGCCAGCGCCGAGTGGCTTCCTGATGGTCGGTGCCAACGCCCCGGCGCGCGAGTTGGCCAAGTCGCTGCAACAACTGGGCAGTCGGGTGCTGCTGACCGATTCGAGTTGGGAAAACATTCGTGCGGCGCGCATGGAGGGTTTGCCGACCTACTTCGGCAATCCGGCTTCGCAGCATGCCGATGCGCATCTGGATCTGGTCGGACTAGGGCATTTATTGGCGCTGTCGCCTTCAGGCGAACTGAATACCTTGGCGGCAATGCGTTTTCGCCATGACT
Source organism: Pseudomonas sp. NPDC089741 (assembly GCF_044748825.1). Classification (NCBI taxonomy): domain Bacteria; kingdom Pseudomonadati; phylum Pseudomonadota; class Gammaproteobacteria; order Pseudomonadales; family Pseudomonadaceae; genus Pseudomonas; species Pseudomonas sp. NPDC089741. The sequence goes on along the minus strand of NZ_JBIVGT010000045.1, from coordinate 1,106 downwards.
TCGGCCATCAACGCTTGTTTGGCCTGGCCAGTGGTCATGAGAGCCGCCGCAGCGACAAACATCGCGCGAGCCTCGAGCATCGGGGCAATCAGCTGGGCAGCGAGGCGTTTACCTACGCGAAACTGGCCAGCCAGATGGGTCAGGGCGCCGAGTTGTACAGCACGACATTGACCGATGGATTCGGCTGGGAGGATTACCGCGCACTGCATGGGAATCGTGCGACGTTGCTGTTCATGCGCGATGACAGCGGCTGGGTGCATGTGGTGACGCCGGAGACGGCGGTTAAACCTGGGTCGGGGTGGACGTTGCTGGCGTTGATTCAGCCTGAGGTCAGCGGCGCCTCTTAAATCGAATCGCGAGCAGGCTCACTCCTACAAGGGAACGCATTCCAAATGTAGGAGTGAGCCTGCTCGCGATGGCCGCAACGCGGTATCAGGTCACGCAGCAAACCCCGGCAGCACCGGCACCGGCCGTTTGTCATCATCAATGGCGACAAAGCTGAACTGCCCATGGATCGCCTTCTCGCGACCATCACAGCTCATGCTTTCGACAAACACCTCCACCTCGACCTTGAGGCTGGTGTTGCCGACCTTGATCACCTTCCCCACCAACTCAACGATCGATCCCGCCGGGATCGCGTGGTTGAAGTCGATGCGGTCGGTGGACACGGTCACCAGCGGCAAGCGGCAGAAGCGTGTGGCGGTGATGAAGGAGACTTCGTCCATCCATGCCAGCGCAGTGCCGCCGAACAGGGTGTTGTGGTGGTTGGTGGTCGGCGGGAAGACGGCTTTGGTGACGCGGGTTACCGAGAGTTCGGTGCGGCGTTCGATTTCCTGGTCGCGGGGGGTCATGGCAATTGCTGCTCGTGTATACGGGTGCCAAGCAAAGCAAGATCAAAAGATCGCAGCCTTCGGCAGCTCCTACAGGGGGGAATGGGAGGAATTTTGGGCAACAAAAAAGCAGCCCGTAGGCTGCTTTTTTCTGCATCGGAAGCTGGACTTAAGCCAGTTTTTCCTTGATGCGAGCTGCTTTACCCGACAGGTCGCGCAGGTAGTACAGCTTGGCTTTACGTACGTCACCGACACGTTTAACAGCCATGCTGTCGA
>NZ_JBIVGT010000044.1:1517-42111 GCF_044748825.1 Pseudomonas sp. NPDC089741 | reverse complement strand
ATGGTAGTGTGGGGTTTCCCCATGTGAGAGTAGGTCATCGTCAAGATTAAATTCCGAAACCCCAATTGCGAAAGCAGTTGGGGTTTTGTTTTGCCTGCGAAAAAGTTTTGCTCGCGACAGCGAACAAATTTGCACAGTTATTTTCGAATCAGAACACTAGAATAGCCCCACCTTATTCGGAGCCAGAGCCTTTATGTCAGAGTCGGTTGACGCCCCAGGGCTGTCAGATTTACCGCTGGAAGACTTGGTGGCCTGTCACGAGTGCGACCTGCTGATGCGCAAGCCAACGCTTGCCCACGGCGAGAAAGCCCTCTGCCCTCGCTGCGGTTACGAGTTGTATGCCCACCGCCATAACGTGGTGCAGCGCAGCCTTGCCTTGGTAATTGCAGCGTTATTGTTGTACATCCCGGCAAACTTTTTACCCATCATGCAACTCAATATCCTCGGACAATCCTCGCAGGATACGGTCTGGAGCGGCGTTCTCGGCCTGTTCAACACTGACATGCAGGGCGTTTCGATTGTCGTATTCCTGTGCAGCATGGCCATACCGCTGCTCAAGTTGCTGTGCCAGTTGTTCGTTTTGCTGACGATTCGCTTCAATGTCGGCCGCAGCTACGGCCTGCTGCTTTACCGTATCTATCACCACCTCAAAGACTGGGGAATGCTTGAGGTTTACCTCATGGGCGTGTTGGTGGCGATCGTCAAACTGGCGGACATGGCCGCCATTACCGTAGGTCTGGGCTTGGCATGTTTCCTCGGATTGTTGTTGGTGCAGGTCTGGCTGGAAGTGGTGATGTCACCGCATCAGATCTGGCAGGCGTTATCAGGAGAGGACGCTCATGCGGGCGATTGATGCGGGCATTCTGGTGTGTACCGAATGTCACGAACTGAATAAACAGGAAGCGGGTACCGACGAGCAGACTTGCACGCGCTGCGGAGCGCTGGTTCACGCCCGGCGTCCGAACAGTCTGGTGCGCACATGGGCGCTGCTGATCACCGCGGCGATCATCTATATTCCGGCCAACGTCTTGCCGATCATGACTGTCAGTTCTTTGGGGCAGGGCGATCCGAGCACGATCATGTCCGGCGTGATCCAGTTGGTGCAGCACGGCATGATTCCCATTGCCGCCGTGGTGTTCATCGCCAGTATCCTTGTGCCGACCTTCAAACTGGTGGGCATCGCGCTGCTGCTGTTTTCGGTGCAACGACGCCAGCCATTGTCGGCTCGTCAGCGCATCTGGATGTACCGCTTCATCGAGTTCATCGGTCGCTGGTCGATGCTCGATATTTTTGTGATCGCCATTCTCGTGGCGGTCGTCAACTTCGGCCGGCTTGCCAGTGTCGAAGCCAATCTTGGCGCCATCGCCTTCGCCAGTGTGGTGATTCTGACGATGCTCGCCGCAGTAACTTTCGATCCCCGACTGATTTGGGATAACACGGAGTCGGACGACGACCATGACTGATTTGCCCGTAGCGAAAACCCGACCGGCCTCGAACTGGTCTGCCATTTGGGTACTGCCTCTGATCGCGCTGATCATCGGCGGGTGGCTCGGCTGGCGTGCCTATTCCGAAACCGGTATCGAGATCCAGATCCGCTTTGAAAGCGGTGAGGGCATCCAGGCCAACAAGACCGAGGTCATGTACAAAGGCATGTCGGTCGGTAAGGTCAAGGCACTCAAGCTCGATGACGAGGGCAACTCCAAAGGCGTGATTGCCACCGTCGAGATGAACAAGGACGTCGAGCAATACCTCAAGACCAGCACGCGTTTCTGGCTGGTCAAACCGAGCGTGACTCTGGCCGGGATCACCGGGCTGGAAACGCTGGTGTCCGGTAACTATGTCGCCATCAGTCCCGGCGAAGGCGAGCCTGTGCGCAAGTTCAAGGCGCTCTCCGAAGAGCCACCGCTGTCTGATGCCAAGCCTGGCCTGCACCTGACCATCAAGGCGGATCGTCTCGGCTCATTGAGCCGTGGCAGCCCGGTGTTCTACAAGCAGATCAAGGTCGGTCAGGTTAAAAGCTACCTGCTCTCGGAAGACCAAAGTACCGTTGAACTCAAGGTCTTCATCGAACCGACCTACGCCAAACTCGTGCGTAAACACACGCGTTTCTGGAACGCCAGCGGCATCAGCATCGACGCCAACCTGTCCGGTGTGAAAGTGCGCAGCGAATCGCTGGCCAGCATCGTAGCGGGCGGTATCGCCTTCGCCACGCCGGAGAATCGCAAAGACAGCCCGCCGACCGATCCGAGCCTGCCGTTCCGTCTCTATGAAGACTTCGACGCCGCCGCTGCCGGGATTCGCGTGAAGGTCAAACTCAGCGACTTCGAAGGCCTGCAAGCCGGACGCACGCCGGTGATGTACAAAGGCATTCAGGTCGGCAACCTGAAAGCACTGAAGGTCGATCCCGATCTGAACAGCGCCACGGCCGAGCTGACTCTTGATCCACTCGCCGAAGATTATCTGGTCGATGGCACGCAGTTCTGGGTGGTCAAACCGTCGATTTCCCTGGCGGGCATCACCGGGCTCGAAGCGCTGGTTAAGGGTAACTACATCGCCGTACGCCCAGGTGACAAAGGCGCTGCGCCGAAGCGTGAGTTCGAAGCACGACCAAAAGCGCCGCCGCTGGATCTGCGTTCACCGGGCCTGCACCTGGTGCTGTTCACCGACACCCTCGGCTCGATCGATGTCGGCAGTCCGATTCTGTACAAGCAGGTCAAGGTCGGTTCGGTGCAGAGCTACCAGTTCTCGAAGACGCGCAAGCAGATCATCGTCGGTGTGCACATCGAGAAGGAATACGAAAACCTGGTCAACGCCTCGACGCGATTCTGGAATGTCAGCGGTGTCACCCTGACCGGCGGTTTGACTGGCGGGATTCAGGTGAAGAGCGAATCGCTGCAAACCCTGATGGCCGGCGGCATCGCCTTCGAAACGCCGCAAGCCAAGGCGCCATTGCAAAAACGCATCCCGCGCTTCCGCTTGTTTGCCAACCATGACGACGCCAATCAGAAAGGCGCCGTGGTCACGATCAAGGTCGATCGCGCCGACGGTCTGCGCAGCGGCACCCCGGTTCGTTTCAAAGGCCTGGATGTCGGCAAGATTGAAAGTGTCGATCTGACTGACGATCTGCAATCGGTCATCCTCACCGCGCGCATCACCGAAGTGCCAGAGAAGATTGCCCGCGTCGGCAGCCAGTTCTGGGTGGTCAAACCGGAATTGGGCCTGATCAAGACAGCTAACCTGGAAACCCTGGTGACCGGGCAATACATCGAAGTGCAACCAGCGGCGAAGAACCTCGGGCCGCAGAAGAACTTCGTTGCCCTGGCTAATGCGCCGGAAGTGACCAAACAAGAGGCGGGACTGAGTCTGGTATTGAGCGCAGCCCGTCGTGGTTCGCTGAAGCCGGGTGTGCCGGTGACTTACCGCGAAATCACTGTGGGTAAAGTGACGGGGTATGAACTGGGGCAGACGGCGGATCGTGTGTTGGTGCACATTTTGATCGAGCCGAAATATGCGCCGTTGGTGCGCAGCGGTAGCCGGTTCTGGAACACCAGTGGCGTAGGGTTTGATATTGGTTTGTTCAACGGGCTGACGGTGCGAACCGAGTCGCTGGAGACGGCGATTCAGGGCGGCATTGCCTTTGCCACGCCGGATGGCGAGCGCATGGGCAGCCAGGCGCGGGCGGAGCAGACGTTCCCGTTGTTCGACAAGTTTGAGGATGAGTGGCTGACGTGGGCGCCGAAGATTTCGCTCGGTAAGTAAATCCTGCGGTGTCTGAAGTGGCGCCATCGCGAGCAGGCTCACTCCTACAGGGGAACGCATTCCAACTGTAGGAGTGAGCCTGCTCGCGATAGGGCCAGCCAATTCAGTACAAATCTCAAGCCATAAAAAAAGGGCCGCGATCCAGACAGATCGCGGCCCTTTTTATTGCCTTTCAGTCAACGCCGATCAAACCGCATCCAGCTCCGGTTCATCCGCTTCAACATTCACCGTAGCCTTCACCACATCATGGCGACGGATGTACTTCCAGTCCGCCTCATCAATGTAGATTCCCGCCGGCCCGCTACCACCTTCCAGGTCAATCGCGACACTGGCGCAGACCTGCGGCTTCACACTCGCCAGAATCGGCACGAAGCCCAGTTGCAGGCTGGTTTCCAGCAGCGCTGCCTGGTTCTTCTCGTCGATGTCCGCCGCCTCGTCGAGGTAGTACGGCAGGCGTACGCGCCCGGCCAGATCGCGATCCATCAAGTGCAGCAACAAGTACATGTTGGTCAGCGCCTTGATAGTCATGGTCGTGCCGTTGGACGCCGCGCCATCGATGTCGGTGTGGATAACTGGTTGGCCGTTGACCTTGGTGATCTCGAATGCCAGTTCGAACAAGTCTTTGAGGCCGAGCTGGTTGTGGTTTGCCGCAACCAACCGCGCCAGGTATTCCTTGGCCTCTTCGTTCTTGTTGTCCTGCTCGGCGCTTTGGCTGAGGTCGAACACCGACAGGGTTTCGCCTTCTTCGTACTGACCGGCGCTGTGGATGATCTGGTCGATGTGCTTGAGCGCTTCCTTGTTCGGCGCAAGGACAATACGGAAACTCTGCAGGTTGGAGACCTGACGCTTGTTGATCTCGCGGTTGAACAGCGCCAGTTGGTGCTCAAGGCTGTCGTAGTCGCTGCGGATGTTGCGCAGGGTCCGGGCGATGTCGGTCACCGCCGCACGACGTGCCTTGCCCAGCGTCAGCGCCTCATCGGTACGGTGCGCGTAAGCGTTGATCAGCAGCGACAGACGGCGCTCCATGTCGTCTTCGCTGTCGAACTTGGCCACGCCTTTCAGACGCACCTGTGCGTACAGCGCTTCGATCTGGCCATCGGCGCGCAACAAGCCTTGCCAGCTGTCCTGATAGTCGTTGAGCAGCGGCAGCAGGTTGTCCATCGAATCGTCGACCGGATCCATGAACGGCGTACCGAACGGCAGATCCGCTGGCAGCAACTGACGACGGCGCAGCGCATCGTCGAGAGTACGTTGCTTGGCCTCCATGTCGGCGATCTGCCGGCCGACCAGTTGCAGCTTGGCCGACAGTTGCTGGACGCGCTCGGTGAACGCATCGCTGGAACGCTTGAGTTCGTCCTGCGCGCCTTCCATTTGCGCCAGTTGCTCGAGCTTGTCGCCTTCTTCGGCGCTCAACGTCTGCGTGCGACGGAAATCTTCCAACGCCTTTTGCGCATCCAGCACTTGCTGGTACAGCGCCTCAGTCTGAGTCTTGCTCGCGGCGCGGTCAGCGGCAACGGCCTGCTGGGTCTTGAGCTGTTTCAGCTCTTTGTCCAGACGTTCTTTCTGATCGCGCAACGCAGCACGGTCGGCCAGTGCTTGCAGCGCCGGTGGCTCGATGTGCGAGATGTCGATGGACAGGCCCGGCACTTCGAAGCGCTCGCCCTTGAAACCGTCGAGGATCAGCTCAACGGATTTGACCCATTCGCCACCCTCGTCGAGGGTGATGCCGTGTTCGCCCAGCGGCAGGCTGAACAGTGCGCTGTTGAACAGACGCATCAACCGTTCGACGTCGGGTTGCGAGAACTCTTCGCGCAGGCGGGCATAGCTGTTGTTGTCGGCGTGATCGAGTTGTTGCTTCACCGACTTCAGGCGTTTTTCCAGATCGCGCAGGCGCTCTTCCAGATCTTCGGCGCTGAACTGACGCGATTGCGCCAGGGCACCGGCCAGTTCGTCGTGCGCGTCTTTGGCTGCGAGCAATTGTTGCTCGAGTACTTTGACGTCATCGACCAGGGCGAAGCGATTTTTCAACACTGACAGCTCGCCGAGCCAACGCTGGATGCCGGAAATTTCCCGCTCCAGACGCATCAGTTCCTGAGTACCGCCGCGCTGATTGTTTTGCAGACTGTCTTGCTCGCCACGGTAGTGGTCAGCCTGAATCGTCAGCTCTTCTTTGCGTGCACTGGCGTAATCCGACCAGGTACCGAGCAACGAATCGAGCAGCGGCGACAGGCGATGCAGTTTGCCGCGCAGCACGTCGCGCTGTTTCACGCCGTTGGCCAAAGCCTCAACCAACGGGCCGGCCGCGACCAGCGAGTTATAGTCCTGCTCCATGCGGCGCACGTCGCGGAAGGCTTCTTCGCACGCGGCGATGTAATCGACGCTGCCGGAACGCAGGCTGTGTTCGAACGCATCGAGGAACAACTGCTTCAATTTGGCTGCGGTGATTTCGCGCATGTGCAGCAGGTTGATGAACAGCGCGCGGAAAGTCTTCAGGCTCTGCTCGCTGGTGGAGCGCAGCGGGATCAGCGTCAGGTCGAGCGGGATCGAGGTGTGACCGCCCACCAGCAAACGACGCAGCTCATCAGGCTTGAGTTCGTAGGCTTTCAGGCCTTCTTTCTCAAGATTGCTGAACAGCTCTTTCTGACGCAGGCAGGTGTCGTTCTTCTGGTAATGAGCCAGATCGAGCTTGCCGGCATACGCGAAGAACTGGTGACCGAAACCACCGCCCGGGCCACGACCGACCACGCCGATCACGTGCGGGCCGTGCGGCAGATTCACTTCGACAAGGATGTAACTGGTGTCGGAAGCGAAGTAGAAGCGCCGCGATTGTTCGAGGCTGTACTTGCCGAAACTCATGTCCGACATGCGCGCCAGGATCGGGAACTGCAAGGCGTTGATCGACGCCGATTTACCGAGGTTGTTTGCGCCGTAGACCGACAACGGTTCTTCCAGCGGAAACAGGCCGAGGCTGTAACCGGCGGTGTTCAAAAGGGCAAAGCGGCGGATGCCGTAGCGTTCCTGGCTCATGCGTCGGACTCCTGTTCTTCGGCAATGGCGCGGGCCAGTGCGTCTTCTTCGCTCTCTTCATCGAATTCGGTGAGATCGAGCGGATCGTCGGTTTCGAGGAATTTGGCTTCCGCCGCTTCGTCGATCAGCACCGGCGCCGGCAGTGGCAATACACTGTGCACGCTGGCCGCCAGATCGCGGTCTTGCTGTACCGACAAGCACACGTCGAGGAAACGGTGCATCGGCGGCAGGAAGCGATACACGCCGTTTTCTTCGCCGGCGAAACCCAGTTGAGTCATGCGGCGCATGATCTTTTCTTCGAGCTCTTCAACGGTCTGCACTTCGGCCTGAATGAACAGGTCGCGGTATTTCTCCAGCAGCGACGGCAACTCTTCGCGGCCGAGGCTGCCGCCATCGAGCACGGCAATCGGGTCACGGCCCTGATCGGCCAGATGCTCGACGAGGATGAAGGTGAACAACGCCAGACGCTGGGCAGTCTTGTTCACCGCCGCAGCGGCCATGTCCGGTACGAAGTAGTAGAAACCACGGGTGTCGCAGACCAGTTCAAACCCCAACGCCTTGAACAGCGTGCGGTACTGATCCTGGAAGTTCGACAGTTGCGCGTACAGCTCCGGATCGCGGCGGCTGACGTGGTAACCCTTGAACAGCTCGCGGAAGATCGGCGCGAGTTGCGACAGTTCGGAAAGATCAAGATGCATTGGGGATGCTCGCAGAATTCTCGGCGGCGCTATCGCTGGCCGAGAGCAGGGCGAAGGAGCGCAGGCTGACCTGGTGCTCATGAGTGTGGTATTCGCGGCGTTCCAGACGCTCGCGCTTGAAGCGTTTTTCCCGCGACAGGCGCGAGAACCAATAGAGCAATTCGTCGGTGGCGCCGTCCGGTTCCTGCTCCAGCAGCCAGGTCATCAGATCCGGCATCGGCAGGGCTTGTTCGCAACGGTCGAGCATCTCGCGCACGGTGCGCGGGGCACGTGGGGCTTCACCTTTCTGGGTCTTGTGCGCTTTCGGGAAGCGTGCCGGTTTCGGCTCGAAACGCGCCAACGCATACACGTAGGCTTCGACCTGACTGGCGCTGCCGAGGAAGGTACTTTGCGGGCGGGTGAACAGCGGCATCGCCGCTTGCGGCACGGCGTCGATGCCTTTGCGGCGAATCGCGGCCAATGCGAGCGCGGCGCCACGGGTCACGGCGTTGTGCCGGCGCGCTTCTTCACGCAGCGGCAGCAGCAGTTCGCGGGCATGACGCAGGGTCAGTTGCGCGCTGGTCTGCATTTCGAGGATGCGCGCGTGGGTGCGCAGCAGCATGTCGTCATCGACCAGATGGCCGAGGCGTTGCTGTTCGCTGAGCATTTTCAGCAGCACGGTTTCGACCTTGCGTACGCCTTGCTCGAAAGCGCCGTCGGCGTTCACCAGATCGATCATCGGCTCGACGTATTCGTCCCACGTCGCCAACACTTCGGCGTAACGCTGACGCAGCGGAATCTGTCGATCGCTGGTCTTCGCGCGTTCGGCCACAGCCACCAGCGCCTGTTCGTCGTTGTCGAGCTTCTTCAGCACGTCGCGTACGCGCATGTCGAGCAAGCGCAACTGGCGGGCGAGGTCGTGGCCGTCGCGGATGTCGAACGCGTCCTGGATGTAACCGGCCAGACGCTCGAGGTGGCGCAGATAGGCTTCGATTTCCAGGCACAGGCCCAAGCGATGTTCACGCCGCAGGTAAGCGAGGAAGTCGTGGATCTGCGCGTTCAGCTCGAAACGGTTCGGGCTTTTCGCCACCGGAATCAGAATATCGAGGCGAATCCACACGTCGAGCAGGCTGGTGATGTCCTGTGGCGTGCTGTCCAGTTGTTGGGCGGCCAGTTGCGTACGCAGTTCGTTGAGGCTCAATGTGCCTTGGTCGAAGTGCTCGCACAAAGGCTCCAGAAGTGCCCAGTGTTCAGCGAGGGCGCGCAAGACGCGCTTGGGTTCGATCATCGGAATGCCCGGCTGGTTGGCAATGAAAAGCGGCGATTGTACTGCATCATGAAGGATGCGATTCACTCTCGGGACGGGCTGTCGCATTTTCTAAGGGAGAGAGCTTCGGTAAAGGCTATCGATCAACAGCAAGCGATCTTGAACGAAGGGCGGTAGAATCAGCCCACTTCAGTTATCCACAAGTGGCCGACCCTTTGCTAATCGAGTCCCGCCGCCGCGTCTATTTGAACGCCATGCAGGTGGTCAACTGGCTGCCGCGCACCGAATTGCCTTTCGCCGCACCGTCGCGGCCCGAGCTGCTGGACATGCCCGAGCCAGAGGTAGAGGCGCCGATGGTGCTTGCACCGCAGGCCGAGGCGCCGGTGCAACCGACCGCCCGTCCGAGCGAACGGCCGAAAATCGAAGTGCCGCGCCCTTCGCTGGCCAGCACGCGAACCAACGCCAAACCCGCGCAAGAGGCTGACGACACGCCAGTCGTCGCCAAACCTGCGCCGGTGCCACCGCCACGTTTCGCTTTGCAATTGCTGCGTGCCGGGCGCTGCCTGCTATTGGTCGAGTTACCCACAGGCGAACCGTTCCAGAGCCGTGATCCGGCGTATTTGCTGCTGAAAGACATGCTGCGCGCCGCTGGTCTGCCGGATGCGCCGCAGATCGTCGGCGAGCCGGTGCGTTGGCCGTGGCTCAATCGCGGCACCATGGATCAGGGGCCGGAAGCGGCGCGCGACTTCGTCCAGGGGTTCCTCTCGGTGCAAATGGAAGCGGCGCCGTGCGCCTGTCTCTGGCTGATCGGCCTGCCGGCGGTGCGCTTTGCCGGTGAGGCGGATGCTGAAGCATTCAATCGTGAATTGCAGATCGAGGGTCTGGGCTCGGCCTGGGCCGTTCCCGGTCTGGAGTTGTTAATGGAAGAGCCACAGCGCAAAGCCGCTGTGTGGCAAGCCATGCGTCGGCTGATGGCGCGCTGGAAAGAAATCAATGAGTGACGCTGTAACCTTCCGCCCGATGATCGAGGCGGATCTGGACGCTGTGCTGAAGATTGAATTCGCTGCGTACAGCCATCCGTGGACCCGCGGGATTTTTCTCGACGGCCTCGGCAAGTACCAGATCTGGCTGATGTTCGAAGGCGAGCAACAGGTTGGCCACGGTGTGGTGCAGATCATTCTCGATGAAGCGCACCTGCTCAACATCACCGTCAAACCGGAGAATCAGGGGCGCGGCTTGGGCCTGACGCTGCTTGAGCACCTGATGTCGCGCGCGTATGCGGCGCAGGCGCGGGAGTGTTTCCTGGAAGTGCGCGACAGCAATCGTTCGGCGTTTCGCCTGTACGAGCGCTATGGCTTCAACGAGATTGGCCGGCGTCGGGATTATTATCCGGCGGTGGGCGGGCGCGAAGATGCCGTGGTCATGGCCTGCACCCTGGTTGACTGAACGTCTTTAAAAGCTTCGCGAGCAAGCCCGCTCCCACATGGGTTTTGTGTTGATCACAATGTTTGTGAACGACTCAATTCCAATGTGGGAGCGGGCTTGCTCGCGAAAGCGTCCGTTAAGGCAACAATAATCAACGGTTGCCATCCAGCGGATCGCGCCGCGCCAGCTCTGCCTCATCCAGGCCATTGCCGCCGCCGATGTCATCCTCATCGACGATGCTCAAATCCCAATCTGCCTGATTGCCTTGACCCGCTTCCTCGGCATCCCGCGCGCCATCTTCATGAATCAGCGTTTCCGGGCTCATGTCATCGTCCGTCGGCTCATGATCACTGACCGAAGCCCCGGTCATGCCCGCCTCACGCACGCGCTCATTGGGCATCAACTGCTCGCGTTCACGCTGCGGGATTTCATCACCGATTTTCGCGCTGGGCTCGTCTTCATCGAAATCCAGCTCATGCACCGAACCCATGCGGTCTTCGTTATCATCGATGGGCTCCGGTTGCACCGCATCGTAAGGGCGTCGTGAATCAGTCATGGCAAATCCTCATACTGTGGGCCTTACTTAGGTGGACTCACCGGGCACACGAGAATTCCCACGAAATCACTTTCGGCTCAAGCGTGACCCCGACGGGCGGTCGACTGTCATACCAGCGCATCTTTCTTGAGGCCTTACAGCATGCATGACTTACAAGACCTGATTGATAACAACGAGCGTTGGGCTGACGCGATCACCAAGGAAGACCCGGATTTCTTCGCCAAGCTGGCGCGCCAGCAAACGCCGGAATATCTGTGGATCGGCTGTTCCGACGCACGTGTGCCGGCCAACGAAATCGTCGGCATGCTGCCGGGCGATCTGTTCGTACACCGCAACGTCGCCAATGTGGTGCTGCACACTGACCTCAACTGCCTGTCGGTGATCCAGTACGCGGTCGACGTGCTCAAGGTCAAACACATCCTCGTCACCGGCCACTACGGCTGCGGCGGTGTGCGCGCCTCGATGCAGGATCGCCAGTTCGGCCTGATCGACGGCTGGCTGCGTTCGATCCGCGATCTGTACTACGAAAAACGCGAAGAGCTGGCCAAGTTGCCGACCGAAGAGGAGCAGGTTGATCGCATGTGCGAGCTCAACGTGATCCAGCAAGTGGCCAATGTCGCCCACACCAGCATCATCCAGAACGCCTGGCATCGCGGGCAGAGCCTGTCGATCCACGGGTGCATCTACGGCATCAAGGACGGTCGCTGGAAAAGTCTGAACACCACCATCAGCGGTTTCGAACAATTGCCGCCGCAGTATCGTTTGCGTCCGGTCGGCGCGCCGTAAACTGCGATTCGACGCTAGTGGCTCCGCCAGCGTTGTAGATAGGCGTGGCCTTCGATACTGGGTGGTTCGTCGTAACCGGTGATCCACCCGCGACACTGTTTCGAGCCGCAACCGCAGGCGAACTGCTGCAGCAGTTTGTCTTCGGTGGCGGCGTAATCGATGGTCAGCCGTTCGCCCCTGTGGATATCTTTCAACGCCCACAGCCACAGCTCGCTCATGTCGAGAAATACGTTCGGGTCGCAGGCGTGTTCCAGCAGCCCGCAAAAGCGCGGGTCGTAGACGTGGATGCCGGAGAGCAGTTGTCGCGTCTGGCGACACCGATAGGGCAGCAGTTGCCCGGACACCCGGCACAGGCGCCGGCTACGCAGAAAATCCCGGCGCGCCGCGATGGCCATGGCATGGCCGTGGATATCGTGAACAATTTCGAAGTCGTTGCTCGACGGAAAGCCGAGGCGCACCGGCAGGCCGGCGAACGGGTAAATCCCTTCGGTATCGCGAGGCTCGCTGGCGATTGCGTGGCTGTTCATAACGATCCTTGTTGTCAGGGGCTGCGACTTCCTTTGGCTGACGTCATGTCAGTCCTGCAACGGGTTGTGGATCCAATTTTCGTGTATGCGCCAGCACGGGTCTACTGTCAGATCTGACAGGCGAAATGGGCGTATTCCCGCGTCAGCAAAGGCTGACACGGGAAAGAGCTATCGCCGGTTACAGATGTGGGGCGGGAATGGCGGCGGCGGGTAATGCGCTCTTGAGTTGCTGCAACTGCGCCTTGATCGGTGGCGTTGCACATTTGGCAGCCGCCTGATCTGCGCTCAGGTCGCGGATCGAGGTGTAGAACAGCTCGCAGGTTTTGACTTTCTGCGTCACCTGCCAGGTTTGCATGCAGTTGTTGAGCGTGGTTTGTGCATTGCTCCCCGGTTTACCTCCCATGCCGGCCTGCCAGCAGGCGGCGCTCAGATCCTGGCCCATGACCTTCAGACCGGCTGCATCGGCCTTGGCCTCGTCACCGTCGTAGCTCGCCGGGTCGGCGGCGTACCAGATGTAGCTCGGGTGGTTGGAACCCAATACCGGCACTTTCACGCCTTCGCTCGGGCTGATGGTCGCCAGGCCCAGTACGTTTACCGTCGGCCCGTATTGCTGCTTGATCCAGTTGCGCACCGGCGCACCGAACGCGACCATCGGCAAAGTTGTGCCGGCGGTAGTCTGGCTGAACTGTTTGACCAGCGTGGTCTGGTAGTCCTTGAAGTAGTCATAGACGCCTTCCAGATCCTTGCCTGCACTGGACGGCGCGGCGATCGGGGCGATGTCGATGATGGTCTGGAACGCTGGCGTCTGGTCAGCCGGAATACCGTTGTCGGTGAGCAGCGCGGCCCAGCGATCGGTGGTGTTGGAGCGCAGATAATCCTGCGCTTGAGTCAATGAATAGTCCGGCGGGAAGTGCAGCAACTCGACGCTTTTGCGATTTTCCAGGGCCATGCCCAGCGGCAGGAACAAGTACCAGCTGTACGCCCACTTGCCGTCGGCGTTGAGCTTGCTGGCGCCGGTGTAGGCCAGATCACCGGCGTCGAGCAACGCCGACAACGGTTTGTCATAGCCTTTCGGCACGCCACTGATTTCAGCGTAGAGCTGGCCGTTATCGGTTTTCACCAGAACTTTCGCTGCGGCATAACCGTCGCGCTGTACGCTCTGGGTCAGGTAATGGGCGACGGTCTGCTCCAGCGTCCAGTTACGGAAGCAGATCACATTACAGTTGTTGGGGTAAGCGAAGAGGCGGGTGACGCGTTCGGTGCTGCCCAGTTTCAAATCGACATCGGCGTGGACGGCCGCGCTCAGCGTGAGCGCGGCGAGGGCCAGTGCGGTAGGGGCCAGTGTGGCGGGGATGAGTCCTGCGAGTTTGAACATGCTCAGATCCTTTTCAGCGTGGGTTCCCCGTCGGTCGGGGGCGCCTCATAGTGGATCAGCCGTGTGGCGCAGAGAAGCCGTCATCGGGAGTTTTTTTCAGCGCTGTGCAGGACTCGATTTCAGGCGTGAAAATGCAGGGCGTTGGTCAGATCGCCCAGCGGTTTCTGACCACGGGCGATCATCGCGTCATCGCGCTGCTTGAGACCATCGAGCGTTTCCAGTTGGAATACCCGGGTAATCAGCCGCAGGATCGACGCGGTGTCGTAGACCGTGTGATCCACCGTGCCCTTGCGCGCAAACGGTGACACCACCAGCGCCGGCACGCGTGAACCCGGCCCCCAGCGGTCACCCTTGGGCGGCGCAACGTGATCCCACCAGCCGCCGTTCTCGTCAACGGTGACGATCACCACCATGTTTTGCCACTGCGGGCTTTCGCGCAGCACTTTCAATGCGCGGACGATGTGTCGATCCCCGGACGCCACGTCGGCATAACCGGCGTGCATGTTCAGGTTGCCCTGAGGCTTGTAGAAGCTGACGGCCGGCAATTTGCCAGCCTCGGCATCGGCAAAGAATTTATTGCTGCTCGACTCGTCGCCCAGACCGGCATCGCGCAGGCGCTTGTTACGCTCGTCCGGGTTTTCCGGGCCTTGCTGTTTGAAGTAGTTGAACGGCTGGTGGTGATACTGAAAATTGGGGATTTTCGGGATGCCGCCGGAATCCTTGAACTGCTCCAGCGTCGCTTGCCACGCGCCGGCATACCACGCCCAATCGATGTTCTTTTTCGACAGCTTGTCGCCAATGTGTTCGTGAGTCTGCGGCACCATGACGTTGGGCAGATCGGGCTTGGAATAGGCCGGATGCTCAGGGTCGCGAATCCACGTCGGCCAGTAAGGCGGGGCGAGGGTGTTGACGCCGAAACCGTCCGGAGTCAACGCACTCGGGCCGAACTGCGGTGGGCCGGTCATGGCGCTGGCAGGGGATTGTTCCAGCGGTTTGAGGCGCGAATCTTTCGGATCGTCACTCTGCAACGCAGCAATCTGCGACTTGGCCACCGAACTGGCCACATCCGGATAAAACGGCGCGGTGGCGCTGATCAGGTATTGGTGGTTGAGGAACGAGCCACCGAAAGCGCCCTGGAAGAAGTTATCGCACAGCACGAATTCCTGCGCGACGTCCCACAGGCGCAGGGAATATCGGCTCTGCGCGTAATGGCCCATGGTCAGGCCACCGGAGTCGGCCCACGCGACGAAACCATCGTTCTTGCCGCCATTGATCTGCATCTGGTTTTGATAAAACACATGCCACAGGTCGCGCGTTACCAGACCGAACGGCAAGTCCTCACCGTTCGGGCCTTTGAGGGCGAACGGTGCGTTGGGCAGGTTTTCCTGAAACTGCGTGGCGCTGGGGTAAGTCACGCCATCGAGCATTTGCGGGCCGATCTGCAACGTACCGCCCCAGACGGGTGGCAGGGTTTGCAGCAGCGAGCCGTCGCGATCACGTTGCTGGTATTCGGCAGGCTTGAGTGCTGACAGCGGTTTTTCGACGCCGGGAAAATCGCCGAACAGGTTATTGAAACTGCGGTTCTCGGCGTAAATCACCACCACGGTTTTCACCTGATCGCGCAGGGCCTTGTCCAGCTCGGTTGGCGTTAGCGGGCGCTCGACCGGTGTGCCGGGTTGATCGCTGGCGTTGCCACACCCGGCCAGAGTCGCACCGACACCGAGCACCGCGACGCCGCCGAGGAAGCGGCGGCGACTGGTGTCGGTGGGATTATCGGAATCAAGGGAAGATGTGTCGGTGCCGTCTGTATCGTCGATCATGTCTCAGCCCGTTTTTACTTAAATGTTTCAGTATGTTTCGGGCGGACGCTAGCAAGGGAATATGACGGTTAGGTGACAGCTGCGAGGAAGGGTCAAAGAGTGTGTGAGCCAGAGGCTGGCTCACACGACGCATGATGGGCGCGCGGGTTAAAGGAGACGCAACGAAAGCTCGCTGCCAGCCCGCAGGTATTCGACCTGAGCGGTTACTGCGTCCCTGACAATGGCTTCGCCGGTATCGGTCAGTTTGGCTTTCTTCGCATCGATGACAGCGGTCTGCAGCAGTTGCATGGCTACATCCATAGCTTTCTGAAAAGCCGTCAGGTTGTTGTGCTGACCAAACTCACGCACGACGGCATCCATGCGGCGGTCGGCATCATCTCGCAGGGTTTTATACTCGACTACGGAAACGCTGCCATCCTGATAAATGTCGTTGATCAGCTGTTCCAGCGTCTTGGATATCGGGGTCATCGGTTCTTCCTTAAACAGGGGTGATTGAGCCGAGACAAGCTAAACGAAGATGAGGGTTGGCAAAGTCAGCACTGTTCCACGGGAGGCGTGGGACAGTGCAACGGACTTTGTAAGAAGAGGGTTAACAGGCTGTCGGAAAGTTTTATTGGTTACGGCATCACCGGCGGCGTATATGCCAGTGTCGTCCCCAATGCCCACAGCAACAGCAGCACCAGCGGCGTGTGCACCAGCAGTTGCACGAACGAGAAACCGATCAGGTCCCGCGCTTTCAACCCCAGTACACCCAGCAGCGGCAGCATGTAGAACGGGTTGATCAGGTTCGGCAGCGCTTCGGCGGCGTTGTAGATCTGCACCGCCCAGCCGAGGTGATACTGCAGATCATTGGCGACCTGCATCACATACGGCGCTTCGATGATCCACTTGCCGCCACCGGATGGAATGAAGAAACCGAGAATCGCCGAGTACACACCCATCAACAGCGCGTAAGTATCGTGCGAAGCGATGCTGACAAAGAAGGTCGAGATGTGGTGCGCCAGCGTCTGCGCATCGCCACCTTTGACCGTGGTCATCAGCGCGGCAATCGAACCGTACAACGGGAACTGGATCAGCACTCCAGTGGTGGTCGGCACGGCGCGAGCCACGGCATCGAGGAAGCTGCGCGGGCGCCAGTGCAGTAGCGCGCCAAGCATGATGAACAGGAAGTTGTAGGTGTTCAGCCCGGAAATCGCGGTGATCGCCGGTTTGGTCGAGAACTCGTGAAACAGCCATCCCGCCGCCAGCAGCACCAGCACGATGATCAGCAGCGGGCTGTGCTCCAGCCATTCACCGGGGCGGGTGCGCGGTTGCAGTGGCGGCAGGTTGAAAGCCGGGTCGATACCGCAGGCCTTGGCGTCACGCGCTGAATTCGGGCCGGGAGCGGTGGCGTAGGCGATGATGATCGAGACCACGATCAGCGCCAGCAACATCACCCCGGACTGCCAGAGGAAAATCGTTTCGGTGAACGGAATCACCCCGGTGATCGACAGGATCGATGGCGGCAGGCTGGCCGGGTTGGCCTGTAACTGCGCGGCCGACGACGACAGGCCCAGCGCCCATACCGCGCCGAGGCCCAGGTAAGCAGCGGCCCCGGCGGCGCGATAGTCCATTTTCAGATCGGTGCGGCGGGCGAGGGCGCGGACCAGCAAACCGCCGAACACCAGCGACAGGCCCCAGTTGAGCAGGGACGCGACCATCGAGATCAGCGCCACCCAGGCCACGGCGGAACGGCCGTTCTTGGGGATGCGTGCCAACCGGTCGATCAGCTTCACCGCGGGTGGCGAGCTGGCGACCACGTAGCCGCCAATCACCACGAAAGCCATCTGCATGGTGAACGGGATCAGGCTCCAGAAGCCGTCACCGAAGGCCATCGCGGCATCGGTGGGTTTCGCACCCATGGCCAGTGTGGCGACTGCCACGATGATCACCGCCAGCGCGGCGAATACCCAGGAATCGGGAAACCAGCGTTCGGCAAAACTTGAACAGCGCAGGGCAAAGCGCGCAGAGCGGCTATCTTCGATATCAACGGCCACAGGGAGTACCTCGGATTTTTATGGTTATTTTTTGATCCAGCAGGCGAAACGCATATCCCCTGTAGGAGTGAGCCTGCTCGCGATGGCGTCGGCACGTTCAACATGGAGGTGACAGACACACCGCTATCGCGAGCAGGCTCACTCCTACAAGGTTCCCGGCTCGGCTCGAGGTCGGTGGGTTTCACCTGGCTGGACAGGCTTCAACAGTAAATCAAGCGAAGACGATTTGTGAGCAGCTTTTGCAAAACCGGGACTATGGTCTAACGGGTTGTCCATCCGCGCATTTGCGTAGACCATGGGCGCCTTGGTTTTTTGCCTGATTCAGAGTTCTTTGCCATGACTGCCCAATCCCCGGCCAAACCTGCGCCGTTCAGCCGCTCCGACTACAAGACCCTCGGCCTTGCGGCCCTTGGCGGTGCGCTGGAAATCTACGATTTCATCATTTTCGTCTTCTTCGCCCTGACCCTCAGCCAGTTGTTCTTCCCGCCGGAAATGCCCGAGTGGCTGCGCTTGCTGCAAAGCTTCGGGATTTTCGTCACCGGCTATCTGGCGCGGCCGCTGGGCGGGATCCTGATGGCGCATTTCGCTGATCGGCTGGGACGTAAAAAGGTCTTCAGCCTGAGCATCCTGATGATGGCGCTGCCGTGCCTGCTGATCGGCATCATGCCGACCTACGCACAGATCGGTTACTTCGCGCCGCTGTTGCTGCTGGCGCTGCGCATCCTCCAGGGTGCGGCGGTCGGCGGTGAAGTGCCGAGCGCCTGGGTGTTCGTCGCCGAGCATGCGCCAACCGGGCATCGCGGTTATGCCTTGGGTTTTTTGCAGGCCGGGCTGACCTTTGGTTATCTGATTGGCGCATTGACCGCGACCTTTCTCGCACAAGTCTTCACGCCTGCTGAAATCCTCGATTACGCTTGGCGCTATCCCTTCCTGCTCGGCGGCGTGTTCGGTGTGATCGGCGTCTATCTGCGTCGCTGGTTGAGCGAAACTCCGGTGTTCATGGCGATGGAGGCGCAGCGCGAGGCGCGCGTTGAATTGCCGCTGCGCACGGTGCTGCGCGAGCATCGCCTGGCGATGCTGCCGGCGATGTTGCTGACCTGCGTGCTGACTTCGGCAGTGGTGGTGTTTGTGGTCATCACGCCGACCATGATGCAGAAAACCTTCGGCATGACTGCCAGCCACACCTTCGCCCTCAGCGCGCTGGGCATTGTCTTCCTCAACGTAGGCTGCGTGATCGCGGGGTTGCTGGTCGATCGTCTCGGCGCCTGGCGCACGGTCATGCTGTACAGCCTGTTGCTGCCATTGGGGATTGGTGTGCTTTACGGTTGCCTGATCAGCGGTGGCGAGTGGATCGGTCTCGCTTACGCCATAGCGGGCCTCGCATGCGGCGTGGTCGGCGCGGTGCCGTCGGTGATGGTCGGTTTGTTCCCGGCACGTATTCGCGTCTCAGGCATCTCCTTTACCTACAACATTGCCTACGCGATCTGGGCGAGTATCACGCCGCTGTTGCTGATCGGTCTGATGCCGTGGAGTCCGTGGATCTGTGTGATGTTCTGCGCGGTGATGGGGGTGGTCGGCATTGTCAGCGCGGCGTATTTCGGTTCGCGCATGCCGCGTGTCGGCAGCCGGTCCGTGGCGCCCTGTTCCTGAAGCGGGTCAGCGGCTTCGGCGCCAACCCGCCGAGGCCGTCAGGTTAACCAGTGCCACCACAGCAACGTCCCGATCAAGCCCACCACCGAGACAATGGTTTGCAGGATCGACCAGACCCAGATCGTCTGTTTCAGCTGCAAACCAAAATACTCGCGAACCATCCAGAAGCCGGCGTCGTTGACGTGGCAGAAGAACACGGAGCCGGCGCCAATCGCCAACGCCACCAACGAACTCTGCGTTGCGGCGAGGCCCGCCATCATCGGCGCCAGAATCCCCGCCGTCGTGGTCGTGGCCACCGTCGCCGAGCCTGTGGCCTGACGCAAGGCCACGGCAATCAGCCAGGCCAGCAGCAGGTACGGCATGTGCGCGCCTTCAGCGACTTTGCTGATGGTCTGACTGACGCCAGCATCCAGCAAAGTCTGCTTCAAGCCACCGCCGGCGCCAATCGTCAGCAAAAACACGGCAATCGGCGCGAGGCTTTTGCGCAGTGTGCCGCCGACGTCTTCACGCGGCATGCCATTGGCCCAGCCGAGGCAGATCACCGCCGCCATTACGGCAATGCCCAGCGCCACCAACGGTTCACCAAGAAATTTCAGGGTCAGGGCGACGCTGCTTTCGGGACTCATCGCGACTTTCGCCAAAGTGCTGCCGAGCATCAGCAGCACCGGCAGCAGAATGATCAGCAGCGACATGCCGAAACTCGGTTGGCGCAGTGCTTTCGGCGGCGCACTGAACAGGGCGCCAAGCTCAGCCGGCTCATCGACGTGCATGCGTATCGACAGCCAATTGCCGTACAGCGGCCCGGCCAGAATCACCGCCGGGATGGCGATACTGAAACCCAGCAACATGGTCAGCCCAAGGTCGGCATGCAAAGCGCTGACGGCGATCAACGGCCCGGGATGCGGCGGCATCAGCGCATGCAGCGTGGTCATCCCGGCCAGCGCCGGAATCGCGATTTTCAACAGCGGCTGCCCCGAACGGCGAGCCATGACGAAGATGATCGGCACCATCATCACCAGCCCCACTTCAAAAAACAGCGGCAGGCCAATCACCATCGCCACCAGCGCCATGACCCACGGCAAAGACTTGCCTTTGCCCAGCCCGAGCAAGGTCGAGGCAATGCGGTCGGCGGCGCCGGATTCGGCCATCAGCGCTCCGAGCATCGAACCCAGCGCAATGATGATCCCCGCTTCACCGAGAATCGCCCCGGCGCCTTTGCTGAACGCCTTGGCCACGTCTTCGGGCGGTAAACCGGCGCCGACACCCGCGATGAAAGTGCCGATCAGGATTGAAAGAAAGGGCGGCAGTTTAGTCGCGCTGATCAACACGATGATCGTCGCAATGGCCAGCAGGCAGCAGAGAATCAGGCGGGTGTCATGAAACATCCAGGCAGCGGTCGATAAATCCAAAACGGAACTCCTTATCGGGCGAATACCGGCAACATGTTGTTGCAATTTGTTTTGAGAATACCTGATATGGCCGGGCCAGAGCGCTGGGTTTTGTATCGGCTGAGCAGGTTACGAATGAGACCAGTGGCCTATTGCGATTATTTTTGACTGACCGGTCGCAAGCGCTCTTCAGAAAAGATTTTCAAGGCCGATGGTTAGGCTGCATCCCGCTTTCTCTCCTGCCCATCGGTACTTCCCCATGTTCAACAAACGCCTGAAGCAAGAGCTGGCCGCTCTTCGTGAAGAACTCTCCAGCCTTGTGCAAGTGAAGGAAAGCCTGGAAAGCGAGATGCTGGTGCTGAACCTTGAGCCCGACGGGCGCATTCAGTCGGTCAACCAGAACTTCCTCACCGAGATGCTCTACAAGAGTCAGGACCTGGTCGGTCGACTGATTGAAGACATCGTTCCGCCACACGTGAAGTCCGACGAATTCCACCACCGCTTTCGGAATGCCATGACCCGTGGCGAACATTTTGCCGGCGCCATCCGCCTGCTGCGCGGTAATGGTGACGAAGCATGGTTGCGTTCGATCGTGCAACCGGTGCGCTCATCGGACGGGCGGATCAAACACATCTCGATCTTCGCCAGCGACCTGACCCGCACTATCGAAGCCTCCCGTGAACACGAAAACCTGATTGGTGCGTTGGTGCGTTCGACTGCGGTGATCGAGTTCGACCTCAACGGCAATGTGCTGAACGCCAACGATCGCTTCCTCAGCGGCATGGGTTACAGCCTGGCGCAGATCAAGGGAAAACATCACCGCACGTTCTGCGCTCCGGAGGAATACAACAGCGCCGAGTATCAGAACTTCTGGCGGCGTTTGAACAACGGCGAGTTCGTCGCTGACCGCTTCAAACGTGTCGACAGCCATGGTCGTACGGTGTGGCTGGAGGCGTCCTACAACCCGGTAGTCGATGCCAACGACAAACTCTACAAAGTGGTGAAATTCGCCACGGTGATCACCGATCAGGTCAACCGCGAGCAAGCCGTCGCCGACGCCGCGAGCATTGCCTACAGCACCTCGCAGCAAACCGACAGCACCGCGCAACGTGGCACCACCGTGGTCACTGAGGCGGTGAATGTGATGCGTGATCTGTCGCGGCACATGCAGGCGGCGGGTGAGGGCATCGAGGCACTGAACGAGCAGTCGCAGGTGATCGGCACCATCGTCAAAACCATCAGTGGCATCGCCGAACAGACCAACCTGCTGGCGCTCAACGCTGCCATTGAGGCGGCGCGCGCCGGTGAGCAGGGCCGTGGTTTTGCCGTGGTGGCCGACGAAGTGCGACAACTGGCGTCGCGCACGAGTCAGGCGACCGAAGAGATCGTCACCGTGGTGCGGCAGAACCAGGAAATGGCGCGCAACGCTGTGGCGCTGATGACCGACGGCAAGCTCCAGGCCGAACAAGGCCTCGCGCTGGCGGCAGAGGCGGGCACGGTAATCGTCGAGATTCAGGACGGTGCGCAGAAAGTCGTCAACGCCGTCGGCCAGTTCGCCAACCAACTCTCCCACTAATCTCCGCCCAACCCCTGTAGGAGCTGTCGAGTGCAACGAGGCCGCGATCTTTTGATGTTGACTCCGAGAAGCAACATCAAGATCAAAAGATCGCAGCGTGCCGCAGCTCCTACAGAGTTTTCACCTGCCGGTGTTTCGGTGCTGGCGCTACAATCTGCTCCTTTTCCCCCGGAGCAGATCCCATGAGCGATTCCCACCGCCGCCCGGTGCCCCTGAACAAAGCCTACCGTTTGCTCAATCACGGGCCGACCGTACTGGTCAGCGCCGCCCACGACGGCCAGCGCAACATCATGGCCGCCGCCTGGGCAATGCCATTGGACTTCGAACCACCGAAAGTTGCCGTCGTCCTCGATAAATCCACCTGGACCCGGCAACTGCTCGAAGCCTCCGGCACCTTCGTGCTCAACGTCCCTTGCGTCAATCAGGCCGACATCGTGCAAACCGTCGGCAATACCTCGGGCCTCGAAATCACCCAAACCCAAGGACAAGACAAGTTTCAGGCGTATGGCTTACAGACCTTCAATGGCGAAAAAGTCGAAGCGCCGCTGCTCGACGGCTGCGTCGCCTGGCTTGAATGCCGTTTGCTGCCAGAGCCGCGCAATCACGAGCAATACGACCTGTTCCTCGCCGAAGTCGTCGCCGCCCACGCCGATGAACGCGTGTTCAGCGAAGGGCACTGGCATTTCGAAGGACACGATGGTTTACGCACCTTGCACCACGTGGCGGGTGGGCATTTCCTGAAGATTGGTGATGCGGTGGATGGCAAGACGTTGTCGGTTTGAAGAGCGGACCGGCTTACATGAAAAAAGGCCTACCTGGCGGTAAGCCTTTTCTCTTTGCGGCGTAGCCTCAATCCCCCAACGCTTCCCCTTCACGCCGTGGATCCGCGCCACCTTCCAGCGACGCTGTCCCCTGCGCATCCTTGACCCGCACGATGGCCTGGGTGCCGCTGGTCATGTCGATTTCATTCACCGCATGCCCTTTGTCTTTTAGCGCCTGAATCAGCGCCGGGCTGAACTGGCCTTGTTCCAGTTCGGTCGGTCCATTGCGGCTGCCGAAGTTGGGCAGGCTGATGGCGCTTTGCGGGTCGAGGTTCCAGTCGAGCAGGCCGACGGTGGTTTTCGCTACGTATTCGATGATTTGCGAACCGCCCGGCGAGCCGACCGTGGCGACGAATTCGCCGCTGTTGCGATCGAAGATCAGCGTGGGCGCCATCGACGAGCGTGGACGTTTGCCCGGTTCGACGCGGTTGGCGACTTTCTGGCCGTTCTCTTCGGGGATGAACGAGAAGTCGGTCATCTGGTTGTTGAGCAGAAAGCCCTGAACCATCAGGTGCGAACCGAACGCGGCTTCGATGGTGGTGGTCATCGACACGGCGCCGCCGAGGTCATCCACCGCGACCACTTGCGAGGTGGAAATGCGCAGCGGCGAACGGTCCGGCGCGTAGGCCACCTGTACGCCCGGCGGTGTGCCCGGTTTGGCGCTGCCCATGCTGCGTTCGCCGATCAGGCTGGCGCGGCTGGCCAGGTAACCCGGATCGACCAGGCCTTTGACCGGCACCGGCACGAAGTCGGTGTCGGCGACGTATTGCGCGCGGTCGGCGTAGGCCAGACGTTCCGCTTCAGCGATCAAATGCACGGCTTGCGGATCCGGTTCAATGCCGGCCGGCTTGTCGGTTTTCACTGGTTTGAGCGGTGTCAGGGAAAGGCGTGGGTCGCGGGTTTCCAGCGCTTGCAACGTACCGAGAATCTGCGCCACGGCGATCCCGCCCGACGACGGTGGCGGCATGCCGCAAACCTGCCAGCGTTTGTAATCGGTGCACAGCGGCGCGCGTTCCTTGGCCTGATAGCGCTGCAGATCGTTCAGCGTCAGGCTGCCGGGGTTGGCATGGCCTTGCACCTTGGCGACGATTTCATCGGCGATCGGGCCTTTGTACAACGCATCGGAGCCTTCGTTGGCGATGCGTTTGAGCACGGCGGCCAGCGCCGGGTTTTGCAGGCGCGTGCCGACGGCTTTGACGCTGCCATCAGCGTTGAGGAAGTATTTGGCCATGTCCGGCGACTGGCGGATCACCGGGTCTGCTTCCAGCAAAGAATGCAAACGCGGCGAAATCGCGAAGCCTTGCTCCGACAGTTTGATCGCCGGTTCAAACAGCTTTGCCCAAGGCAGGCGACCGTGTTGTTGATGTGCCATCTCCAGTGCGCGCAATACACCCGGCGTACCGACTGAGCGACCACCGATCTGCGCCTGCGGGAACGACATCGGCTGGCCGTCCGCGCGCAAGAACAGCTTCTCGGTGGCGCCGGCCGGTGCAGTTTCGCGACCGTCATACGTGCGCACCTGTTTGCCGTCCCACAACACGATCATCGCGCCGCCACCGATCCCGGAAGATTGCGGCTCAACCAGGGTCAGCACCGCTTGCATCGCAATCGCCGCATCAATCGCCGAACCGCCCTGACGCAGCATCTCCCGACCTGCTTCAGCGGCCAGCGGATTGGCAGCCGCAGCCATGTGTTGGCTGGCGCGGCGGGTTTGCAGATCGGTACGGAAACCGGACGCGGCTTCCGGTGCCAGCGGCAAGGTCGACGAGGGCGGGGCGTTGCACGCGGTGAGGGTCAGGGCGCTGATGATCAGCGTCAGGGCAGGCAGGCGAAAGCGGCTCAAGGGCAAGGCTGAAAACACGCGGGCTCTCCGTCCGTGGGATAAAAGTCTCAGGGACTTTATCGACCGCTCGGTCGCGACGCAAACCGGTGGGCATTTTTGTCTTTCTTTTCAGGTCGGATGTTCGCTAGGGTCAACCGCAATCGATCGACCGCACACGTCCCCTTGTAGGAGTGAGCCTGCTCGCGATAGCGTCATCACATTCAACATCATTGCTGACTGAACCACCGCTATCGCGAGCAGGCGAAGGCCTACAATTACAAGATCAACAAGAGACCGATATGCACAGCGAGTTCCCCACTGAATCCAGCTACCGCGATCAACGCGAACAGTTCCTCGCCGCCGCCCATGCCGCCGGCGCCACGCTCACCTCCTACGCACATCCACGCTGTGGGCCATTCGGCGAACCGCTGAGCACCGACGTCGCCGTGCTCGGCGATCCGCAGGCCAAACGCCGACTGGTAGCGCTCAGCGGCACGCACGGAGTCGAGGGCTACTACGGCTCGGACTGTCAGATCGAGTGGCTGAAGGCATTCGAACCTGGTTCGCTGCCCAAGGATGTCGCGGTGGTGATGGTTCACCTGATCAACCCATGGGGTACTGCGTGGTTACGCCGGGTCAACGAAGACAACATCGACCTCAACCGCAATCACCTGGATTTCACCGGAGCGTTACCGGACAACCGCGCCTACGCCGCACTGCATGAAATCTACGCCTGCACCGATCTGCATGGCCCCGAGCGCCAACGCGCCGATGCCTTGCTCGATGCGCAGATCAACGAACACGGCTGGCCAGCGGTGATGTCGATTGTCGAGGGCGGTCAGCACAGTCATCCCGATGGGCTGTTTTACGGTGGCCGTGCGCCGAGTTGGTCGTACCGCACGCTGCATCAAATCATCGAAACGCATCTGGCTGGCGCTGAAACCGTGATGTGTTTTGACCTGCACACTGGCGCTGGTGAGTACGGCCATCCGATGTTGCTGACGATTACCCAGGCGCCGTACCCGGCACTCGCGCAGGCCCAGGCAATTTATGGCCCATGGCTTTACACGCTGCACACTGGCGCCGACACCTTGAGCGAAACCGGTGTGGCAGCGACGGCCACCGGTTACACATCGCAAGCATTGCTCAATGCGTTGCCCGACGTGCAACTGATGCCATTCGTGATCGAGTGCGGGACGTATCCAGGGCCGGATGTGCATCGTTATTTGCGCGATGACCACTGGTTGCATTTGCATGGCGATCCATTGGATGCGGAAGGGCGTGAGATCAAACTGAAGCTACTGGAGCAGTTCTATCCGGCTGATCCGGATTGGCGCGCAATGGTCGGTTTGCGCACTCGGCAGATCTGGGCGAAAGGGTTGGCGGCCCTATCGGTAGAGATTTTTGAATAGGTCAGACATAGCCCTGTGGTAACGGGATTTATCCCCGATGGACTGCGCAGCAGTCCCATTCATTTCTACTGAGAAGAGGGGGCGCTTCGCACCCCATCGGGGATAAATCCCCTCGCCACGGGTTCGGTGTTGTCTCAAGGTATACAAAGCGCTTATTGCTTAAACCGGGGTAGTCTATTAGCTGCACGCCATGTTGCAACTGTACGGGCTATACCAGCGGAGGACGTGTCAGATCCGGGTTTGGGATAATAAATGAGGTCCATCCCGTCTGGGTGCCCAACAACCTCGTTGAAGTGCCGCACCAAGACATCTGCACGCTTGTCCGTAGGCGCTTTATCTTCTTTCCTAATCTCGTCCACGAGCTCAACGAACTCTTGTTCGGTGTAGTCCGCGACGCTGCGTTTGATGAATGGATCGGCCATGTTGTTATTTTCTACGACGCGTCGAGTTGCTAAGCATTCTTGAACCCTGGCAAGCCCTGCGCCGCTCGCCAGTCTTTTACAATTTGCGTTACGCCCTGAGGTGAGCTATCCGCACCAGTCTCGGGATAATAGATAAGATCCGACCCGGCGGGGTGTTCGCTGATTTTCTCGAAGTGCAACAACAGCAAATCAGCACGGTTATCGTTTTCGGCTTCTTCGTCTTCTTTGGCGAGTTCTTCCAATAGTGCGACGAATTCGGCCTCGGTGTACTCCGAAATACTGTTTCTCAGTAGTTTGTCCGCCATGGTTGACCTATTCGTTCCTGTGGATGTGAATGTGGTTTCGCGGCGTGTTTACCCGCAGATTATCTACGTCGTAGACGCCGCCTCCCTCGGATATTTTTTCGAGGTGATGAAGTTCGTAGGATCTTCTACCGCCGACACTATCTGCTTTGCGCACACGTGGCGCTTTACCTTTACGCATGCGGCCAGTGCTCTGTTTAATGAACTGATCCGACGCGGCAGACTCGGAAACAGCTTTCCAAAGGGCTGCTCTGAACGAATCAAAATTTTGGAATTCGCGTCCCCGCAGTGAGTCTGCCACGTCCGTCGGAATTGGAACTCCTACCCCAGAGCTTGCTCCGATGAGCCATATCCCCGACACATCCTCACCAACCCCCGTCACCGTACCCGGCGTCAGTCTGGCCGGCCTCGAAAACACCACATAAAGCGACTTCAAACCAGTGTCCGCCGGGAACACCAGAATGCAATCCTCGGCAGTAATGTCCTCGCCGGGCAGGCCTTCTATCTGGCTGTCGGTGTTCTGCGCGATCGGATGAACAAGGATCGTGTTCAGTCGCTCGCCGTGTTCGGGATAAACCAGCGGCGGCATTGAACCGAGTGGCCCGCGTTGTGGCGTCCACAAAATCGTGATGCCGTTGAGCTTGGCCTCCATCGCAGTGTTGTCGCTGTTCCACTCGACTTTGACAGTACGCACCGAGTCATCGCCCGAAGCGCCGGAGTGGATGCCGTAAACCTGCATGACCCCTTCGGCATCACGCCGAAACTGGAAGCGCACACGAGTGGGGGCGCGGCTCATGCGGCGCAGTTGTTCATCGGTGTGCAGCGTGCCGTCGCCCATGCGGGTCGGTAGCATCCCGAGGATGAACACGCTGGCCGGCCCACCGGCGCCGCGAATTGCCCAGTTGAGGCGCTGTTGCAGAATGCCGCCGCCCGCCAAACGCCCCAAGGCTAGATCGGCGCCTATCGCTGTCGCGACAGCGGTGCTGGCAGAGGGCAAGAGCATGGCACCTGCGACAATGATCTTGCCGAAGTTGCTGGCGGGTTCGGGTGCCGTGCCGGCGTCCGTTCGGCACCAGTTATCCACAGTGCAGGACTTGGCGAATACCTGACTTTCGCGGGGCTTGGGCGTTGGCCATTCATCCTTTTCGATGTAAACCGGCTCCGGTGGGGGAGGCGGACTCCATGCGGCCCACGAGCCGCTCCATCTCGGACGTTTCCAGGCCAGTCTTCATCGAAGATAGATTTGAATCGAGCCACGACAACTCCCTGTATGGCCTTGAATCGAGCCAGGGAAGCTTGTCGGTCAGTGGGGATTTCGGGCAAACCGCAGGGGTGAGTTTTATGCGCCTGGATTTACGAAAAATCCAATTCGTACCTGGATCGAATCCGTTTCCTACAGCGCTCTCTCGGTCTGTTGATTTGGCGATTGATACAGATTAACCAGCG
Source organism: Pseudomonas sp. NPDC089741 (assembly GCF_044748825.1). Lineage (NCBI taxonomy): Bacteria > Pseudomonadati > Pseudomonadota > Gammaproteobacteria > Pseudomonadales > Pseudomonadaceae > Pseudomonas > Pseudomonas sp. NPDC089741. Next base: position 14,017 of record NZ_JBIVGT010000044.1, on the reverse strand, counting down.
GTGTTTCGCGCTTGTAGTCCTTCGGTTTGGATGGCGGGGTAGTGTGCATTTCTCCTACAGACTTTTCAGGTCGACAACTTACGCGCCTTTACCTGAGGATGGTTTCTATCGTTTTTTCCAGGATGGATTTCAGATGAAAAGGATGAGTCCGTTGCCATTCAACTCTATTTTCAGTCGGCCATTGTCATGAGTGTTTCCAATGAGGATCGCGATTTTCTGGTGGCGATGGGCAGTCGTATTGCTCACTTACGCACAGTGCACGAGATCACACAGACTCGGTTTGCACGGGCCTTAGGTCTTTCCCGGCAAACCTTTCAGGGTTACGAGGAGGGCACGCGCAGTATGCCGGTCACGACGCTGGTGAAGATGGCGTTTGCGCTTCGCGTGCCTGTTGAAGACCTGCTCGGGGTTCCCTCGTACACGGAGACGCCCAGACGCAGCTTGACCTCGACGTGGTATCGACGGCTGCAGTCCATCAATGAGCTTTCGAAGGTTCAACAGAAGGTTATTGCGCAGATGCTCGACGCCCTGATCGCACAGGCAGCGACCAAAGCGAGCGACGAAGAAAAAGAAATTTGAAGTAACCCAAAGAACGCGGAACCAAGGTGCGCGAACACCCTGGCCCTGCTAACCACAAAGCAGCTTAAAAGGAGCTGAACCATGGCTAAAACCAATCATACGACATCAACCCCCATCACTGAACGCCGGCTGAAAATCGCCGCTGATTTTTACCCCGTCCACACCAAGGAAAAAACCTACAGCCCCGCCAAACCGGTGCCCTGGATCAGGCTTCGCGGGTTGTGGTTGCGGCAGGCGGGATTCGAGGTGAACGAGAACGTCAAAGTGCGTGTGATGAAAGGGTGTCTGGTGATTACAGCGGAATAACAGATCACCGAGACTTTTCTCGAGGCATAAAAAAACGGCCTACCTTTCGGTAAGCCGTTTTTAGTACTTGGTGGCTACACAGGGACTTGAACCCCGGACCCCAGCATTATGAATGCTATGCTCTAACCAACTGAGCTATGTAGCCAAGTGGCGCGCATTATTCCCCTGAAATGGAAAAGCGTCAAGCGTAAATTTAAAAATTTTTTCTACGCTTTCAACCGTTTATCAAAATCACTGCATCAACAGCGGCGAAGGGCAGCGTTGGAACCAGCGGCTGGCCTGCTCATACGCGTGCGCCAGTTGCAGGACAGCGAAGTCGGCCTGGTGCTTGCCGATGATTTGCAGGCCCATCGGTAAACCCTGCGAATTGAATCCGGCCTGGACGTTGGCCACTGGGCAACCCGACAACGTGCCGGGAATGACCACCTCCATCCAGCGGTGATACGTGTCCATCGCCACGCCTTCGATAGACGTCGGCCACGGTTGGCTTTTGTCGAACGGGAACACTTGGGCACTCGGCAGCAGCAGGTAATCGTATTTTTCGAACAGACGAGAGATAGCCCGATACCAATCGCTGCGCACCACCGAGGCGGCAAACACTTCGCTGGCTGACAGCTTCAAGCCATTTTCCACTTCCCAGATCGCTTCCGGTTTCAGCAACGCGCGTTTCTGCGGATCGGCATAGGTGGCGCCCAAGGATCCGGCGACCATCCAGTGCCGCAACGTCCTCCAACTGCTCCACAGCCGCTCAGGCGCGAAACCCGGTTCAACCGACTCAACGTGGCAGCCAAGGCTTTCAAAGTCGCCAAAGGTCTTCTCGCAAAGCGACAGCAAGCCTTGCTCCATCGGCAGATAACCGTTGAAATCGCCCAGCCAACCCAACCGCGTGCCGTTGAAATCACGCCCCAGCGGCGCCGCAAACGCCTCACCGGATTCAGCGATGGACAGCGGCGCCCGCGCATCACCGCCAGCCTGCACCGACAACAGCAACGCCGCATCCCTCACGCTGCGTGCCATCGGCCCCTCATAACCGAGCTGGTCAAAAAACAGATCCGCACTGTCATCAAACGGCACGCGACCCTGCGACGGACGAAAACCAAAGATGTTATTGAACGCCGCCGGATTACGCAGCGAACCCATCATGTCGCTGCCATCCGCCACCGGCACCAGATGCATCGCCAGCGCCGCCGCCGCGCCGCCACTGCTGCCGCCCGCCGTTTTGCTCGGGTCATACGCGCAAGCGGTGGCGCCAAACAACGGGTTGTAGCTTTGCGAACCGAGACCGAATTCCGGGGTGTTGGTCTTGCCAATAATGATCGCCCCAGCAGCCTTGATCCGCTCGACCATGATCCCATCGCGCTCAGGCACAAAGTCCTTGTACAGCGGCGACCCCAGCGTGGTGCGGATGCCTTGGGTCAGCGACAGATCCTTGATCGCATGAGGCAAACCATGCATCCAGCCCCGGTATTCGCCACGCGTCAGTTCGGCGTCGCGCTCATCGGCTTGAGCCAGCAGATGTTCCGGCGACTGCAGACTGATCAACGCATTGACCAACGGGTTGAAGCGTTTGATATGGGCAAGGTAAGTCTGCATCACTTCCCGGCAGGAAACCTGGCGCAGGCGGATGCGTTCGGCGAGCTCATGAGCCTGCAACAGGACCAGTTCGCTGATGTTATTAGAGTTCATTGCAAGCGGCCTTTCAGACGGCTGGAAAAACGCCCCGCCACTGCGACGGGGCGGTAGCGATCAACGCATCAGGTTGGTCCAGAGACGGTCGGCGAGGCGGATCGCACCTTCGCCGCAGGTCTTGCTGAACACCACGTTGGTGCCCTCGGGAATGTGCAATTCCGGCGCATCTTTCAACGCCGCATCAAGGAACGGTTCGACGCCTTTGATCGGGCTCTGGTGCTTGAGGAAGTTCTGCGTCATTGCCGAGTTTTCCGGCTGGCTGAGGAAGGCGATGAACGCCTTGGCATTCGCCGGATTTTTGCTGCCGGTAGGGATGACCATGTTGTCGACCCAGGCCAGCACGCCTTCTTTCGGGTAGAGGTATTTCAGCGTCGGTTTCATCTCACGGGCACGCATCGACGAACCGCCCCAGAACATCGACATGTCGATTTCACCCGAGGCGAGGTTCTCGCGAATCGAGCCGGCCTTGGAGCTATAGGTCTTCACGAACGGCTTCTGCGCCTTGAGCAAAGTCAGCACTTGCTGCATCTGTTTCGGGTCTTCGCTGCACAGCGGAATGTTCAGGTAGAGGCTGGCCATGTCGACCATGTCGCTGACCGAATCGAACATGTTGATGCGCCCCTGCAACTCGGCTGGCGGCTCATACAAAACCTTGTAGCTGTCAGCTGGGCCTTTGTAGCGGGCGCTGTCGAGCACGACGCTGGTGGTGCCCCAGATGAACGGCACCGAATACGCGCCTTCCGGATCCCAACTCGGTTTTTTCAGGTTATCCACAACGCTGGCGTAGTACGGCTCTTTGACCGGGTCGAAGCGCTCCAGCAGGTTTTCCTTGATCAGGATCGGCACGAACTGGTGCGACGGAATCGCCACGTCATAACCGGCGCCGCCCTGTTTCAATTTCGCCAGCAGCGTCTCGTTGGAATCGTAGGAATCGACGGTGACTTCGATGCCGGTCTGCTTCTGGAACTTGGCGAGAATCTCCGGCGAAAAATAGCCGCTCCAGCTCACCACATTGAGTTTTTCGGCGGCCTGAACGCTGCCTGCCATCACCAGCGGCACAGTCAGGAACAACGAAGTGCCAACGCTTTTTATCCACTTGCTCATGCTATTTCCCCACAGGTCGTAGAAGGTTCAGGCGTTCTTTTTGCCCAACAGGTAAGAGAGGCTGACGAACAGCACCGAGACGCCGAGGATCAGCGTCGACACGGCGTTGACGTCGGGTGTCACGCCCATCCGTAGCAGGCCGAAGATGAAAATCGGCAAGGTCGTGGTGCCGGCCTGCGAGACCATCATCGAGATCACGAAGTTATCCAGCGAGACGATGAAGGCCAGCATCAGCCCGGAGAAAATTCCCGGCATCAGCAGCGGCAAGGTCACTTTGCGAAAGGTCCGCCACGGGCCGGCGTAGAGGTCGGCCGAGGCTTGTTCCAGCGACAGGTCCATGTCGTTCAACCTTGCGCGAATCGGCAGGTAGGCGAAGGGAATGCAGAACACCGTGTGCGCGATGATCAGATTGCCGTAACCCAGCGACAGACCGATGGTCGAGAACAGCGCCAGCGTCGCGACACCGACGACAATTTCCGGCAACACCAGCGGCAACATGATCGCGCCCATCGACAAGTGCAGGCCCTTGAACTTGGCGCCGCGCGAGGTGCCGAGGGCGGCGAGAGTGGCAATCGCCGTGGCGATCATGCTCGCGCAGACGGCGATCAACAGGCTGTTGCCGGCGGCCTGGCGCAAGGCCTGATTGGCGAACGCGGCGCGATACCAGTCGAAGCTGAAACCGGTCCACACCGTTGCCGATTGGTTGGCGTTGAACGAGAACACCACCAGCACCACGATCGGCGCGTAGAGGTACAGATAGAACAGAAAACTGAAGCCGCCGAAGCCGGGGAAGTCTTGCACGCCCAGCCCTTTGCGTTTGAATAGGCCGATCATCACGCACCTCCTTTGACGATGCGCTGGCGCTCGGCGCGCAGGGCATACACGGTCAGTACCAGCATCACCGCAGCCATCAGCACCAGCGACAGCGCTGCACCAAACGGCCAGTTACGCGCATCGCTGAACTGCCGGAAGATCAGGTTGCCGAGCATCATTCGTGTGCCGCCACCGAGCAGTTCAGGGGCGATCATCGCGCCCAGACACGGCACGAAAGTGAGGATCGCGCCGGCGAGAATCCCCGGTTTGGCGATCGGCAAAACCACTTTGCGCAACGTGCGCACACGCCCGGCGTAGAGGTCCTGCGCGGCTTCAAGCAGGCGGATGTCCATCTTTTCCAGCGTCGCGTAAATCGGCAGCACCACGAACGGCGCGTAGGTGTAAACCAGCCCCAGCAGCACCGCGCCGTCGGTGTAGAGCAACTGCAACGGCTCATGGATCACGCCCATGCCCATCAGGCTGTTGTTGATCACCCCGGTGTTACGCAGCAGCAGAATCCACGCGTAAGTGCGGATCAGCAGGTTGGCCCAGAACGGCACGGTGATCAGAAAGATCAGCAAGCCGCGTCGATGCGCCGGCTGCATGGCCAGCCACACCGCCACCGGAAAACCGATCAGCAACGTGATGATCGTGGTCAGTCCGGCAATGCCGATCGAGCGCAGGGCGATGATCAAATACGAGTCGGCAAAGGCGAGGCTATCGTCCAGTTGCCGCTCGAACAGCAGCGAGGTGTAGGCGTCGCTGCTGAAGACTTTATTGACCCCGCCGTAGGGGTTGGCTTCCATCAGCGAATAACCGATGACGATCAGAATCGGCACCACCAGAAACAAACAGATAGCGATCAGCGCCGGGCTGACCCCGAGAAAACTCTGAAAGGCTTTGCGCCGCTCCAGCGTGTTGGCAATCGGTAAGGCGTGCATGGCAATTCCTCCGGCTCAATCGTGCAGGACGCTGGCGCTGCCCTGGTCGAACAACAGACCGGCCTGGGCGCCGACGGCAAAGCGCAGGCTCTGGTCGACGCAGTTGGGCGTACGCACGGTGAGGCGCGAACCATCGCTGAGGCTGACCTGATATTGCAGATCGGTGCCCAGATAGATCTGCGCTTCGATCCGGCACGGCAGCGCGGTTTCGGTAGCCGCTGGCACCAGATGCAAACGCTCGGGACGTACCGACAAGGTCACGTTGGCGCCGACCTGCACATCGCTGCACGGTTGCGCGGGCAGCGGATGCCCGGCAGGCCCGGCGAACCAAGCCTTCCCGTCCTCTACACGAGTGACGGTGCCTTCAATGAAATTGGTTTCGCCGATGAAGTCGGCGACAAAGCGATTGCGCGGCCGTTCGTAAATATCCTCTGGCCGTCCGACCTGTTGCACTTCGCCTTCGGAGAGCACGGCGATGCGGTCGGACATGGTCAGCGCTTCTTCCTGGTCATGGGTGACGAAGATGAAGGTAATGCCCGTCTTGGCCTGGATGGTTTTCAACTCTTCGCGCATCGCCTGACGCAGCTTCAGGTCGAGCGCGGAAAGCGGCTCATCGAGCAACAGCACTTTCGGATGCGGTGCCAAAGCGCGGGCGAGGGCGACACGTTGCTGCTGACCGCCCGACAGTTGCGCCGGCTTGCGGTTGGCGAAGCGCTCCATCTGCACCAGCGCCAGCATTTCGCGGACGCGCTCGGCGATTTGCGCCTTGGTCAGGACTTTGCCCATCGGCTGTGATTCGAGGCCGAAGGCCAGGTTCTCGGCGATGGTCATGTGCGGGAACAGCGCGTAATGCTGAAACACCGTGTTGACCGGACGCTGGAACGGCGGGCGATCAGCGATGTTCTCGCCGTAGAGCAGGATCTCGCCTTCGGTGGGAAATTCGAAACCGGCAATCATCCGCAGCAGCGTGGTCTTGCCGCAGCCGGACGGGCCGAGAAGGGTGAAGAATTCGTTGTCGCGGATATCCAGGTCGATGCTTTTCAGCGCCACCGGACCGGTCTGCGGATCACCGTAAACCTTGCGCACTGAGCGGATCGAGACCGCCAGCGTTTGCAGCGAATGCAGGGCATTCATGCGTTACCTCCGATTCCCCCATCGCCTGCGACTCGCTTTGCAAAGCGTGGTCGTCGGGCCATGGATATTATTTTTTTGGGCAGGATCGAGATTGCGTTCGGGTGTGAAACCAGCTGTTTTATTGTTCTGCTGTGGCTCGATTATCAGCCAGGGGTTGCGCGGCGCGACACTTCAATTTAAACATGGCAGGTGTTAGTTAATTTAACAGCCGAAGGTGCCAGGAATCATGCCCGACCACCGTTTGCCGCCGCTCAACGCGGTGCGTGCCTTTGATGCCGCCGCCCGTTTGGGCAGCTACGTCGAAGCCTCGAAAGCCCTGCACGTGACCCAGCCTGCGATTGGCCGGCATGTGAAATTGCTCGAGGACTGGTTGGGCATTCAATTGTTCGAGCGCACCTCGCGCGGGGTCAACCTGACGCCGGCGGGGGAGAAGTACTACCGCAAGATCAGCGCCGCGTTGCAGTTGATCATTGAGGCTGGCAAAGAGGCGCAGCCCAGGGATGCCGAGCGCTGGTTGCGGATCATGGTGGTGCCGGGGTTTGCCAAGCGCTGGTTGATGCCACGGATCGAAGCGCTGCGGCATCTTCGCCCGGGATTGAAACTGGCGATCGAGCCGAACTCGACCTTCACCGAAGTGGACGGGAAAAGCGCTGACCTCGGTATCGTCTACGGCCTCGACGGGCAATATGCCGACTCACGGGAAGCGCTGATTTGCCCACGGGTTTTCCCGATTTGCACGCCGGCGTATCTGGCCAGCATTGCACCGATCAACAGCCCGGCCGATCTGGTCAGCCACGAACTGATCCACGTCGATGACGGCGAATGGTGGAACCTGTGGTTCGCCGCGCACGACCTCGATATCCATCTCAATTCCGACATGCTCTACGTCAACAATGACCACGCGCTGTCAGTCGCCGAGAGCGGGCAGGGCATCGCGCTGGCCAACGAGGTGCTGGTGCGCCATGAACTCGCCAGCGGCAAACTGGTGCGTGCGGTCGACGCTCAGGTGAAGCTGGAGAGCTATCGGGTGCTGACGCCGTCCGCCGAACTCTCGGCGGATGTGGCGTGGTTCATTCAATGGCTCAAGGCCGAACTGGAAACGGACTTCCCCGAGGCTGTGATCAACTGAGGCGGAAGCGCGCGGTGTTGTCGCTCAGCGCCTTGCTGCCCTGGCTCAGGGTGTCTGCGGCCAGATTCACTGCGCGTGCGCCTTCAAGCAAACGTACGGCGGCCTGATCGACTTGCTGGATATTGCTGCTGACTTCATCGGCGGTGCTTGCCTGTTCTTCAACTGCTGTGGCGATCTGTGCGAGGGTGTCGGTGACGCTCTGCACGGCGCTGGCGATTTCACCCAGGCGTTCACCGAGACCGGTGACCGACTCGGCATCGGTTTGCGCCTGGCCGCAGGCAGCTTCCATCAAACTCACGGCTTCGTTGACCGTCGCGCGCAAGCTGTCGACCGTGCCGGCAATCTGCGCGGTCGACGATTGCGTGCGTTGCGACAGGCTGCGCACTTCGTCCGCCACTACGGCAAACCCGCGACCTTGTTCACCGGCGCGCGCGGCTTCGATGGCCGCATTGAGCGCGAGCAGATTGGTTTGCTCGGCGACGCCGCGAATGGTGTCGACGACCAATTGAATCTGCTGGCCTTGCTCACTGACCCGGCCCAGTGCCGCTGCGGTGTCGTTCAAGCGTTGGTTGAGCTGCTGAATACTCGCCGTGGTGCGTTGGCTGTCGCGGCTGCTGTCGGCGGCGATGCGTCGGGTGTGCTGAGCGCTGCCGGAGGCCTGTTCGCAGCTTTGCGCCACGCCTTGCGAGGTCGCGGCCAATTGCGTGGCGGCTGCGGCGATCTGGCTGATCTGCAACTGTTGCGCTTCGACTTCGCCGAGAGCACCGCTGGAGTGTTCGTTGAGGCTGCGCACGGCATGGCTCAACTGCGAGGTCTCGTGATCGACGCCGAGCATGCTCGTGCGTAATTGCACCACGGCGACGTTGAGTGCGGTGCTGATCGCCGCCAACTCATCTCGGCCTACCACCGGCACTTGCAGGCTGAGGTTGCCGTCGCGCAGGGCTTCAGCAAGTAAGGTGATGCCGCTGGCGCTGCGACGAATCGAGGCTTGCAGGCAGACGAACAAATACAGCGCCGCCAGCAACAGGCAGCCGAAGATTGCCGCGACGAGGATGAACTGACGGATCGCCGAGCTGTGGTAGGCATCGAGTCGTTGGTCCAGCGATACCAGTGATTGCTGGCGCAGGGCGGCGAGGTCGCTGAGCAAGGCGTCGAGGCTGCGTTCGAAGTCCTCTGGTTTGAGATTGATGCTGCCGCCGAACACGCCGTCATCCAGCACCTTCAGACCGCTGTCGAGGTGTTTCAGGCTGTCGTGGTATTGGCTGGCCCAGCTCTGTTGATCTTTCGGCAGGCGTGCTTCGAGCAGTGTGGCGGTTTTGACCAGTTGTTCGCGGGCATCGCCGATGCGGCTGCGCAGGTCACGCAATTGCAGACGGCTTTGCAGGGTGAATTGACCCGATACGACTGAGGCCTGACCGACAGCGGCGAGGCGGCCGACCCGTTCGATCAGGTCCGGCGCGTGCTGCGTGGAAATCTGCGTCAGCAAATAGGTTTCCAGCCACGGCGCGAGGGTCAGGCGATTGTCCATGACGATCTGCTCGCGCAGCGCTTGCAGGGCGCTGAGGGCGTTGGTGAAACGATCGTAACCGTCCGGCCACCAACCGACACCGCTGAGGCTTTTCGAATCCAGACCGTTCAATGCAGTTTGCAGCGCTTGGTAGCGGGTGAGGGTTTCGCCTTCCGCGCCTTCGTTTTTCAGCGCGTTGCCCAAATCTGTGGTGGCTTGCTGCACGGCCGGTTGCACCGCGTCGAACGCGCCCATGGCGGCGAGGGTGGCCGGCGTCGGTTGGCGATTGGTTTCGGTGGCGCGCCAACGGGCGGCACGGTCACGTTGCGCGGCGAGCAGGTTGTCCAGCGCATCCAGCGCGAGCAACTGCCGCACGCCGGCACGCTCGCCGGAAATCAGATTGAGCTTGTCACGATAATCCTGGCCGATCATCAACAGGCTGCCGGCCAACGGCAGAATGAACAGCAGAAACAACAACTGGAATTTACCTGCGAAGCCAAACCGCCCCAGCAATTTGATCCCCGGTGAAAGGAAAGCCTGCATGCCCCATGACTCCTCTGGACACCACGCACCAACGGCGTGCATCGCGGTCGTTCGACGTTGATGTTGTGCCCTGCTAAAAGGCCTCGAAAGTTCACTCTCGCCCGCTCTGTAGGCCGGCTCTGTAGCGAAACTTCCCATTGTCGGTGCCCTTTGTAAGGGCGCCGCGTTCAAGGGATGAAGCAAGGCAAGATTCAGACCATGGCGTTGCGCTATCACCTATCCCATGTAGGAGCTGCCGAAGGCTGCGATCTTTTGATCTTTTAAAAAACAACATCAAAAGATCGCAGCCTTCGGCAGCTCCTACATGATTGTGTGATTCAGGCCAGGGTGGTTAGTTAGCTGGCTAAGGGGATGGCGCTCACGCACTGAAAAATGGCACATTGACGCACCTGCCTGTGTGCACCCATCTGCTGTCCGGAAACTTCCATGGCTATCAGCAACGTTCAGACCGCCGCTGCCTCGGCGCCCGCTGCTCCCCAAAGCAGTCCACTGGTGATGCGCATCATCGGCGCGGTAGCGCTGGCGCATTTGATCAACGACTTGATCCAGTCGGTGCTGCCGTCGATCTACCCGATGCTCAAGGCCAATTACGGCCTGACGTTTACTCAGGTCGGTCTGATTACTTTGACCTTTCAACTGACGGCTTCGCTGTTGCAGCCGTGGGTCGGTTATCACACCGACCGGCATCCGAAACCGTGGCTGTTGCCGGCGGGTTCGATTTGCACGCTGATTGGCATCGTGATGATGTCGATGGTCGGCAGTTTTCCCTTGATCCTGCTGGCTGCGGCGCTCATCGGTATCGGCTCCTCGACGTTTCACCCAGAAGCCTCGCGAATTGCGCGGCTGGCTTCCGGCGGACGCTTTGGTCTGGCGCAATCGACCTTCCAGGTCGGTGGTAACGCCGGTTCCGCGTTCGGCCCGTTGCTGGCGGCGGCGATCATCATTCCGTTCGGTCAGGGCAATGTGGCGTGGTTCGGTTTGTTCGCAGTGTTTGCGCTGTTCGTGCTGTACCGCATCAGCCGCTGGTACGCCCATCACTTGAACCTGTTCAAGCTCAAGGCCGGCCAGGCAGCGACTCACGGGCTGTCGAAAGGGCGGGTGACCAGTGCGCTGGTGGTACTCGGGCTGTTGGTGTTCTCGAAGTATTTCTACATGGCCAGCCTGACCAGTTACTTCACGTTCTACCTGATCGAGAAGTTCGACTTGTCGGTGGCCAGTTCGCAGTTGCACTTGTTCCTGTTCCTGGGCGCAGTGGCGGCGGGGACGTTTTTCGGCGGGCCGATTGGCGACAAGATCGGGCGTAAGGCGGTGATCTGGTTCTCGATCCTCGGCGTGGCGCCGTTTACGTTGCTGATGCCCCACGTTGATCTGTTCTGGACCACGGTCCTCAGCGTGGTGATCGGCTTCATTCTGGCTTCGGCGTTCTCGGCGATTGTGGTTTATGCACAGGAACTGGTGCCGGGCAATGTCGGGATGATTGCCGGGGTGTTCTTCGGTTTGATGTTTGGTTTTGGCGGGATTGGCGCGGCGTTGCTCGGGCATCTGGCGGATGTGCACGGGATCGAGTACGTGTATTACCTGTGCTCGTTCCTGCCGTTGTTTGGCGTGTTGGCGATCTTCTTGCCGCGCACCAAAAAGGCCTAAGATCAAAAGATCGCAGCCTGCGGCAGCTCCTACAGGTGACCCCATGTAGGAGCTGCCGCAGGCTGCGATCTTTTGACAATATGTCAGGCACAAAAAAGCCGCGTATCAAACGCGGCTTTTTCTTGGGCGTAACGCTTACACGTTGAAGCGGAAGTGCATCACGTCGCCGTCCTTGACGATGTAATCCTTGCCTTCCAGACGCCATTTACCGGCTTCTTTGGTACCGGCTTCGCCCTTGTACTGGATGAAGTCGTTGTAGGCGATCACTTCGGCGCGGATGAAGCCTTTCTCGAAGTCGGTGTGGATCACGCCGGCAGCCTGAGGTGCGGTGGCACCGACTTTGACGGTCCAGGCGCGGACTTCTTCGACACCGGCGGTGAAGTAGGTCTGCAAGTGCAGCATTTCGTAGCCAGCGCGGATCACGCGGTTCAGGCCAGGCTCTTCCAGGCCCAGGGCCTCGAGGAACATGTCCTTCTCTTCACCGTCATCGAGCTCGGCAATTTCCGCTTCGATCTTGTTGCAGACCGGAACGACCATCGCGCCTTCTTCTTCGGCGATGGCGCGAACCACGTCCAGGTGCGGGTTGTTCTCGAAACCGTCTTCAGCGACGTTGGCGATGTACATGACCGGTTTGGTGGTCAGCAGGTGGAAGCCCTTGATCACTGCCTTTTCGTCAGCGCTCATGTTCTTCATCAGGCTGCGTGCCGGCTTGCCTTCGGTGAAGTGCGCGATCAGTTGCTCCAGCAGAGCTTTCTGAACCACGGCGTCCTTGTCACCGCCCTTGGCGTTACGCGCGACTTTCTGCAGTTGCTTCTCGCAGCTGTCGAGGTCGGCGAAGATCAGTTCCAGGTCGATGATTTCGATGTCGCGCTTCGGATCGACGCTATTGGAAACGTGGATCACGTTTTCGTCTTCGAAGCAGCGCACCACGTGAGCGATGGCGTCGGTCTCACGGATGTTGGCGAGGAACTTGTTGCCCAGACCTTCACCTTTCGAGGCGCCGGCAACGAGGCCTGCGATGTCGACGAATTCCATGGTGGTCGGCAGGATGCGCTTCGGATTGACGATGGCCGCCAAAGCGTCCAGACGCGGATCCGGCATCGGCACGATG
>NZ_JBIVGT010000044.1:0-1508 GCF_044748825.1 Pseudomonas sp. NPDC089741 | reverse complement strand
GACCCAGGACGAAATTTGAAACCATACTGGCGACGCCCGGGTGGCCGATGCCAAGCCGCAGGCGGTAGAACGTATTCTGATTGCCCAGTTGCGCAATGATGTCGCGCAACCCGTTGTGACCGCCATGGCCGCCGCCCTGCTTGAGCTTGGCAACGCCCGGAGGCAGATCGAGTTCGTCATGCGCCACGAGGATTTCTTCAGGCTTGATGCGGAAGAAACCGGCGAGTGCCGCCACGGCCTGGCCGCTGCGGTTCATGTAGGTGGTGGGAATCAGCAGACGAACATCCTGACCCTGGTGCGAATAGCGCCCGGTCAGGCCGAAATATTTGCGATCGGCCACAAGATTCACATTCTGTGCTTGGGCGATGCGCTCAACAAAAAGGGCCCCTGCGTTATGCCGGGTCTGGTCGTATTCAGCGCCTGGATTTCCCAGGCCAACGATCAGTTTGATGGCAGTCACGATAGGGGCCCTTCCTTTGAGTGGTGAGTAACATCGCCGCGATCAGGGAAAGCGGCGAAAGTGGACGAAAATTGCTCATTTACCATGATGTAAACTCCGCGTTCCCGCCCGCTTTCTCGCTACGTTCCAGTCCGCGATGTTACTTGCTCACTCAGGCATGACAGAGTGAATTACTCTGCTGCGCCTTCTTCGGTAGCTTCTGGAGCAACACGTGGAGCGTGGACGTTGGCAACAGCCTTGTCATCGCCGTGTGCCAGAGCAACGAACTCAACGCCTTTAGGAGCTTTGAGGTCCGACAGGTGAATGATCGAACCGATTTCAGCGTCAGCCAGATCGACTTCGATGAACTCAGGCAGATCTTTCGGCAGGCAGGTCACTTCGATTTCAGCAACAACGTGCGAAATCTCGCCGCCTTTCTTCACTGGAGCAGCTTCGTTGATGAAGTGCACAGGAACGATAGCGGTCAGTTTCTGGCCAGCGACAACGCGTACGAAGTCAGCGTGCAGCACGTGGCCTTTAGCCGGGTGACGTTGCAGAGCTTTGATGATTACGTTCTGCTTGGTGCCGCCAACGTTCAGCTCGATGATGTGGCTGTAAGCCGCTTCGTTTTCGAGCAGTTTGGCAACTTCTTTAGCCAGCATGCTGATGGATTCAGGGGCTTTTTCGCCACCGTAAACTACAGCTGGAACCAGGCTTGCGAGACGACGCAGGCGGCGGCTCGCACCTTTCCCCAGGTCGGAACGCACTTCAGCATTCAGAGTAAAATCGTTCATTGTGTATCTCCAATATAGCCATGACCGGAGTGGCGTTTGCGACCAGCGCCAAACACGGTATGGGCAAAAAAGCCCCGCCCCGGCAGGAATGCCGGGGCGGGGCGCTTTTCGTCAACGAGACATTTCGAGAAGGGCAGGGCCCTTAACGGAACATCGCGCTGATCGATTCTTCATTGCTGATGCGGCGAACCGCTTCGGCAACAACCGGGGCGAGGTCCCGTTGACGGTGACGTGCACCGGCGTGGGGAGGCGCGGACCGCGGGCTGGGGGTGGTG
>NZ_JBIVGT010000043.1:0-46395 GCF_044748825.1 Pseudomonas sp. NPDC089741 | reverse complement strand
CCGGCAGAAGTGCTGATCGACACATATCGTTCATCCGGTGCCTGTGGTCAGCACGTAAACACCACCGACTCGGCCGTACGTATCACTCACGTACCGACCAACACCGTGGTCAGCTGCCAGAACGAACGTTCCCAGCACGCCAACAAAGACACCGCCATGAAAATGCTGCGGGCCAAGTTGTACGAGCAGGAAATGCAGAAACGCAACGCCGCGTCGCAAGCGCTGGAAGACACCAAGTCCGACATCGGCTGGGGTCACCAGATTCGCTCGTACGTGCTCGATGCGTCGCGGATCAAGGATCTGCGCACCAACATCGAACGCAGCGACTGCGACAAGGTACTCGACGGCGACATCGACGAATACCTGTATGCCAGCCTGAAATCAGGGCTGTAAAAGACGCAATACAGCATCGGCTGATTCAGGCCGATCCCTGTAGGAGCCAGCCCTGCTGGCGATCCCCGGGCCGCGAGGTCCGGGGGCAACGAACCTGATGGAATATCTAAAGACATGAGCGACCAACAACTCGACCCGCAAGCCCTGCAACAGGAAGAAAACTCCCTGATCGCCCTGCGCAAGGAAAAGCTGGCTGCCGAGCGCGCCAAGGGCAACGCCTTCCCGAACGACTTCCGCCGCGAAAACTACTGCGAAGATCTGCAGAAGAAATACGCGGACAAGACCAAGGAAGAGCTGGCAGAGGCTGCAATCCCGGTCAAGGTTGCCGGTCGCATCATGCTCAACCGTGGCTCGTTCATGGTGATCCAGGACATGACCGGTCGCATCCAGGTCTACGTCAACCGTAAAACCCTGTCGGAAGACACCCTGGCCGCGGTGAAAACCTGGGACATGGGCGACATCATTGCCGCCGAAGGCACCCTGGCGCGTTCCGGCAAGGGCGACCTGTACGTTGAAATGACCAACGTGCGTCTGCTGACCAAATCGCTGCGTCCGCTGCCGGACAAGCACCACGGCCTGACCGACACCGAACAGCGCTACCGTCAGCGTTACGTCGACCTGATCGTCAACGACGAAGTGCGTCAGACCTTCCGCGTGCGTTCGCAAGTGATCGCGCACATCCGCAGCTTCCTGATGAAGCGCGACTTCCTCGAAGTCGAAACGCCGATGCTGCAGACCATTCCTGGCGGCGCTGCGGCCAAGCCGTTCGAAACCCACCACAACGCGCTGGACATGGAAATGTTCCTGCGTATCGCGCCAGAGCTGTATCTGAAGCGTCTGGTGGTTGGTGGTTTTGAAAAGGTTTTCGAGATCAACCGCAACTTCCGTAACGAAGGCGTTTCGACTCGTCACAACCCTGAATTCACCATGTTGGAGTTCTATCAGGCGTACGCCGATTACGAAGACAACATGGACCTGACCGAAGAACTGTTCCGTGAACTGGCGCAGCTTGTGCTGGGGTCTACCGACGTGCCGTACGGCGACAAGGTGTTCCACTTCGGCGAGCCGTTCGTGCGACTGTCGGTGTTCGACTCGATCCTCAAGTACAACCCTGAGCTGACCGCCGATGATCTGAACGACATCGACAAGGCCCGCGCCATCGCCAAGAAAGCCGGCGCCAAGGTGCTGGGCTTCGAAGGTCTGGGCAAGCTGCAAGTGATGATTTTCGAAGAACTGGTCGAGCACAAGCTGGAACAGCCGCACTTCATTACTCAGTACCCGTTCGAAGTGTCGCCGCTGGCGCGTCGCAACGATGACAACCCGAACGTCACCGACCGCTTCGAGCTGTTCATCGGTGGCCGTGAAATCGCCAACGCCTACTCCGAGTTGAACGACGCGGAGGACCAGGCCGAGCGCTTCATGGCACAGGTGGCCGACAAGGACGCCGGCGACGACGAAGCCATGCACTACGACGCCGACTTCGTGCGCGCGCTGGAGTACGGCATGCCGCCAACGGCCGGTGAAGGCATCGGCATCGACCGCCTGGTGATGTTGCTGACCAACTCGCCGTCGATCCGCGATGTGATCCTGTTCCCGCACATGCGACCGCAAGCGTAAACGTTTCAGTTAAAAAGCCGCCTAAAACAGGCGGCTTTTTATTGCCTGTCTGGTACAAATGTATCAATTGGTTACTTTGGAAATAGCAGAGGAAGTCCTGTCGTGATGGGTGCAATAGCTCAAGAAGGTGCAGCGGGTATCGCCACTGCGGTCGCTGAAAGCGTTCAGTACCAGGGTCGCAAGGCCAGCCGACAGGGCAGTGAGCAGCGTCGCCAGGACATTCTCGACGCGGCAATGCGTATTGTCGTACGTGATGGCGTACGCGCTGTGCGTCACCGCGCAGTTGCCGCCGAGGCCGGTGTGCCGCTGTCGGCGACCACGTATTACTTCAAGGACATTGATGACCTGCTCACCGATACCTTCGCTCAATACGTAGAGCGCAGCGCCGAATACATGGCCAAGTTGTGGGTCAACAACGAAGGCTTGTTGCGTGAGATGGTGGTCAGTGGCGACGGCAGTCCGGAGTCGCGCTCGCAATTGGCTGACGACATTGCACGGTTGATGGCCGACTACGTGCATCGTCAATTGGTTAACCGGCGTGAGCATTTGATGGCTGAGCAAGCGTTCCGCCAGGAAGCGCTGCTTAACCCGCGCCTGGCGATTCTGGTGCGTTCACATCAGCAGATTCTGTTGCAGGGCACCTGCCAGTTGTTTCAGGTGCTGGGCTCGCGCGAACCGCAACAGGATGCCAAGGTGTTGACGGCGATTATCGGACGGATGGAATATCAGGGCCTGCTCAATGACGCCGAGCCATTGGCCGAAGAGGACATGCTCGGCATTCTGACGCGCTACATGCACCTGGTGCTCGCATCGGTCTGAACTGCGCTGATCGTTCCTCACGCTCTGCGTGGGAATGCCGCCCGGGACGCTCCGCGTCCCTTCGTCGACATGACGCAGAGCGCCAGTGGATGCATTCCCACGCAGAGCGTGGGAACGATCGATCACCATGAGGGCGGCGAATGTTCATAGGGAGTTTTGAATGAAAGCCTGGCGTGGCGTGCTGATCGCCTTGTCGTTCCTGCTGCTCAGTGGCTGTCTGGTGACCTTCAAGGAACCGCTGGCCGCCAGCGAACCGGCGCCCAAGGGCCTGCTCGGCAAGTGGTCGAGCACCAATGCCTGGGGCGAACCGATGAACCTTGAACTGACCCGCATCGGCAACGATCGCTATCAGGCCATCAGCTGGTTCAAGGCCAGGCCTCGCGAGCGCGAAGCCTATCCGTTCACTGTCTCGCGTCATGGCAATCGCTGGTATCTGTCGGCGAAAGTCCCGGCACAGTACGGCGGCCACTACACCATTGCCGGTTTTGAACTCACCGATAAACACGAACTGGTGGTCTACAACCTCGATCTTGAACAGATCAATCAGGCGATCAAACAGCAAGCCCTCGACGGTCAGGCGTTCCAGACCGACGATGGCGAGGGTGTGCAAGTCGACAGCAACCTCGACAAGGTCTTTGCTTATCTCGACGATCCGGCCTATTCCGATGTCTTCGTTGAAGCCGTGCGCTACCAGCGCCAGGCCCGCGCCCAATAATTCAGTACGTCACGTTTTCTACAGGAGTTTCGGGTGGACGATTACCAGCAGACGATACGCATGTTGTCCGACCGCATTGTGCTGGCGCAGACGCCGATCCGTGTGCTCGACGCGGTCAAGTGGGACGAGAACATCCGCAAGGGTTTCCTCAAGGCCAAAGGCAAGGAAATGCCGGCGGTGGATCGCGACTACTACCTCAATCGGCCGCTGAGTTTCGATTCGAGCAAGGTCAAACTGGAATTCCAGAACATCGAGCGCGACATCACCCGCCAGCTCGGCCAGTTCAACCCGGTCGGGCAGATCATGCGGCGCATGTGCAAGGAATACCGCATGGTCGTGCGCATGCTCGAAGCGCGCGGCACCGAGGATTTCGGCCTGATCTCGCAAGAGCTGTACGGCGCCGCCTCCGACGCCTTCCACGCCGGTGACCCGACCCTTGCCGACCTCGGCCTGATGATGTCCGATTACCTCAACAACATCGACGGCCGTGGCGATCTGAAGGACGAGCCGAAAGTCCTCACCGCCAAGGACGCCGTGCACCTGCTGCAAACCCGTCTGAACAAGGTGTTCGGCGAGGCCGAGGAGACCATCCGCGTGTTCGAGTCCGACGGTATCGTTGCCGACGCGGCGGCGGGCGCCGACTACATCAAGATCCGCACCGACGCGATGTTCAACGATAGAGACGTGCGTGCGCTGGAAGTCCATGAAGGCCTGGTGCACGTTGGCACCACGCTCAACGGTCTGAACCAGCCGATCTGCACCTTCCTCTCCAAAGGCCCGCCGTCGTCGACGGTGACCCAGGAAGGCCTGGCGATCCTCATGGAAATCATCACCTTCGCCTCCTACCCGAGCCGTCTGCGCAAGTTGACCAACCGCACCCGCGCCATTCACATGGTCGAGGAGGGCGCCGACTTCCTGCAGGTCTTCGAATTCTTCCGCGAGCAGGGCTTCGAAATGGCGGAAAGTTACGGCAACGCCAGTCGGGTATTCCGTGGATCGACGCCAACCGGTCTGCCATTTACCAAAGACTTGTCCTATCTCAAAGGCTTTATCATGGTTTACAACTACATTCAGTTGGCCGTGCGTAAGGGCAAGCTTGAGCAGATTCCGTTGTTGTTCTGCGGCAAGACCACGCTGGAAGACATGCGTACCTTGCGCCAGTTGGTGGATGAGGGGCTGGTGGTGGCGCCGAAGTATCTGCCGGAGCAGTTCCGCGATCTGAATGCGTTGTCGGCGTGGATGTGCTTCTCCAACTTCCTCAATCACTTGAGCCTGGACCGGATCGAAGCCGACTACTCGAACATCCTCTAACCCACTACAGACCGATCGTTCCCACGCTCCGCGTGGGAATGCTGCCATGGACGCTCCGCGTCCACTGTGACGCAGAGCGCCACGGGATGCATTCCCACGCTCCGCGTGGGAATGCTGCCATGGACGCTCCGCGTCCACTGTGACGCAGAGCGCCACGGGATGCATTCCCACGCAGAGCGTGGGAACGATCTGAACCTGAATTTTTGCGAGGTTTCACCGGATGAGAATCCTCGGCATCTTCTGCCTGCTCCTGACCCTCAGCGGTTGCAGCTCTTTGTTGTTCTACCCCGAACCCGGTCAGATTTTCACCCCGGAAAAAGCCAAGCTCGAATACCGCACCGTCACGCTGGTGACGGCGGATGGCCTGAAGCTCAACGCCTGGTGGCTGCCGGCCAAACCCGGTGTCGAGGTCAAAGGCACCGTCCTGCACCTGCACGGCAACGGCGGTAACCTGCCAATGCATTTGGGCGGCAGTTGGTGGTTGCCGAAAAACGGCTATCAAGTGCTGTTGGTCGACTATCGCGGTTATGGCCTGTCCGAGGGTGAGCCGAGTTTGCCGGCGATCTATCAGGACATCGACGCGGCGTTTGCCTGGCTCGACAAAGCGCCGGAAGTCAAAGGCAAACCGCTGGTGTTGCTCGGCCAGAGCCTCGGCGGTGCGATGGCCGTGCATTGGCTGGTGCAGCATCCAGAGCGGCAGAAACAGCTCAAGGCCTTGGTGCTCGACGGCGTGCCCGCCAGTTATCGCAGCGTCGGCCAATACGCCCTCAGTACTTCGTGGCTGACCTGGCCATTCCAGGTGCCGCTGTCGTGGCTGGTGCCGGACGGCGACAGCGCGATCAACTCGATGCCGCAGCTTAACGGCGTGCCGAAGCTGATCTTCCACAGCATCGACGATCCGCTGGTACCGCTTTCCAACGGCATCCGTCTGTATCAAGCTGCGCCGCCACCGCGCGTGCTGCAGTTGACCCGTGGCGGCCATGTGCAGACCTTCGGCGACCCGGTGTGGCGCCAGGTGATGCTGCGTTACCTCGACGATCCCGAACATTTCAACGGCCTGCGCCGCCTCGGCGAAATCCCCAATTACCCGCCACCCCCGAATTCTGAAGATGAGAGTCCGCAATGACTGAAGAACGCAACGCCATCCCGCTGATCATCACCGGTATCTGCAGCATCCTCGGCACCGTCGGGGCGCTGTGGTTCTACGGCTACCTGCACTTCGCCAAACCCGAGGATGCGTTGCTGCTCAACGAATTCACCATGCTCAAGACGGTGCCGGGCGAAGACTACAAAGTCTCGCTGGACCCGGCGCCGCAAGTGGCGCAGTGCATCGATGGCGTGCTGGTGTTGTTCGACACCGAGCAGAAAGGCCTGACCGGCGTGCTGATCAATGCGCAGAAAAAAGCCGTGCGCTGCATGGGCGAAGAGACCCCGCAAAAACTCCAGCCATAAAAGCAAAAGATCGCAGCCTTCGGCAGCTCCTACAGAAATCCCATGAGCTGCCGAAGGCTGCGATCTTTTGATCTTGAAAAAAGCCCCGCCTGATCACTCAGGCGGGGCTTTTGCGTTACAGCAGGGAGCTTAGTTCGAGCTAACCGCCGAACGTGGCACAACCGGCTGGTTGTCGTTGGAAATGGTCACTTCCACACGGCGGTTCATCGCACGGCCGGAAACACTGCCGTTCTCGGCAACCGGGTATTCCTTGCCGTAGCCCTGAGCAACGATGCGCGCTGGATCAACGCCCATTTTCACCAGAGCGGTACGCACGGAGTTAGCGCGACGCTCAGACAGCGTCTGGTTGTGGCTGGCAGTACCGGTGCTGTCGGTGTAACCCTCGACGATCACTTTGCGATCCGGGTTTTCCTGAAGGAACTGCGCCAGTTTGTTGATGTTGACCAGACCGCTGGATTTCAGGTCGGCACGGTCGGTGGCGAACAGCACGTCACCGAAGGTCACCAGCGTACCGCGATCGGTCTGCTTGGCGTTCAGGCTGTCCTGCAGCTGTTTGATCTGCTGATCGCGAGCATCCAGACGGGCTTGAGCACGTTGTGCCGAAGCGTTTTTCAGGTTGGCCTCGGCAGTGCGCAGGGCGATGGTCTGTTTGGCCACTTCCACGCGCTGGTTGGTCAGGTAAGCCAGTTGGTCAACCTTGGCCGCGTCTTGTTTGTCCAGATAAGCCTTGTCGGCCTTGTCCAGGTAATCACTGGCGTCTTTGGTTTCCAGCGCCGCGACTTTGCTCGCCTGTGGGTTGGCTTGCAGACCCGAGTAGTTGGTGCGCGCGTTTTCCAGGTTCGGATTAGGCGGAGTGGAGCAGGCAGCCAGAGCGACGCTTGCGGCCAGAAGAGCGGGGATCATCAGTTGCTTACGCATAATTTTTCGTCCTTTCTATCGATAAAGTTTCAGCGTTGCGGTCGGGATGCGCGCTTACTGCACGGTGCGCTGGCTTTCCTGACGCAGTTCCTGAACACCTTTCTGGGAATCCTTCACAGCCTGTTCGGCTTTCATTGCCTGAGCCTTGCGTTCGGCGACACGAGCGTCCCATTCGGCTTGCTCGGCGAGGGTGCGCGCTTCGTCATACTTCTTGTCGTGCATGGCGATTTCGGCTTGTTTCAATTTGTCCTGCGCTTGCTTCATTTCGACCGCCGCGAACTCGGTACCGCCAGCGCTGACCGCACTGTTGACCGCCGATTGGGTCACGGCGTATTGCTCGGTCGGTGGATTACCGGCGCAACCGGCCAGCACGAAGCTGGTGCCGATGGCCAGAGCGGCCAGTTTCAGACCGCGCAAGTGCGAGAAAGTGGTTTGGTTTTTCATGGTCTTCAACTCCATTAGGCATCTCCTGAAAACATCTGAATCCATCCTGGTCGAGGAGCCGAAAAGCGTCGTGTGAAAGGCGTTTTTGAAACGCTCGTTCCAGGCGTGGTTACAGGTTCCGACCGGAGTGATTTTTCAAAAGTTCAGAAAAGATGGCCTATCGCCTAAATAATTTTTGACCGAATGGACAAGGCTCTAAAGCGGGAACTTTGGCGGGATGGAGCGGTACGCGCGGGGGGGCGGATCTCGAAAACACATCGATTTTGAGCTGGAATACGATCCTGTAGGAGTGAGCCTGCTCGCGATAGCGTCATGTCAGACAACAAAAAATTTTGAATGAAATACCGCTATCGCGAGCAGGCTCACTCCTACAGTTTGATCTGTGTTGTGTCAGTGTTTTTGCTTGCCGGCAGCGGCCGAAAGGTCATGCAAATGGCGGCGCGACAACGCGAGGAACCTTGGCGTAGGCCCCACGTCTTCATAGAGCGGATCACCTTCCTCATCCGTCGCCACCACGGTCGAACCCTTCACATACGGCAGGCTCGCTTCGAACTCTTCAAGCGCTGCGCCAATCAGTTCGCCGAGCAGTTCTTCGGGATGGCGTTTGGGGTACATCTCGGCAATCGCTGCCAGTCGCGCAGCGGCTTCAACGTCCAGATGAATCGTGTAGCCAGTGTCGGTCAGGCGACCCTTGGCGTTTTCTTCCCAATGCTGGGCGAGTTCACGAATTTTCATGATGACCTCATTTCGCGCCTGCTCATGGCAGGCCTGGGTGAGTGTCCGGCAGGGCCGGCGGCAAGCCGTTGTACGGCTTACTGTTGAGACTAGCTTTCGCCCGCAAGGTTTAAAGTCCCTTGGTCGGATGCTTGTAAGAAGCGTCGTTGAGCGGCACTCTCTAGCTCATGCACTCGTTTCTAAGCCGTCCGGATTACTGCTGGGGAATTGCTGATGACCGATATTGATGCACGCTTGCGCGAAGACGTTCACCTGCTCGGAGAGCTGTTGGGCAACACCATTCGAGACCAGTACGGCGAGGCGTTCCTCGACAAGATCGAGCAGATTCGCAAAGGCGCCAAGGCCGATCGCCGTGGCTCGATGGACGCTGAACTGAGCGCCAGCCTCAATCAATTGAGCGAAGACGAATTGCTCCCCGTGGCGCGGGCGTTCAACCAGTTTCTCAACCTGGCGAACATCGCCGAGCAGTATCAATTGATCCATCGCCGCGAAGAATCGCAGCCGGCGCCGTTCGAATCGCGCGTGCTGCCTGAGTTGCTCGCGCGTTTGCGCAATGAAGGCCACAGCGCCGAATCGCTGGCCCGGCAACTGGCGCGGCTGGAAATCGAACTGGTGCTGACCGCGCACCCCACCGAAGTGGCGCGGCGCACGCTGATCCAGAAGTACGACGCCATCGCCGGACAACTCGCCGCGCAAGACCATCGCGACCTGACCACAGCCGAAGGCGAACAGATCCAGAGCACCCTGCAACGGCTGATCGCCGAAGCCTGGCACACCGAAGAAATCCGCCGCACGCGACCGACGCCGGTCGATGAAGCGAAGTGGGGTTTCGCGGTGATCGAACATTCGCTGTGGCAGGCGATTCCCAACCATATGCGCAAGGCCGACAAGGCGTTGCATGAAGCGACCGGCCTGCGTCTACCATTGGAAGCCGCGCCCATTCGCTTCGCCTCGTGGATGGGCGGCGACCGTGACGGCAACCCCAATGTCACCGCTGCGGTGACTCGCGAAGTGTTGCTGCTGGCGCGCTGGATGGCCGCTGATTTGTACCTGCGCGATGTCGATCATCTGGCTGCCGAGCTGTCGATGCAACAGGCCAGCGATGCCTTGAAAGCCAAGGCTGGCGACAGCGCCGAACCGTATCGCGCGGTGCTCAAGCAATTGCGCGAACGCCTGCGGGCGACGCGCAATTGGGCGCATGCCGCATTGACTGCGCCGACACCGGCGCCTGCCGATGTGCTGCACAACAACCGTGATCTGCTCGACCCGCTGGAGCTGTGTTTCAACTCGCTGCACGAGTGCGGTATGGGCGTGATCGCCGACGGCCCGTTGCTCGATTGCCTGCGTCGCGCGGTGACCTTTGGCTTGTTCCTCGTGCGCCTCGACGTGCGGCAGGATTCGTCACGACACAGCTCGGCGATGACCGAAATCACCGATTATCTCGGCCTCGGTCGCTATGAAGATTGGGACGAAGAACAGCGCATCGCCTTCCTGACCCGTGAGCTGAACAATCGTCGGCCACTGCTGCCGGCGCACTTCAAGCCGTCGGCCGATACCGCCGAAGTGCTCAACACCTGCAAGGAAATCGCCGCCGCACCGGGTGCGTCGCTCGGCTCCTATGTGATCTCCATGGCTGGCGCCGCTTCCGACGTCCTCGCTGTGCAACTGCTGCTCAAAGAGTCTGGCGTGTTGCGGCCGATGCGCGTGGTGCCGCTGTTCGAAACCCTCGCCGACCTCGATAACGCCGGGCCGGTGATGGAGCGGTTGTTGCTGCTGCCGGGCTATCGCGCACGCCTGCAAGGCCCGCAGGAAGTGATGATCGGTTACTCCGACTCGGCCAAGGACGCCGGCACCACGGCGGCGGCCTGGGCGCAATATCGCGCGCAGGAAAGGCTGGTGGAAATTTGCCGTGAGCAAGAAGTTGAACTGCTGCTGTTCCACGGTCGTGGCGGCACGGTCGGCCGTGGCGGTGGCCCGGCGCACGCGGCGATTCTGTCGCAGCCACCGGGCTCGGTTGCGGGGCGTTTCCGTACCACCGAGCAAGGGGAAATGATTCGCTTCAAATTCGGCCTGCCGGACATCGCCGAGCAAAATCTCAATCTGTATCTCGCTGCCGTGCTGGAAGCGACGTTGCTGCCGCCGCCACCACCGACGCCTGAATGGCGGCATCTGATGGACGAATTGGCCGCCGACGGTGTCAGCGCTTACCGCCAGGTGGTGCGGGAAAACCCGCAGTTCGTCGAGTACTTCCGTCAGTCCACGCCGGAGCAGGAATTGGGCCGTTTGCCGCTCGGCAGTCGTCCGGCCAAACGTCGCGCCGGCGGCATCGAAAGCCTGCGGGCGATCCCGTGGATCTTTGGTTGGACGCAAACGCGGTTGATGCTGCCGGCGTGGCTGGGTTGGGAGTCGGCGTTGAGCAAAGCGCTGGAGCGTGGCGAAGGCGAGTTGCTCGGGCAGATGCGCGAGCAATGGCCGTTCTTCCGTACGCGCATCGACATGCTCGAAATGGTCCTGGCCAAGGCTGATGCGGACATCGCGTTGTCCTACGACGAGCGTCTGGTCGAGCCGGATCTGCTGCCGTTGGGCGCGCAGTTACGCGACCTATTGTCGCAGGCGTGCGCGGTGGTGCTTGGTCTGACTGGCCAGTCGCAGTTGCTGGCACATAGCCCGGACACCCTCGAATTCATCCGTCTGCGCAACACTTACCTCGACCCGCTACATCTATTGCAAGCCGAACTGTTGGCCCGTTCGCGGCAGCAGAATGTCGAGCAGGGCAGCCCGGTGGAGCAGGCGCTGCTGGTGTCTGTGGCGGGGATCGCCGCTGGTCTGCGCAATACCGGCTAAGGTTTTTCACGGGACGCAAGGCATCTTGGGGATACCTCCGGTGCCGCATTGCGTGCAGGGGGAAAGTGCCGGCAGGCGACAGTTAATGATGGGGTTGCGACTTGGCTCACCGGATCGCGAGGTCGCGGCAGGCAGCGGTTTCTCCGACTTTTGGCGTCTTGTGTGGGCGCAGCCTGCTGTGTATCTTGATCAGCCTTTGGCCGTTTGTGCGGCCACGACCCGTATTTTTAAGATTGGCCCCAAGAGGCGAATCCTGTTGTTTTCTATATAAAAAATTGAGGAGCACATCGATGCGCGTCATTCTGCTGGGAGCTCCCGGGGCCGGTAAAGGTACTCAGGCAAAGTTCATCACCGAGAAATTCGGCATTCCGCAAATCTCCACCGGCGACATGCTGCGTGCTGCGGTCAAGGCCGGCACGCCGCTGGGCGTTCAAGCCAAGAGCATCATGGATGCCGGCGGCCTGGTGTCGGATGACCTGATCATCGCACTGGTTCAGGATCGCATCGCTCAGCCAGACTGCGCCAACGGCTTCCTGTTCGACGGCTTCCCGCGCACCATTCCTCAGGCTGAAGCACTGGTGACTGCCGGCGTTGAGCTGGATGCAGTGGTTGAAATCGCCGTTGAAGACGAAGAAATCGTGCAACGCATCGCCGGTCGTCGTGTTCACGAAGCCAGCGGCCGCGTTTACCACATCGTCTATAACCCGCCGAAAATCGCTGGCAAAGACGATATCACCGGCGAAGAGCTGGTACAGCGCAAGGACGACACCGAAGAAACCGTGCGTCATCGCCTGTCGGTCTACCATTCGCAGACCAAGCCGCTGGTGGAGTTCTACCAGAACCTGTCCGCCAAGAACGCGGGCAAGCCGAAGTACAGCCACATCCCGGGCGTTGGTTCGGTTGATGCAATCACCGCCAAGGTGCTCGCAGCGCTGAGCTGAAAAGTCTGATCGGCTGCATCATCCACGGCCCGCTTGCGGGCCGTAGTTGTTTATACTGACGCACTTTTTCCCACCCCTGTTTTGGAAACATCGATGAGCACCTTGCTGGCCCTGGACACCGCGACTGAAGCTTGCTCCGTTGCCTTGCTGCATGACGGCAAGGTCACGAGCCATTACGAGGTGATCCCGCGCCTGCACGCGCAGAAGCTGCTGCCGATGATCCAGCAACTGCTGGCCGATGCCGGCACCACGTTGCAAGCGGTCGATGCGATCGCCTTCGGTCGTGGGCCAGGCGCGTTTACCGGTGTGCGAATCGCCATTGGCGTGGTGCAAGGGCTGGCGTTCGCGCTGGAGCGTCCGGTGCTGCCGGTGTCCAATCTTGCGGTGCTGGCGCAGCGTGCCTTTCGTGAACGCGGCGTGAGCCAGGTCGCGGCGGCCATCGATGCGCGGATGGATGAAGTCTATTGGGGCTGCTACCGCGAGACGGCGGGGGAGATGCGTCTGGTCGGTGCCGAAGCGGTGTTGCCTCCGGAAGTCGCCGCGTTGCCGGCCGATGCCAGTGGCGAGTGGTTCGGTGCCGGCACCGGTTGGGGTTATGCCGAGCGCATCGCCGTCAATCTGAGCGACTCGGATGCCGGCATGCTGCCCCACGCCGAAGACTTGCTGACCCTGGCGCGTTTTGCTTGGGAACGCGGCGAGTCGATCCCGGCGGACGATGCGCAACCGGTTTACTTGCGCGATAAGGTCGCCACCCCCAAAGCCCGTTGAGCCTTTAAAAGATCGCAGCCTGCGGCAGCTCCTGCACAGGTAAGCATGTAGGAGCTGCCGCAGGCTGCGATCTTTTGATTTTCAAAACGCCAATCGTCAGTTTCCAGCCTCAGGTTTTAAACCTTTTGCGCTTTATGTGTTCTAGTTATCACTCGGCAGTTTGCTAAGTCGGCCCGGTGCCGCTAAATTGCCATCATCGATACCGAGCATGAAATTATGCGTATAGACGGCCTTTCCTCTCAGTCCTACCCCATCAAGCGCAAGCCTCGCAAAGGCAATGCGGCGCTGGATGAATCCGTCGACGATATCGATGGCGAGCTGGAATTCCCGACTGAAGAGCAAATGGCCGCCCGCGCTGCCAAAGCCTCCGCACAACGCCTGGCCAATTTGCCTGCCCGTCAGCAAGACATGAT
This sequence comes from Pseudomonas sp. NPDC089741, assembly GCF_044748825.1. Classification (NCBI taxonomy): domain Bacteria; kingdom Pseudomonadati; phylum Pseudomonadota; class Gammaproteobacteria; order Pseudomonadales; family Pseudomonadaceae; genus Pseudomonas; species Pseudomonas sp. NPDC089741. Next base: position 33,025 of record NZ_JBIVGT010000043.1, on the reverse strand, counting down.
CTACCACCGTGCGATGAAGAAGAGCGTAGCCATGGCCCTCGCCAGCTACCTCAGTACTGCGGGTTTTGTCGATTGGGATGCAGACGTGCTGGGCCTCGACCTGTACATCTGATGGCGCTGCCTTACTACCTCGGTTGTCCGTCCTGGAGCGAAAACGCCTGGCGCGATTATCTGTACCCGGCAGACGCCAAGACCTCTGACTTCCTCGGTCTCTATTCTCAAGTGTTCAACGCAGTGGAAGGCAACACGACCTTCTACGCCAGCCCGTCGCCCGCCACCGTGCAGCGTTGGGCCGAGATCATGCCGGTGCACTTTCGCTTCACCGCCAAATTTCCCGGCGACATCAGCCATGGCGGCGACTTGCGTGAACAACTGACCGCTGCCGAAACCTTCCTGCAATTACTTAAACCGCTCGGCGAGCGTGTCTCGCCGCTGTGGCTGCAATTGTCGAAAAGCTTCACGCCGCAGCGTCTGCCGGAACTGGCGGCGTTCATTGATGCGCTGGATTGCCCGTTGGCCGTTGAAGTCCGTCATGAGCAATTTTTCGCCAAGGGTGAAAGCGAGCGACTGCTCAATCGTCTGCTGCTCGATCGTGGCGTCGAGCGCATTTGCCTTGATCCCCGGGCGCTGTTCAGTTGCCTGTCGACCGAGTCTTCGGTGATCCACGCGCAATCGAAAAAGCCCCGCGTACCGACACGTCCGGCGGCGTTCACCCAGTTCCCGCAGGTGCGTTTCATCGGCCATCCCGAGCTTGAAGCCAACGACACGTTCCTCGTGCCATGGGTGGCGAAAATCGCCGAGTGGATTGAAGAGGGGCGCACGCCGTACATCTTCCTGCACACCGCCGACAACCTCATGGCAGCGAAGCTGGCGCAACGTTTTCATGCACAACTGATGCAACGTTTGCCTGGCTTGCCGGCGCTGCCTGAGCTATACAGAGAACCCGCCGCGGAGCAACTTGGCCTGCTCTGAAGCGGATTTTTTTCCTGCCCAGGAGCCTGCCGATGGACGCCGCTGCCCTTCAAGAACAAGTCCTTAGAGCCCACGCCTTCAAAGCCCTGCATGACCGTCCGGGGATTTTCGTCATTCCCAATCCGTGGGATGCGGGTTCGGCGAAGATGCTCGCCAGTCTCGGCTATCAGGCTTTGGCAACGACCAGCGCCGGTTATGCGTTTTCCCAAGGCAAGGCCGATGGCACGTTGAGTCTCGATGAGACCTTGGCCAATGTCCGCGCGATTGTCGCCGCAACGGATTTGCCGGTGGCAGTGGATCTGGAAAACGGCTTCGCCGACGACCCGACCGAATCCGCGAAAAGCTTGCTGCACGCAGCCAAGGCGGGCGCCGTCGGTGGCTCGATTGAAGACGCCACGGGTCGGCCGGACGCGCCGATCTATTGTTTCGAACACGCCGTGGCGCGCATCGAAGCCGCCGTCGCCGCCGTGCGCACGTTGCCGTTTCCCTTCATGCTTACCGCGCGTGCGGAGAACTATCTGCACGGCAATCCTGATATCAACGACACCATTCGCCGCTTGAAGGCTTTTGCCGACGCAGGCGCTGACGTGCTGTACGCGCCGGGTTTGCGCAGCGCCGAAGAAGTGCTGGCGGTGGTGCGTGCGGTGGCGCCGAAACCGGTCAATGTGTTGATGTCCGGCGGTTTGAAGCTGACCGTGCAGCAACTTGAAGAAATGGGCGTGCGCCGCATCAGTACCGGTTCGGCATTGGCGTTGGCGGCGTTCGGCGAGTTCTTTCGCGCGGCTGAAGAAATTCAGCAGTCCGGCACGTTCGGGTTTACCTCGCACTCGATGCCGTACGCCAAGGCCAATCAGTTTTTCAAAGGCTGAACATGGGGCGCTGGATTGCGTTGCTGCTGTTGCTGATCGTTGGCGGCGCGTTGCTCAGTGTCTGGCGCGGTTGGCTTGAGCTCCCGCCGCAGTGGAATCCATGGGCGCCACTGGACGTGAAGGCCGCGCCCAATTGGCTGACCGGCTACAAGCTCATGCGTTTGCGCAGTGACCCGCAACTCTGCGCCCAGGCGTTGAGCAGCTCTGAATTGCGCGTCACGCGGCAATCCGACAGTCCCGACGCCAAGTGTCCGCTGATCGGCGCACTGCGCGTACAGGGTGGCGAGGTGGTGCTGAGCAGCAGTTTCCTCGCCAGTTGCCCGTTGGCGGTGGCCTACGCGCTGTTCGAGCGCCACACCCTGCAACCCGCCGCGCAAGCCGTTTACGGCGAGAAGGTCGTGCGCCTCGATCATCTCGGCAGCTTTGCCTGCCGCAATATCTACAACCGCGAAAATGGCGCGCTCAGCCGCCACGCCAGCGCCGATGCGCTGGATATCGCTGGTTTCCGTCTGGCTGACGGGCGCACCGTCAGCGTGCTCAAGGACTGGCCGAAGCAAAGTCAGGACGCAGCGTTTCTGCGCCAGGTGCGTGACGGCGCCTGCGAGGCGTTCAGTGTGGTCTTGAGTCCGGATTACAACGCCGCCCATCGCAATCATTTTCATGTCGATGTCGGGCGTTGGAGTGTCTGTCGCTGAGGTTTAAGCGGCGAGGCGCAGGTTCTGCAGAACGATCGGGCGTGCCCAGCCGTTATCGAAGTCAAGCGCCTTCTGTTGCTCGACGATTTCTTCCGGCGGGAACGGCGGGAAAGGTTTCTGCATCAAGTCGAGGTCGAACTCGGCAATGGGCAGGTACAACGGCTTCTTCTGCGGCGCCGGGCCAGGTTCTGGTGTCGGTTGACCATTGTTGATCACGACCGGACGTACCCAGCTGCTGTCGAAATCCTGTTGGGTTTGCTGAGCCTTGAGTTCTTCTGGCGGGAACGGTGGGAGCGGCTTGTCGAGCAGCTCTGTTTCGAACTCGGCGATCGGCAGGAACAGCGGCTCTGGCGGACGCACTTCGGTGTCGACCACATCGCATTCGCGCTGGCTGACAATGTGCGCGTGCAGTTCGCTGCCGACGGTCGGCTCTTCAGGGCTGTTCAGGTCAACCGGTGGAAACGTGCCGCAGGCCGGCACCACATCACTCGACTGTTCAGCCAGCGCCTGGGCAAAGAAATCTTGCCACAGATGGCTGACGCCGCTCAGTGCTTGAGTATTTTGACGGCTGAAGTCGCCATGGGGCGAGATGTAGCCAATCGATGTGGGAAGAATGCCTGACATTTTTTTCGGTTGACGCTCAGCTCTGGCAAAATGTGCGTTGAATGAGTTATCGGCGGTTTTTGCCGCTCCTTGAATTTTTGAGCGTGTTTTCCATGATTGAGCAACCCGCGGCCTGCCGCATCCATGTCGAAGCCCTCGGCGCGACGTATGAAGCGCAAGCTGCGCAGTGGGCCGAGCGTCTAGGTCTGCCGCTGGCAGTGGTAGACGGCGAGTTTGCCTTGCAGGTCGGCGAGCAGGGTTTGCAGCTGCAACAACTCGGCCCGGAAGCGCCGGGGCCGGTGCGCGTCGACTTCGTTGAAGGTGGCGCGGCACATCGACGTTTATACGGCGGTGGCAGCGGGCAGATGATCGCCAAAGCTGTCGGCGTCGCGCAAGGTGTGCGTCCACGGGTGCTGGATGCGACGGCGGGGCTGGGCAAGGATGCGTTTGTGCTGGCCAGTCTTGGTTGCGAGATGAGCCTGATCGAGCGTCAGCCACTGATCGGCGCGCTGCTGGAGGATGGCCTGGCACGTGGCGCGGAAGATTTCGAGGTGGCGCCGATCGTGGCGCGGATGAAGTTGCTCAAGGGCAACTCCATCGAGGTCATGCAGAACTGGGAAGGCGAGGCGCCGCAGGTGATCTATCTCGATCCGATGTTTCCCCATCGTGAGAAGACCGCGCTGGTGAAGAAGGAGATGCGTCTGTTCCGGCCGTTGGTCGGCGATGATCCGGATGCGCCGGCGCTGTTGCAGGCTGCGTTGGTCTTGGCGACGCACCGGGTGGTGGTCAAGCGGCCGCGCAAGGCGCCGTGCATTGAAGGGCCGAAGCCGAGTCATGCGCTGGATGGCAAATCGAGCCGGTATGACATTTATCCGAAGAAAGCACTCAAGCCTTAAAACCGAGTCGGCCCTATCGCGAGCAGGCTCACTCCTACAATTGATCTGTGGTGCACACAAATCCACTGTAGGAGTGAGCCTGCTCGCGATAGGGCCAGCCAAACAGCGCAAAAGCTAGGGTTTGTAAGCCCGCATAAACAACCCCACCACTTCCTCAATATGGCTCTCCGAAGCCTCTTCGCTCAACGGCTCGCCACAGCCATACAGCAACCGAAAATTCCCCGCGCCTTTGATCAGGCAAAAGAAATGCTCGGCCGCATTGCGCGGCAGATCGATGCTCAGCACGCCGCTGTCATGGATTTGCGTCAGCAACCGCTCCATGCCTTGCACCATGCGCTGCGGTCCCGCCTCGAAGAAGATCAGCGACAGCTTCGGATCCTGAACCCCCAGCGCCATGATCAAACGGTGCAGATTCACCGATTCATCGCTGTTGATCAGGTGATGAAAGCCTCGGGCAATGTTCAGCAACACATTTTCCACGGCAATGCCTTCGGGCAACTCGAAGAACAATGGCGGTAATTGCTCCTCGCATTTGGCCACTACGGCGGCGGAGAACAGCGTCTCCTTGTCGTTGAAATGGCTGTAGACCGTTAGCTTCGACACGCCGGCCTCGCTGGCGACCGCGTCCATGCTGGTGTTGGCATAGCCATGACTCAGAAACAGAATTTTCGCCGCGTCGAGGATCGCCTGGCGCTTGGCCAGGTCCTTGGGGCGGCCCGGGCCGTTTGGAGCTGAAAGATTGTTCGACATTCTTCGCTTTTATTACTGGACTGGTGAGTTTGCTATTAATAACATACCCGCCAGTATAATTATTCCCAGCACCATTAGCGAAAGGTCCGTCACCATGTTCCGCCATGCGTTGTCCTTTGCGTTGCCAGCGAGTCTGGCGTTGTTATTGTCCGCATGCGGTCAGGAAGAGGCGACGCAAGTCACCGTACGACCGGCCATGGTGGTGCAGCCAGAGCCTTCGGCGCAGGCGATGGAAAGTTATCCGGGCGAGGTGCGTGCCCGTTACGAACCCGATCTGGCGTTCCGTATCGGCGGCAAAGTCAGCCGACGACTGGTCGATGAAGGTCAGCGCGTGAAGGCTGATCAGCCACTCGCCGAACTCGATCCGCAGGACGTGCGTCTGCAACTCGAAGCCACTCGCGCACAAGTGGCCGCCGCCGAAGCGAATCTGACCATGGTGCGCGCCGAGCGTGATCGCTACAAAACCCTGATGGATCGGCAGATGGTCAGCCGCTCGGCGTATGACAACGCCGAAAACCTTTACCGTTCCGGTGAAGCCCGCCTCAAACAAATCAAAGCCGAATTTAACGTATCGACCAATCAGGCCAGTTACGCGGTGCTGCGTGCGCCACAGGATGGCGTGGTGGCCAAGCGTTCGGTGGAGGTCGGCCAGGTGGTCGCCGCCGGGCAAACCGTGTTTACCCTCGCCACCGATGGCGAGCGCGAAGTGTCGATCAGCCTGCCGGAGCAGAGCTTTGGCCGCTTCAAGGTGGGTCAGCCGGTGACCGTCGAATTATGGACGCAACAGAACCAGCGCTTCGCCGGACAGATCCGCGAACTGTCGCCGGCTGCCGATCCACGCTCGCGCACATTCGCCGCACGGATTTCCTTTACCAGCGGCAAAGTCCCGGCGGAACTGGGGCAGAGCGCCCGTGTGTTCGTGCAATCGGCCGATGCGCTGTCGCTGTCCGTGCCGCTCTCGGCGCTGACCGCTGAAAACGGCGCGACCTATGTCTGGGTCGTCAACGGCAATAACACCCTGAAGAAAACCCCGGTGCGCGTCGGCCCGTTCGGCGAGAAAACCGTGCCGGTGCTCGAAGGTCTGAACGCCAGCGACTGGGTAGTCGCCGCCGGCGTGCATGTGCTTTTGGAGGGGCAGCAGGTGCGTCCGGTGGATCGCTCCAACCGTGTGGTCAATCTGGCGGACAAGGAGTAAGTCCCGATGCGCTTCAACCTTTCCGAATGGGCGCTGCGTAATCGCCAGATTGTGCTGTTCCTGATGCTTTTGCTGGCCATCGTCGGTGCGTTGTCCTACACCAAACTCGGCCAGAGCGAAGACCCGCCGTTTACCTTCAAGGCCATGGTCATTCAGACCCGTTGGCCGGGTGCGACCGCGCAGGAAGTCTCGCGCCAGGTCACCGAACGCATCGAAAAGAAACTGATGGAAACCGGTGAGTACGAGCGCATCGTGTCGTTCTCGCGCCCCGGCGAATCGCAGGTCACGTTCATTGCCCGTGACTCGATGCATTCCAAGGAAATCCCCGACCTCTGGTATCAGGTGCGCAAGAAGGTCAGCGACATTCGCCAGACCTTGCCGCCGGATATCCAGGGACCATTTTTCAACGATGAATTCGGCACCACGTTCGGCAATATCTATGCGCTGACCGGCGACGGTTTCGATTACGCCGTGCTCAAGGATTACGCTGATCGCATCCAGATCCAGCTGCAACGGGTCAAGGACGTCGGCAAGGTCGACTTGCTCGGTTTGCAGGACGAGAAGATCTGGGTCGAGCTGTCCAACGTCAAACTGGCGACCCTTGGCTTGCCGCTGGCGGCGGTACAACAAGCGCTGCAAGAGCAGAACGCGGTGTCGACCGCCGGGTTCTTTGAAACCGGCAGCGAGCGCTTGCAGTTGCGGGTTTCGGGGAATTTCAAGACAGTCGATGAGATAAAGAACTTCCCCATCCGCGTTGGTGACCGGACGTTCCGCATTTCCGATGTGGCTGACGTGCGCCGTGGTTTCAACGATCCTCCGGCGCCGCGCATGCGTTTCATGGGCGAGGACGCGCTCGGTCTGGCCGTAGCGATGAAGGACGGTGGCGACATTCTCGTCCTCGGCAAAGCGCTGGAAGGCGAGTTCTCGCGCATCCAGAAAAACCTCCCGGCCGGCATGCAATTGCGCAAGGTTTCCGACCAGCCGGCGGCGGTGAAAACCGGGGTCGGCGAGTTTGTTCAGGTACTGGTCGAAGCGCTGGCGATTGTCTTGCTGGTGAGCTTCTTCTCCCTCGGCGTGCGCACCGGCATGGTCGTCGCGCTGACCATTCCGCTGGTGCTGGCGATGACCTTCGCCTGCATGTATTACCTCGGCATCGGCCTGCACAAGATCTCCCTCGGTGCGCTGGTGCTGGCGCTCGGATTGCTGGTGGACGACGCGATCATCGCCGTGGAAATGATGGCGATCAAAATGGAGCAGGGCTTCGATCGCATTCGTGCGGCGAGTTACGCCTGGACCAGCACCGCGTTCCCGATGCTGACCGGTACGTTGATCACTGCCGCCGGTTTCCTGCCGATTGCCACGGCGCAATCCGGCACCGGCGAATACACCCGTTCGATCTTTCAGGTGGTGACCATCGCGCTGCTCGCCTCGTGGGTCGCGGCAGTGATGTTCGTGCCGTATCTGGGGGAAAAACTGCTGCCGGATCTGGCGAAAATTCATGCGGCCAAACATGGCACTGGCGATGGTCAGCCGGATCCGTACGGCACGCCGTTTTATCAGCGGGTTCGGCGTCTGGTCGAGTGGTGCGTGACGCACCGCAAAACCGTGATCGTGCTGACGGTCGGGCTGTTTATCGCTTCGGTGATGTTGTTCCGTTTCGTCCCGCAGCAATTCTTTCCGGCCTCCAACCGACTGGAGTTGATGGTCGATCTGAAACTGGCGGAAGGCGCGTCCTTGGCCAACACCACAGGCGAGGTCAAACGACTCGAAGCGATGCTCAAGGATCACGCGGGCATCGACAATTACGTCGCTTATGTCGGCACCGGTTCGCCGCGTTTTTACCTGCCGCTCGATCAGCAACTGCCGGCGGCAAGCTTCGCGCAGTTTGTGGTGTTGGCGAAGACCATCGAGGAGCGTGAAGCGCTGCGCAGCTGGTTGATCGAGACACTCAACGAGCAATTCCCGGCGCTGCGTTCGCGGGTCACTCGCTTGGAAAACGGCCCGCCGGTTGGTTATCCGGTGCAGTTCCGCGTCACCGGCGAACACATCGAAGAAGTCCGTGCATTGGCGCGCAAGGTCGCGGCCAAGGTTCGCGAGAATCCGCACGTGGTCAATGTGCATCTGGATTGGGAGGAACCGAGCAAAGTCGTGTACCTGAATATCGATCAGGATCGTGCCCGGGCGCTGGGTGTAAGCACGGCCAATCTGGCGAAATTCCTGCAGAGTTCGTTGACCGGGTCGAGTGTCAGTCAGTATCGCGAAGACAACGAGTTGATCGAGATTCTGTTGCGCGGCACGGTGCATGAGCGCACTGAACTGTCGTTGTTGCCGAGTCTGGCGGTACCGACCGATAACGGCCGCAGCGTGGCGTTGTCGCAGATTGCCACGCTGGAATACGGCTTTGAAGAAGGGATTATCTGGCATCGCAATCGGCTGCCGAACGTCACCGTACGAGCGGACATCTATGGCAAGGAGCAGCCGGCGACCCTGGTCAAGCAGATCATGCCGACGCTGGACTCGATTCGCGCCGAGTTGCCGGATGGTTATCTGCTGGATGTCGGCGGCACCGTGGAAGATTCCGAGCGCGGGCAGAAGTCGGTGAATGCCGGGGTGCCGATGTTCATCGTCGTGGTGCTGACGTTGCTGATGGTGCAGTTGCGCAGTTTTTCGCGCACGGCGATGGTGTTTTTGACCGCGCCATTGGGCTTGATCGGGGTGACGTTGTTCTTGATGGTGTTCCGCCAGCCGTTCGGGTTTGTGGCGATGTTGGGGACGATTGCGTTGTCGGGGATGATCATGCGCAATTCGGTGATTCTGGTGGATCAGATCGAGCAGGATATCGCTTCCGGCCTTAAGCCCTGGCAGGCGATCATCGAGGCGACGGTGCGGCGGTTCCGGCCGATTGTGTTGACGGCGCTGGCGGCGGTGTTGGCGATGATTCCGTTGTCGCGCAGTGTATTTTTCGGGCCGATGGCGGTAGCGATCATGGGCGGGTTGATTGTCGCTACGGCTCTGACTTTGTTGTTTTTGCCGGCGTTGTATGCGGCTTGGTTCAGGGTTCGGCGCGAGGCTTGATCTTTGGTTTGACGTGGCGGCCTTCGGGCCGACCATGTTTTGGGTGTTCCTTGTGAATATCCGTTTCTGCGGGGATCAAAAGCAGGCGAGCTGACACTCAACCTGATTGGGGGGCGGGCTTGCCGTGATTCCATGTAGGAGCTGCCGAAGGCCGCGATCTTTTGATCTTGTCTTTGATATAAACACCCAAGATCAAAAGATCGCAGCCTTCGGCAGCTCCTACACGGTGGGTTACAACGTGCCGAAGACTTTCTTCGCCAGACTGGTCGCTGCAGCGGCAGGGTTTTGACGGATGGTTTCTTCCTGTTTGCCGATCATTTCAAACAAGCCATTCAGCGCCTGCTCGGTCACGTAGTTTTCGACATTCGCGCTTTTCGCATCGACAACACCGAAGGCCGCAGCCTGGCCGGCGAACGAGTTGTACTTCTGCGCCACGCCAACCTTGTCGGTGGACTGTTTGACGATCGGCAAGAACTTGGCGCGGATCTGTTCGCGGCTGGATTTGTCGAGGTATTGGGTGGCCGAGTCCTTGCCGCCGCTGAGGATGCCCTTGGCGTCTTCGACGCTCATCTTTTTAACGGCATCGACGAGGATAGGTTGGGCTTGGGTCACGGCGGATTCTGCGGCCTTGTTCATCGCGGTTTCCAGCTCTTCGACCTGAGCCCCCATGCCAAACGCTTTCATCTTGCTGGCAGCTTTGCCGAGTTTGCCCGGCAGTTCGATCTTCACATCGGGGTTGTTGCTGAAGCCACCCGGGGTGCCCAGTTGTTTGACGGCAATTTGCGCACCTTGGGTCAGGGCGTCCTTGAGGCCGCCGGTAGCGTCTTTTTGCGACAGGTCGCTGAGCGACAGGGCCATGGCGTTGGCGCAGATCATCAGGCCCGCGCACAGGCCGGCGAAGCGAAGGGTAGGGCGGAGCATGGCGGCTTCCTTGTTGCAGAATATGAATTAACGAATGGCGTCGACGCGGATTTTCAGCGGCTGCGGGTCGTTGCCGTCGAGTTGCACGGCGTGGTTTTCGGTGGTGATGAACATCAGCTCACCATTCACTTCAATGCGTGCGCTGACCGAATAACGGTGACCGGGTTTGACTTGCGCCGGATCGTAGCTCAAGTGAAAAGGCAGTGGTACCTGACCTTGGACCGGGCCTTTCTGCTCGTCGAGTACGACGGCGGGCGCATCGGCCAGAGAAATGTCTTGCAGGCTCACGCTGAGGGTCGCGCTCGGTGGCAGAGCGATGCGCTGCAGGTAGAACACTTCGCCATCGAGGCCGACCTTGCCGGCCGGTGTGGTCGATTGGCAGGCGCTCAACAAAGTGGCAGCGGCGAGAAGGGTGAGTTTTTTCATCGGGACCTCTGTGACTTTTGCGCCGGAAGAATCCCGGCACCGAAGGGGAATCTAGCGGATTTTGTCATTAACGTCAGTGAACAAACGTAATGGTTTTTTCAGCCATTGCGCGATCCACTGCGATAGCCACGAGCCCAGGTTGGGCGAAACCGGCGCAAGTTCGACATGCGACGGCGTGACCAGAATGGATTGACGGTAGCGATTTTCAACACCGCTTAACGCATAACGCCTACCGGGCATGACGCTGTCCGGATCGTATTGCAGATAAAACGAAGCGGCGGTTCGTTCATCGTGTGTGATGCGGGCAAGTTGTGTATCGGGATGATCTGCATCGTGCAGGCTGATCGTTACAGCTTCGTGTTCAGCAACCGTGCGCGGCTCCTGAACTTGCACATGCAAAAAACCGATCGGACTCAAATGCAGCGTCTGTCGGTGCGGGGCTGTGTTTACGATAACAAAGTAATCCAGCGCCAACAGTAGTGGCTGTTGGTCATGAAACATCTGAACGTTGATCTGATATTTCACGCCGACATCGTGGTAGTGATGCGGGAAAGAGAACTTCCAGTCGATATCGAAAACTGACGGGTGTCGCCAGTCTTTGATGGTAATCGGCGGAGTTAAAGTAATGGCTTTGACGCTGACCACCGTTTCATTCTCACCGCCCTCAGGAGCGCGGAAGTCTGGGGGCAGACGGAAGTCGACGGTGACAATGGGAGTTTGTTCGTGCAACAGGCTCATCTCGATATCCTTATCGCGATTATTAACGTGAGCCTATTTATTCACGAATCAACTAACGAGAGAACCCGGCGGGCTCTCCGTTAGTTATCGGCAAGTTTCAGCCTTCGGCAATGACCGCCGTTTCAGCCGCATCTTCACTGCGATGCAATGCCACTTGGCGGATCGACAATCGAATGTCCGCTGGCAATACGCGCTTCGCCGCACCTTCCGCCAGTTCGCCGAGCAGCTCGTGATAACTCAGTTTGCCGGCCTCGTCGCGACGCAGCACGTCGAGGTCGAGCAGGGTCTGGATAAAGTGACGGAACAGGCTCTTGTCGAAAAACTCCGGGGCGTTGAGGCCATGGAGGATCGACAGGCGCTGGGCCATCACGGTGCAGAGGTCTTCAAGCTCTTCGGCGCTGATGCTGTTCTGGCCGCTGTTGAGCAGCAAGGACACGGTCATGTAGAAGCGCTGCAAGGTCTGCGCGATGCTCTTCGACAGCAGCGTCAGCAAGACAAAATGTCGCGAGCTCGGTGCTGGGCGCAGGTAGACATCCTTCTCGAAACGCAGCAAGCCTTGCTCGACAAACGCTTCCAGCCACTGATCGACCACGCCATCCAGTTCTTCCAGAGACCAGCGAATGAACAGCTCCGATTGCAGGTACGGATACAGCGCACGGGTGTAGCGCAGGATCTGTTCGCGGCTCATGCGCGAAGCGCTCTGGAAGAAACTCGCCAGCAGCGCCGGCAGGGCGAAAATGTGCAAAACGTTGTTGCGGTAGTAAGTCATCAGGACGGCGTTCTGCTCATCCAGATAAAGAATCTTGCCCAGCGCATCGTTCTGCTCGGCGAGCAAGTCCATGTCCTTCACATGTTCGATCAACGCGCGACCATCGCCTTCCGGCAGCGTGGTGTGCGGCGAATACGGAACCTTGCGCAGCAACGCCAGATACAAATCCAGCACGCGGGCCATAGCGCGATCGTCCAGCGCCAGGCGCGTGGTCGACAGCAGCGCCAGCGCTACCAGGTTGACCGGGTTGATCGCCGCTGCTTCGTTCAAATGCTGCGCGACTTTCTCGCCGAGGCGGTTGGTGGTTTCGTTGAGCCACGCCGGTTTGTATTGCGGGCCGAGTTCCTGCTGGCGCCAGTCCGGTTGCTCGGCGTCGAGGAATTCCGCCAGTTTGATCGGCTCGCCGAAGTTCACCGCGACCTGACCAAAGCGTTGCTTGAGTGCGCCGATGACTTTGAAGATGTCGAAGATCGACTCTTTCTTCTTGCTCGCGCCACGCAGTTCGCCGAGGTAGGTACGACCTTCCAGCACGCGCTCGTAACCGATGTACACCGGCACAAACACGATCGGCATCCGCGACGAACGCAGGAAACTGCGCAAGGTAATCGCGAGCATGCCGGTTTTCGGTTGCAGCATGCGCCCGGTGCGCGAGCGACCGCCCTCGACGAAGTACTCGACCGGGAAGCCTTTGGTGAACAGCGTGTGCAGATACTCGTTGAACACCGAGGTGTACAGCGGGTTGCCCTTGAATGTGCGGCGCATGAAGAACGCGCCGCCGCGACGCAGCAGGCTGCCGATCACCGGCATGTTGAGGTTGATTCCGGCGGCGATGTGCGGCGGGGTCAGGCCGTTGCGGAACAGCAGGTACGACAACAACAGGTAATCGATGTGGCTGCGATGGCACGGCACATAGATCACTTCGTGACCCTGCGCGACTTTCTGCACGCCTTCGATGTGGTTGACCTTGATACCGTCGTAGATCTTGTTCCAGAACCAGCTCAGCACCACTTCGAGGAAGCGGATCGCGGTGTAGGTGTAGTCCGAGGCAATTTCGTTGCCGTAGCGCAGGGCCTGGGCCTTGGCTTTCTCCGGCGAGATGTTTTCGCGCTCGGCTTCGTCGAGGATCGCTTGCTTGACCAGCGGTTGGTTGAGCAGGCCTTTGACCAGATTGCGGCGGTGGGAAATGTCCGGGCCGATCACTGCTGCTTTGAGATTGCGGAAGTGTACGCGCAGGATCCGCTGGGCCATGCGCACGGTGCGTTCGTGGCCCTTGTTGTGTTCGATCAGCTCGCGCAGGTGGATCGGCGCGGAAAACTGCACGCGGGTTTTACGCCCGAGGACGATGATGCTCAGCAGCCGGCGCAGGCGCCCGGTGACGGCCCAGCTGTCGGCGAACAAGAGTTTCCACGGACTGTTTTCGCTGTCCGGCGATTGGCCCCAGAACACGCTGACCGGAATGATCTGCGCGTCTTCGGCAGCGTTCTGGGTGAGGGCGCTGACCAATCGGGTCAGGGTCGGCGGTGCACCGCGTTTGTCCTGGCGACCGAGCCAGTCCGGATCCGGCGTCAGATAGAAAAACGCCGCCGGTTCGATCAGCGAACCGACCGACACCGGCAGCACCGGACGCGGCAGGCCGGCCTTGGTGCACTCGGTGTCGAGCACGGCCAGATCGGTCAGCGAAGGGTTTTGCAGGACGTAGAACACCGGACGACTGCGGTCGAGGTTGAGGGTGAACGACGACTGGTTGATCGTCTCCGAGCGAACCCAGAGATACAACAGTCGGCGCAAGGTGCCAAACACAAGACGGCGGAACGGGGAACGGGTCATACGGCTTCTGCGTGAGTGAATAAAACCGAGCAGATGCTCGGGCGGTCGATAGTGTGCCGGATTCGCTGAAAATCGGCAAAAAAGCGGCGAAGTAATCTCCTGTTGAGAGTTTTCACGCCTGTCATATACTCGGCGGTCTGTCGCCGGGGCCCTTGTATGGACGTCGGACGCAGGTTGATGTTCCGCAAAGGCTTTCCTGCGAAAAGCCTGTTCAATAATAAAAAAGGAGTATGAACAGATGGCAACCCGTGAAACCGGCAACGTGAAGTGGTTCAACGACGCCAAGGGCTACGGCTTTATCCAGCGCGAAGACGGGGTGGACGTGTTCGTGCACTACCGCGCGATTCGTGGCGAAGGGCATCGGTCGCTGACCGAAGGCCAGCAGGTCGAGTACGCGGTGATTACTGGCGAGAAGGGCTTGCAGGCGGAAGACGTTGTAGGCCTGTGATGATCGTTCCCACGCTCTGCGTGGGAATGCCTCAACGGACGCTCCGCGTTCGCTTTGGGACGCAGAGCGTCCCGGACTGCATTCCCACGCGGAGCGTGGGAACGATCAATGCGGTGTATCAGTCACCATTCATATCGACTGACACTACGCATTCGCGAGCAGGCTCGCTCCCACATTTGTATCCGCGTTGCCTGTTGTTACGCGGTTTTCCAGGTGATTTCTTCTTCACCGTCTTCGCTGATGCGCATCCAGCGATCCGCCGTTTCCTCACCTTCTTCCTCGACCCACGTCCCCGGCGCGCAACGTACTTCGACGTTCAGCGCAGCAAACGCTGCGCGAGCGCAGGCGATGTCGTCGTCCCATGGGGTCGCATCGCTTTCCAGGTACAGGCTGTTCCATTTGCCCACGGCTTTCGGCAGCCAGGTCACCGGCACGTGGCCGGCCTTGCACTTCCAGGTCTGGCCTTTCTGCACCCAGTCGCTGCATGGGGCCAGTGCTTCGCCCAGCCAGGCCGAAATGGCCTTGTGGTCGACGTCGGCGTCTTTCAGGTAAATCTCGATATCCGGTTGGCGCATGGATGTCCTCACTGCGGGTCTGAAAAATCCATTCGCGGATTTAGCCGGCCCCGGGCACTTGCCCGAGACCAAAAGTTATTGAAGAACGAAATAATCGTAGCGCATCGACACGGTGGTCTCGAACGGCTCGGCCTGTTCGATCACCGCCGCGCGACGCTCGGCACTGGCGCGCCAGCCGTGGGGAGTCATCGCCAACAGGTTGGCGCGATCCTCGGGCTTGTCCAGCGTCAGTTTGAATTCCAGGGTTTCACTGTGTGCCAGCGCCATGCCTTCTGGCACCAGAGCCAGGTGCTTGTCGTCGGTGTACTCGCGCACTTCGTCGTACAGGCGTTCGCGCAGTTCCATCAGGTGGCCGCTGGTCGGGCCGACTTTCATCAGACCACCGCCGACACTGAGCAGACGTTTGGCTTCTGCCCAATCCAGCGGACTGAAAACGCTGGCGAGAAACTGGCAACTGCCCGACGCCAACGGCACGCGGGCCATGCTGGCGATCAACCAGCTGATCGCCGGGTTACGCTTGCAGGCGCGTTTGACCGCTTCGCGGGAGATATCCAGCGCGTAGCCATCGGCGTTCGGCAAGGCCTCGGCGATTTGCGCGGTGTAATAACCCTCGCCACAACCGATGTCGACCCAGCGCCCCGGCGCATAACTCGCCGCCAGCTCAGCCAGACGCTTGGCCACCGGCGCGTAATGGCCGGCGTTCAGAAAGTCGCGACGCGCTTCGACCATAGCCTGGTTGTCGCCCGGGTCGCGGCTGTTCTTGTGCTGCACCGGCAGCAGGTTCAGGTAACCCTGCCGCGCACGGTCGAAGCGGTGGCCGGCGGGGCAGACCACGCCGTTGTCCACCGCGTTCAGCGGCTCACTGCAAATGGGGCAAGCAAGCATCAGGCGAGCAACTTGATCAGGGTCTGGTAGTAGATCTCGGTCAGCACGTCGAGATCCGCCGCCAGCACGCGTTCGTTGACCTGATGGATGGTCGCATTGACCGGCCCCAGTTCAACCACTTGCGTGCCCATGGTCGCGATAAAACGACCATCGGACGTCCCGCCGCTGGTCGACGCCTTGGTTTCGCGACCGGTGATCGCCTTGATGCTCGCCGACACCGCGTCGAGCAGCGCACCCGGTTCGGTGAGGAACGGCAGGCCGGACAGCGCCCAGTCGATGTGCCAGTCCAGATCGTGTTTGTCGAGGATGTCGGCGACGCGTTTCTGCAGGCCTGCGACAGTCGATTCTGTAGAGAAACGGAAGTTGAATACCGCCACCAGATCGCCCGGAATCACGTTGGTCGCACCGGTGCCGGAGTTGACGTTGGAAATCTGGAAACTGGTTGGCGGGAAGAAATCGTTGCCGTGATCCCAATGCTCGGCGGCCAGTTCGGCCAGCGCCGGAGCGGCGAGGTGGATCGGGTTCTTCGCCAGATGCGGGTAAGCGACGTGGCCCTGAATGCCTTTGACCGTGAGCTTGGCGCCCAGCGAGCCGCGACGGCCGTTTTTCACCACGTCGCCGACCAGCGTGGTGCTCGATGGTTCGCCGACGATGCACCAGTCCAGACGTTCGTTTCGCGCGGCCAGACGCTCGACCACAGCCTTGGTGCCGTGGTGCGCCGGGCCTTCTTCGTCGCTGGTGATCAGGAACGCAACTTTGCCCTCGTGGTTCGGGTAGTCGGCGACGAAACGCTCGGCGGCGACGGTCATCGACGCGAGGCTGCCTTTCATGTCTGCCGCGCCACGGCCGCAGAGCATGCCGTGTTCATCGATCAACGCGTTGAACGGGTCGATCTGCCAAGCGGTGACCGGGCCGGTTGGCACCACGTCGGTGTGGCCGGCGAAGCACAGTACCGGACCGTCGTTGTTGCCGTGGGTCGCCCAGAAGTTATCCACATCTTCTATGCGCATCGGCTCGAGGCTGAAACCGGCATCGCCCAGGCGCTGCATCATCTGCTTCTGGCAATCGGCGTCGACCGGCGTCACGGATGGACGGCGGATCAGGTCGATGGCGAGTTGGAGGGTCGGCGAAAGGTCGGCGTGGGCCGTCATGTAATAACTCCGGGTGCGCACGGTAAACCTGTAGGAGCTGCCGCAGGCTGCGATCTTTTGATTTTGTTTTTTAAAATCAACAGCAAGATCAAAAGATCGCAGCCTGCGGCAGCTCCTACCGAGTTTGTTGGCATTGAAAAAGGCGGTCATTCTAAAGCAAAACGGCGGCCCGAAGGCCGCCGTTTGACGTTATCCGTTACCGATTATGCTGTTGCCGGCTCAGGCTTGGCCGCAGGTTTGGGCAGCGACGAGAGGAACGCCATGATCAGCGCCGCCAGATACGGCAGCGACTGCACCAGCAACATCACTACCCAGAAACGCATGTCGTTGCTCGGCATGCCGTTGACCAGATAGATCCCCAGCGCCGCGCCCCACAACAGCAGCATGATGAACAGCTCTTCCCGTGCTTCGGAAATCGCCACCCAGAAGCCATGGTTGTCGGCGTTTTTCGGCGTACGGAAGAACGGAATGCTGGTGGTAAAGAAGCCGTACAGCACCGCTTTGGCGATGGTGTGCGACAACGCCAATCCGGCCAGTGCCGCGCAGAATGCATCTTTCAGGTTCACGCCGACGGCGCGACGGTAGAGGAAGATGATCTTGCCGACCTTGAACACAAACAACGCCAGTGGCGGAATTGCAAAGATCAGCAACGGCGGATCGACCCGCTGCGGCACGATGATCATCGCCGCCGACCACAACAACGCGCCGACGGTGAAGAAGATGTTCATGCCGTCCGCGACCCACGGCAACCAGCCCGCGAGGAAGTGGTAGCGCTGACCGCGCGTCAGCTCGGTGTCCTTGCCGCGCAGCAGGCTGCGGGTGTGGCGCTTGATGATCTGAATCGCACCATAAGCCCAGCGGAAACGCTGCTTCTTGAAGTCGATGAAGGTGTCCGGCATCAGGCCCTTGCCATAACTGTCGTGGTAGTACGCCGCCGACAGGCCTTTCTCGAACACGCGCAGACCGAGTTCGGCGTCTTCACAGATGCACCAGTCAGCCCAGCCCAACTCTTCCAGCACCGAGCGCCGGGTCATGGTCATGGTGCCGTGCTGAATGATCGCGTCACGGTCGTTGCGGGTGACCATGCCGATGTGGAAGAAGCCTTTGTATTCGGCGTAGCAGAGCTTCTTGAAGGTGCTTTCGTTCTGGTCGCGATAATCCTGCGGCGACTGCACCACAGCGATTTTCGGGTCGGCGAAGTGCGGCACCATGTGCTTCAGCCATTTCGGGTGCACGCAGTAATCGGAGTCGATCACGGCGATCACTTCGGCGTCTTTGGCGGTGTGCGGAATCAGGTAGTTCAGCGCGCCGCCCTTGAAGCCGGCCAAAGGCGAGACGTGGAAGAACTTGAAGCGCGGGCCGAGTGTTGCACAGTAGTCGCGCACCGGTTCCCAGACCGCCGGGTCCTTGGTGTTGTTGTCGATGATCAGGACTTCGTAGTCCGGATAATCGAGCGCGGCGAGGGCGTCGAGGGTCTGTTTGACCATCTCCGGCGGCTCGTTGTAGCACGGCACGTGGATCGAGACTTTCGGGCGGTAATTAGAGTCGCCCTCGACCGGCAGGAATTCGCGTCGACGTTTGTGAATCCACACCGCTTCGGCCAATTCATGCGCTTCGGTCAGCAACACGATAAACACCCCGAGCGCGCCGAGCGCCAAGAGGAATCCGACCGTCAAACTGAACCAGGTGCTGTATTGCAGGCTGTAGTCGTAACCGATCCACACCAGCACCGAACCGCAAAGAAAGGCGATAAAGGTCAGGAAGATCCGCCCACGTTGACGCAGGGCCGAACCGTCGATCATCAACAGGGTCAGCGACAGCAATGCCAACACCACCGAACCGATCGCCAGCACGCGCCATTGCGGGATCGCGACAACCGGGCCTTCGAAGTTGAATTTCTGCTGGCGCGCGGCGTTGAACACGCCCCAATAAGCGCCGACCGAGCCTTCGTCGCTGGCCTTCCACGGCTGGTCAAACGCTTCGATCACGAAGTAGTTGAAGCCTTGGCGGTTGAGCTTGTTGACCAGGTTGCGCAGATAGATCGCTTGATCCGCCGGCGACGCATCGGCGCCACCGCGCATGCGACCGTTGCTCGGCCAGCCGACCTCGGAGAGCAGTAGCGGTTTTTTCGGGAAGAGCTTTTTCAGGTCGCGGGCACGGTCGAAAACGAACTGGCCAGCCTTGTCGACCGGAATGAATTCCCAGTACGGCAGAACGTGCGCAGCGATCAGGTCAACGTGCTTGGCCAGCTCCGGGTGTTCTTCCCAGACGTGCCATTGCTCGGAGGTGGTCACCGGCACTTTCACCGCCGCGCGCACGCGATCGAGCAATACGCTCAGCTCTTGCGCGGTGATTTCCTTGCGGAAAATCGCTTCGTTACCGACCACCACGCGAACCACGCTGCGTGATGTGTTGGCCAGTTCGATGGCGCGCTGGATTTCCCGTTCGTTGCGTTCCTGGTCGGGGCTGATCCAGATCCCGAGGGTCACGCGCAGGCCGAATTCTTCAGCCAGTTTGGGGATGTCTTGCAGCGAACCGTCGACCGAGTAGATGCGGATGTTGTCCGTCAGCTTGCTCATGATCTCCAGATCGCGGCGCATCTCGTCGTCAGTCGGGTACTGATCCTTTTGCGGATATTGTCCCTGCTGGAACGGCGAATAGGAGAAACCGGAGATTTGCTCCGGCCAGTTCGGCGCGGAGACCGGGCGGTTGATCAGCGCCCAGAAACCGGTGAACAGGGCGGCGATTGCCAGAACCACCACCAGGTTGAGTCCAAATTTACGCGATGACATAGCTATTTCGGGTTCCAAAGGCTGTGGAACGGAGGATCGGTCGGCTATACGCCCGAGGGGCGCGCATCCTACACCGGCTGTTCGCAAGTCGTACATCAGACAGGGAAATGCCCGACATTGGGCAGCCGACTTTGACTTAAGTTCTTACACTTGTAGCTGGAAGCTTAAAACTTGTCGCTGTGTAGCCCTATAATGCGCGCCGGTTTTTGGGGTAATGGTCATGAGTACAGAAGATCCGCGGTTTGCAGGCATCGCCCGTTTGTATGGCATCGAAGGCTTGGCGCGTTTACGTGCGGCGCATGTGGCGATCGTCGGCGTCGGTGGCGTCGGTTCCTGGGCGGCGGAAGCCATTGCCCGCTGTGGCGTCGGCGAGATTTCGCTGTTTGATTTGGACGATGTCTGCGTCAGCAACGCCAACCGCCAATTGCACGCGCTGGACAGCACCGTCGGCAAACCCAAGGTCGAGGTGATGGCCGAGCGTCTGCGCGGGATCAATCCGGATTGTACGGTGCACGCAGTGGCGGACTTCGTCACCCGCGAGACCATGGCCGAATACATTACGCCGAACATTGACTGCGTGATCGACTGCATCGACGCGGTTAACGCCAAGGCTGCGCTGATCGCCTGGTGTAAACGCCGCAAGATTCAGATCATCACCACGGGTGGCGCGGGCGGGCAGATTGATCCGACGCTGATCCAGGTCTGCGATCTCAATCGTACGTTCAACGACCCATTGGCCTCGAAAGTGCGTTCGACGTTGCGTCGTGATTACGGTTTTTCGCGCACCGTGACTCGTCATTACAGCGTGCCGTGTGTGTTTTCCACGGAGCAACTGCGCTACCCGAAACCGGATGGCAGCATTTGTCTGCAGAAGAGTTTTGTTGGCGACGGCGTGAAGCTCGACTGCGCGGGTGGGTTTGGCGCGGTGATGATGGTCACGGCGACGTTCGGCATGGTCGCGGCGACCAAGGCTGTGGACAAGATTGTCGCGGGTGTGCGGCGCCCTTCAGATCGGGTCAAACCTGACGCCTGACCGGTTGATCATTCCCACGCTCCGCGTGGGAATGCAGCCCGGGACGCTCCGCGTCCCCATCAGCAGCCGAACGCGGAACGTCCGTTGAGGCATTCCCACGCAGAGCGTGGGAACGATCAGTTAGCGCGCCAGATCATTCATTCGCTGGAGCACGGCATTCAGGCCGTTGCTGCGCGAGGGCGACAACTGGCGCGACAGGCCGAGCTGATTAAACCAATCAGGCAAGTCTATTTGCTTTAAATCAGCCGCCGACAACCCGTTAACCCGCAACAGCAACAACGCCACCAACCCGCGAATCATCCGCGCATCGCTGCTCGCGCTGAATTGCCAGTGACCCTCGCGCAACGCCCCAACCAGCCACACCTGACTCTCACAGCCATGCACGCGATTGGCCTCGCACTTGTCGGCGTCACTTAGCGGCGGCAGGCGATCACCAAACTGCATCAACAACCGCGCCCGCTGTTCCCAGCCCGCCGCGTTCTGAAAAGTCTGCAGCGCCTCGGCGGCCTCGACCGGCAAACTCATCGCAACAACTCCAACGCCTGATCCAGCGCTTCAAAGAAGCGCTCCAGATCTTCGGAATCGTTGTACAGCGCCAGCGACACGCGAATCGCTCCGGCCAGCTCAAAGCTTTTCAGCAACGGCATCGCGCAATGATGTCCGGCGCGCACGGCAATACCTTGCTCGGTCAGCAAGTGCGCCAGATCGGCGTTGTGCACGCCTTCGACGACAAAACTCGCCAGCGCCAATTGCGGCTTGCCGAGCAAGCGAATGCCATTACGAGCGGCGAGGTCTCGCAGCAGATAGTCATGCAGCACCGCTTCGTGGGCCGACACCGCGTCCTGATCGAGCCCGGCCAGATAATCCAGCGTGGCACCGAGGCCGATCACACTGGCAATCGGCGGTGTGCCCGCTTCAAAACCCAGCGGAGCAGGGCGAAAGCGCGCGTCGTGGTAGTTGGCTTCCAGCACCATTTCACCGCCGAACTGCCAAGGCTTCAGTTGTTCAAGTGCAGCATTGCGCCCGAACAACACACCGAGGCCATCGGGGCCATACAGTTTGTGGCTGGAAAACACATAAAAGTCGCAACCCAGCGCCTGCACGTCATGCCGACCGTGAACCACGCCTTGTGCGCCATCGACCACGGTCAATGCGTTCTGCGCCTTGGCCATGCCCAATAGCGCCGGCAATGGCTGCCATGCGCCGAGTACGTTGGACAGCTGACTGACCGCCAGCAAGCGTGTGCGCGGGCTGATCAAGTGCACGGCGGCAGCGAGGTCGATCAGACCGTCGGTATCCAGCGGCAGGATCACCAGTTTCAGATTGCGACGTTGCGCCAGTTGCTGCCACGGCAGCAGGTTGGCGTGATGCTCCAGGGCGCTGATGACAATTTCATCGCCGGGGTGGAAAAGATGTTCCAGGCCATAAGCCAGGAGGTTCAGCGCACTGGTGGCGCCGTGGGTAAAGATGATCTGCCCACTGTCACCGGCGTTCAGCCACTGGGCAACCTTGAGCCGACTGTCCTCGAACGCCTGCGTGGCATGGGCGCCGGGCAGGTGTTGCGCGCGATGCACATTGGCCGCGCCATTGGCGTAGTAATGCGTCAGCGCGTCGAGCAGGGCTTGCGGTTTTTGCGTGGTGGCGGCGTTGTCCAGATAGGTCTGGTCTTGCCGTTGCAGCGCGGCGATGGCCGGGAAATCGGCACGCCACGGGGAGGGAATCATCACAGTTTTTAGCCCTGGTGAAGAGGGGCGGGATGTACGCCAGACCCTGTAGGAGTGAGCCTGTTCGCGATGGCGTCTGTGAGGGCGCTAGAAGCATCGCGAGCAGGCTCACTCCTACAATGGATCGTCTGACGCTTAGTTGTGAGCGTGCAGCGCTTCGTTCAGTTCGATCGCCGATTTGTGGGTTTTGCATTCCACAGCACCGGTTTCCGAATTGCGACGGAACAGCAAGTCAGTCTGACCGGCCAGCTCACGCGCCTTCACGACTTTAACCAGATTGTTGTTTTCGTCGAGCAGCGCCACCTTGGTGCCGGCGGTCACGTACAGGCCCGACTCAACAGTGTTGCGGTCGCCCAATGGAATACCGATACCGGCGTTGGCGCCGATCAGGCAGCCTTCGCCAACCTTGATCACGATGTTGCCGCCGCCTGACAGGGTGCCCATGGTCGAGCAACCGCCGCCCAGATCGGAGCCCTTGCCGACGAAGACGCCAGCGGAAACGCGGCCTTCGATCATGCCCGGGCCTTCGGTGCCGGCGTTGAAGTTGATGAAACCTTCGTGCATCACGGTGGTGCCTTCACCGACGTAAGCGCCCAGACGCAGACGCGCGGCGTCAGCGATACGCACGCCGGCCGGAACCACGTAGTCGGTCATTTTCGGGAATTTGTCGACCGAAAACACTTCCAGCAGATCGCCGCGCAGACGGGCTTCCAGTTGCATTTCCGCCAGTTCGCTCAGGTCGATGGCGCCCTGGCTGGTCCAGGCCACGTTCGGCAGCAACGGGAAGATCCCGGCCAGGCTCACGCCGTGCGGCTTGACCAGACGGTGCGACAGCAGGTGCAGCTTGAGGTAGGCCTCAGGGGTCGAAGTCAGCTGTGCGTCTTCAGCCAGCAGGGTGGCGACCAGCGGCTTGTGGCTTTCGGCCAGACGGGTCAGCAGCTTGCCTTGCACGGCGTCGATGCCTTTCACGGCTTCAGCCAGTTGTGCAGCCTGAGCGGTGGTGAAGGTGATGGCCTGGTTGCCTTCGGTGTAACCGAGGATCGGCGCAACCGCGGCGACCAGTTCGGCCGAAGGGTTGAGCAGTGGCTGTGCGTAGAACACTTCCAGCCATGCGCCTTGACGATTCTGAGTGCCGACACCAAAGGCGATGCTGAACAGGGAATTGGACATGTAAATACACCTCTACAAAGAGTGACGGGCTGCTTACTTCAGAGCGGCCGCGTAGATATCTGGCTTGAAGCCAATCAGGGTTCGGTCACCGAGATCGAGCACCGGGCGCTTGATCATCGAGGGTTGAGCGAGCATCAGTTCGATGGCTTTCGACTGGTCGAGATCGGCTTTACGTTCGTCGTCGAGTTTGCGAAAGGTCGTGCCTGCACGGTTCAACACCGTTTGCCAGCCGTGCTCGTCACACCATTGGGTCAGGTGCTCACGGTCGATGCCGGCGCTTTTGTAATCGTGAAAGTCGTAGCTGACAGCGTGTTCATCGAGCCAGGTGCGCGCCTTTTTCATGGTGTCGCAGGCTTTGATGCCGAAAAGGTGCAACGTTTTACTTGAAACGGTCAAGGAATCGCCCCCTTCACAGGTGCTGGAGAAAAATGGTGACGGATTATGCCATGACCCTTCGGCGAATACGCAAAACCCTGTAGGAGCTGTCGAGTGAAACGAGGCTGCGATCTTTTGATTGTGTCTTTAAAGATCAAAAGATCGCAGCGTGCCGCAGCTCCTGCGCATTGTTGTGCGGGGATCGGTTGGGACAGCTGCGACATAGGTGCAACGGTCAGATGCATGCTAAGCGGCTAATATGGCAGTTCAACGCTGTCGATTGTCTGAGATTTCCGCTTTATGCAAACTGCTTACACCGTCCTGATCCTGCTGATGCTGGTCAGCGTTTCGCGTCTGGTCGGACGGGTCATCCCGCTGCCTCTGCCGCTGGTGCAAATCGCCGCCGGCGCCTTGCTCGCCTGGCCGACCCTCGGTCTGCACGTGGCGCTCGATCCTGAATTGTTCCTCTTTCTGTTCCTGCCGCCGCTGCTGTTTTCCGATGGCTGGCGCATGCCCAAACGTGAATTCTGGCATTTGCGCGGGCCGATCCTGACCTTGGCGGTTGGTCTGGTGCTGTTCACCGTAGTCGGCGCCGGCTACTTCATTCACTGGTTGTTGCCGGCGATTCCGTTGCCGGTAGCCTTCGCCCTGGCCGCTGTGCTGTCGCCAACCGACGCGGTTGCGGTCTCGGCGATTTCGCAGAACCGCTTGCCGACGCCGCTGATGCATATCTTGCAGGGCGAAGCGTTGATGAACGACGCCTCGGGTCTGGTGACCTTCAAGTTCGCACTGGCCGCGGCGATCACCGGCGTGTTCTCGCTGACCAACGCCAGCCTGACCTTTGTCGTGGTGGCCCTCGGTGGGCTGGCCGTCGGCGTGGCCTTGAGCTGGCTGGTCGGGCGCCTGCGCGCCTGGATGATCGCGCGAGGCTGGGACGATCCCGCCACGCACGTGGTGTTCATGTTGCTGCTGCCGTTCGCTGCTTATGTATTGGCTGAACGCCTCGGGGTCTCGGGCATTCTCTCGGCAGTGGCGGCGGGCATGATGCAGAGCTGGCTCGATCTGCTGCCTCGGCAAACCAGCACCCGCTTGCTTAATCGCAGCGTCTGGTCGCTGCTGGAGTTTGCCTTCAACGGGTTGATCTTCCTGCTGCTCGGTCTGCAGTTGCCGGACATCATCAAAGCGGTGGTCAGCCACGAACCGACGTTATGGCCGACCCTGTTCTATCGCTGTCTCGACGTGGTGGCGATCTTTCTCGCCTTGGTGCTGCTGCGGTTTATCTGGGTGCAGAGCATCTGGCGCTTGTCGGTGTTGCTGCGGCGTTTGCGTGGCAAGAACGAGTTGACTCAGGTGCCGACGGCGCGCTCCTGCTGGCTGCTGACCGTGGGTGGCGTACGCGGTGCGGTGACGCTGGCGGGTGTGATGTCGGTGCCGATGTTGATGGGCGCGGAGTCGTTTCCCGAGCGTGATCTGCTGATCTTTATCGCTGCCGGGGTGATTCTGCTGTCGTTGATTTCGGCGTGTATCGCTCTGCCTCTGTTGTTGCGCGGCATCGAAAAAAGCCCGGACGACAAACGTCGCCAGGAAGTGCGCGACGCCTGGCGCAAGACCGCCGAGGCAGCGATTCATGCGCTGGAAACCGAGGAGGTCGGCCCGCAGGATGCAGCGCAGGCCGCACTCGCGGCAGAACTCAAGGCGCGGATCATGTCCGAGTACCGCCATCAGCTCGATGTCTTCAACGACTCGGCCGAAGCACAGGCCCTGGCGTTTCAGATGGATCTGCTCGAGCGTCGTTTACGCCTCAAGGCACTTCGCGCGCAACGTCTGGAACTCTACAGCCTCAGCCGTCATCACCAGATCGGTGATGACGTATTGCGCGAGGTATTAGGTGAGCTTGATTTGAGTGAGGCCAATCTGGGGGTGTTGAAGTAGTCCCGCATGGGTGTTGATCGGATTGCTGGTTTTATCGGGGATAAACGGTTCGCGCCATGTGTATATCCAATCTACTTAGTTCGGTGTTTTCAGTGACCTCAAATACTCCGTCGGTGAAGGTTTTTTCTATCGGGTAGTGCATGATCGACTTTTGATCATAAGCGGTCACAGACATCTTTTGATTGATCTTGGTGAAGAAGTTTTCGTCAATAGCGGCTCTGCTCATGCCGAGTCGCGTGAAGTGGTCGTAAACCTTTTGCTTGTTCCAGGGGATGTTGGCGTACGGGTGCAAATGCTCGTGTTCGAAGCCCAAGGCGTGGCCGAACTCGTGCAGTAATACCGTTCTGAATCTGCTGCTGCCTGGCTTTTCGGCAATGTACATCGTTGGATTCTGCACATCGACGGTGAGTGCGTCTGTGCCAACGGCAGAGCTGTTGTCACTGGTTTTGGTCTTGATGCGAATGTCGGCATCGCGCTCGCTCGTGAACGCGATATCCAGATTGATATGGTTGCCCCATTCCCGAATGACTTCCCGATACTGCCTTTGCTCGTCGTTCGTCAGGTTATCGAGAAACGTGACGCTAAGCGTCCTGAACGCTTTCCATACCTTTCCATCAAGGGCCACGCCCAGTAAGGAAATGCCCTGTCTGCTGACGTTGGCAGGGTTTTCGGCAAGCGCGGCCTGATAGGAAAGACTTTGGCTTTTCGGCGGCAGTGTCGTACAGATTTTGCAGTCTGGCATTCTTGAAATCCTTTTTAAGTGATGCATGAAGTGAGTGGTTTTGATGAAACCTGACGTCCTGTCAGGCATCGGGCTGTGGATAAGCTGCGGATATGAAAGCCTTGTCTTTGTCGCTGAGCTGCAGATTCAGGTGAATCTGGAAGTCACCCTGAGTCCAGCTCTGGCGGATGGCGTAGTGCATGATGGACTTTGGGTCGTAAGCCGAGTTGTCGACTTCACTGGCATCGAGAAGATTGAAATAACGCTCGTCGATGCTGCTGCGGGCCAGATCATCTTCTGCGCCAAAGTGCTCGTAGACGGCTTGCTTGTCCCAGGGAATGGTCATCTGTGGATGCAGATGTTCATGTTCGGCACCCAGTACATGACCGAACTCATGTATGGCATTGGCCATGAAGAACTTGAGCGACAAGTTGTGATCGGGCGAAAGATTCATAGTGGCTTCGCTTTGATCATCAATGGTTAATGCGTCAGTGCCGATCAGCGACCAGTAGGCTCCGCCGTCATCGGATATACGAATCTCGGCATCACCGTCATCGACAAAGTCGAAGTTGAGATTGATAAAAGCAGTCCATGTCTCTGCGGCCGCGCGAATGGCTTGCTTGTAGGCCGCGTCACCGGCCAGCACGCGAATGCGCAGGGTTCGGCCGGGTGTCCAGAGTTTGCGATGCTTGAACACGGCTCTTTTCTGCCGACCGCTGGGCGCACCGCGGTTGGCGGGATTCTCCTCAATGGCCGTTTGGTAAGACGCGTTAATGTCTTTGGGCGCTTTAACAAAACAATCTTTAATATCATCCATGAATAACTTTCCGTAATAGACGCTTTGTTGTTTTTTTTGGGGGGCGTGGAATTTGTTTTTTTAAATAACCGGGTTCGGCCTGACGGACAGAGTAAGTGTCGGGGCTGAAGATAGGAAGACGATGCGGGGAGTTGATATGTTGCGTGGTGTTTGTTCCCGCACGACATTGCATCGTGCGGGAATATATAAACGTTAGTTAGCGGCGCTTGATGAAGTCGCGGATACGTTCCGCAGCCTCGACACATTCTGCCAGCGGCGCAACCAGTGCCATCCGCACGCGACCTGCACCCGGGTTGACTCCGTCGACATCGCGGGACAGGTAAGAACCCGGGACTACGGTCACGTGTTCCTGTTCGAACAGGTCCCGGCAGAACGCAGCATCGTCACCCTGCACATTCGGCCACAGGTAGAAACTGCCATCAGGACGCTGAACGTCCATCACCGGGCTGAGGATTGCCAGTACCGCGTCGAACTTCTCGCGGTACAGCGCACGGTTGGCGCGAACGTGGACTTCGTCGTTCCAGGCGGCGACGGAGGCCAGTTGGGTTTGGACCGGCATCGCGCAGCCGTGGTAGGTGCGATAGAGCAGGAAACCCTTGAGGATATCGGCGTCGCCGGCGACGAAACCGGAACGCAGGCCCGGCAGGTTGGAGCGCTTGGACAAACTGTGGAACACCACGCAGCGCTTGAAATCCTTGCGACCCAATTCAACGCAGGCCGTCAGCAGGCCCGGCGGCGGGGTCTGTTCTTCGAAATACAGCTCGCTGTAGCACTCGTCGGCGGCGATCACGAAGTCGTATTCGTCAGCCAGGGCGATGAGTTTTTTCAGCACATCGACCGGAATCAGCGCGCCGGTCGGGTTGCCTGGCGAGCACAGGAAGAGGATCTGGCAGCGCTTCCAGATGTCGGGAGAAACGGCATCGAAATCCGGGTTGAAGCCGTTCTCGTCGAGGCACGGCAGATAGTGCGGCTTGGCCCCGGCGAGGAACGCGGCGCCTTCGTAGATCTGATAGAACGGGTTCGGGCTGACGACCAGCGCATCATCGCCACGGTTGACCACGGTCTGGGTGAAGGCGAACAACGCTTCGCGGGTGCCGTTGACCGGCAGCACATTGCGCGCCGGATCGATCCAGCCGCTCGGCACGCCAAAACGCCGCTCGCACCAGCCAGCGATGGCTTCGCGCAGGGCCGGGATGCCCAACGTGGTCGGATAAACCGCCATCTGATCCAGATTGTTCGCCAGCGCTTCGGCGACAAAGCTTGGCGAGCGATGTTTCGGCTCGCCGATCGACAGGGCGATCGGACGTTTGTCCGGGTTCGGCGTCACGGTGCCGAGCAGGGCGCGGAGCTTTTCGAACGGGTAAGGCTGGAGCTGGTTCAGAGCGTTGTTCATTGGGGCCTCTTTTAATGTGGGAGGGATTGCTTCAATGCGCGCCTTACACAAACCTGTAGGAGTGAGCCTGCTCGCGATGAGGATGGCTCATTCAATATCTATGCAAGCTGATGAACCGCTATCGCGAGCAGGCTCACTCCTACAGGGGTTTGTTGAGCAGGCTGGTATCGGAGTCTTCCTTCCCACCGGAGTAATAGTTACTAATTCAAATACTGATACGCGAAAGCTTGATATCCGGTTCCTGATTGACGCTCAACTGCTCAACGATTGCGTCCTGCAAGCGGCTGCACAGCAGCGGGTCGGACAGCGGCTGGTTGTGCGCGTCGGTGATGAAGAAAACGTCTTCCACGCGCTCGCCCAGGGTCGCAATCTTGGCGTTTTGCAGCGACAGGTCGAACTCGAGAAAAATCCCGCCGATCCGTGCCAGCAGGCCCGGCCGGTCCGGCGCGGTCAGTTCCAGCACGGTCACCGGACGCTGCGCGTCGTTGTGGATGGTCACCTGCGGCGCAAACGCGAAATGCTTGAGCTGGCGTGGCACCCGGCGCTGGATGATCGTCGGGTAGTCGTCCGGGTTGCGCAGCGCTTCGGTCAAGCCGTCGCGGATCTGTTTGACCCGCGCCGGGTTGTCGCCGATGGATTCGCCTTCGTTGTCGAGCACGATGTAGGTGTCGAGGGTGAACTGGCTGCTCGAGGTGATGACTCGGGCGTCATGAATGTTCAGGTTGAGCTGATCCATCGCCGCCACGGTTACGGCGAAGAAGTCATGCTGGTCCGGTGCATAAATGAAGATCTGCGTGCCGCCCTCGAATTCGCGTTGGGTGGTTTCCTTGATCAGCACCAGCGGACCGCCATCGACCGGCTGCTGGAGGATCGCGTCGCTGTGCCAGGCCACGTCGCCCGCCGTGTGCCGCAGGAAGTAGTCATCGCCCAACTGCGCCCACAACTGCTCGACGTCGTCCGGATCGGTTCCGCCACGCACCAGAATATCCAGTGCCGCGCTCTGGGTCTGACGGATCTGCTCTTCGCGATCCACCGGGTTTTCCAGGCCCCGGCGCAAGGCGCGTTTGGTCTCGGTATAGAGCTGGCGCAGCAGGCTGGCGCGCCATGAGTTCCACAGCGTCGGGTTGGTCGCGTTGATGTCGGCCACGGTCAGCACGTAGAGGTAGTCGAGACGGGTTTCATCGCCGACCGCCAGGGCGAAATCGTGAATCACTTGCGGATCGGACAAGTCCTTGCGTTGGGCGGTGGTCGACATCACCAGGTGGTTTTGCACCAGCCAGACAATCAGGCGACTGTCCCACACCGGCAACTGGTGGCGCTGGCAGAACGCCTCGGCATCGACCGCGCCGATCTCCGAGTGATCGCCGTGCCGACCCTTGCCGATGTCGTGGTACAGACCGGCCATGTAGATCAGCTCGGGCTTGGGCAGCTTGGCCATCAGCTTGGCGGCCAGCGGGAATTTCTCCGAGACCTGGGTGTACTGCAATTTGCGCAGGTGCTTGATCAGGTTCAGCGTGTGCGCATCGACCGTATAGATGTGGAACAGGTCGTGCTGCATTTGCCCGACGATAAAGCCGAACTCCGGCAGATAACGCCCGAGAATCCCGTAACGGTTCATTCGGCGCAGGTTGCGGTGGATGCCGATCTTGCACTTGAACAGCTCGATGAACAGGCTGGTGTTGCGAATATCGTTACGGAAGTTGTCGTCGATCAGGTGACGATGCTCGCGCAGCAGACGAATGGTGTCGGCGCGCACGCCTTTGATATCTGGCTGCTGGGCCATCAGCACGAAGATTTCCAGCATGGCAAATGGCGTGCGGCGGAACACGTTGTCGTTGCGCGCTTCGATGTAGCCGTCGTGCAGCTGGAAGCGCGAATTGATCGGTTGCGGCGGCGCTTCGTCTTCTGGTGCGAGGATGACTTCCTCGAAGTGCTGGATGATCAGGTCGCTGAGCTGGGCAATGCTCATCACCACGCGGAAATACTGCTGCATGAAGTTTTCGACCGCCTGTTTGGCGTCGTCACCTTCAAAACCGAGCAGGCCGGCGATGGTGCGTTGATGATCGAACAGCAGGCGATCTTCTGAACGCCCGGCAAGCATGTGCAGGGCGTAACGCACTTTCCAGAGGAATTCCTGGGAGGAGGCGAGCAGGGCGTTTTCGCTCTCGACCAAAAAGCCTTCGCCGGCGAGGGCGCGCAGGTTAAGCGTGCCGTACTGACGTCGGGCCACCCAGAGGATCGTCTGAATATCCCGCAGTCCGCCGGGCGAGCCTTTGACGTTGGGTTCCAGGTTGTATTCGGTGTCGTTGTACTTGTGATGGCGGGCCTTCTGTTCGGCGCGCTTGGCCAGGAAAAACTCCTTGGCCGGCCACATGTGTGCAGTGCTGGTGACATCGAGCATGCGCTGGCGCAGACGCTCGGGGCCGCAAATGGTGCGGCTTTCCATCAGGTTGGTGACCACCGTCAGGTCGGCGCGGGCTTCTTCGGCGCATTCGTCGACCGAGCGCACGCTCTGGCCGACTTCCAGGCCGATGTCCCACAACAGCGTCAGAAAGCGCTCGATCGAGTCGCGAAAAATTTCGTGATCGGCGCTGTCCAGCAGGATCAGCAGGTCGATGTCGGAATAGGGGTGCAGCTCGCCGCGACCATAACCGCCGACCGCGACCAGCGCGATGTCGGCGTCTTCGCTCCAGTTGAACTGGTCCCAGGCCTTTTGCAGGATATTGTCGACGAACCAGGCACGGTCTTCGATCAGCCGACGGATGTCGCGGCCATTGCGAAAACGCGCGTCGAGCACTTCGCGAGCCTGGCGGATCGCCTTCTTGAACGCCGCGATAGGACTCGCTTTGAGAGCCAGTTCAGCCTGGAACTGGCCGCGGTCGAAGAGTTCGGGATCCACCTGCGGCATCGATTGGCTTTCCTTCTATAAGGCTGGGAGCGTTGTGTGGATCAGGCCGAGATGCGCGCGATGGTGTCGTCGGCGCGCAGGGTGAAGATCTCGTAGCCGGTATCGGTCACCAGCAGGGTGTGTTCCCACTGTGCCGAGAGCTTGCGGTCCTTGGTGATCGCGGTCCAGCCGTCGCCCAATACTTTGGTGTCGGCCTTGCCCTGGTTGATCATCGGCTCGATGGTGAAGGTCATGCCGGCCTTCAGTTCCATGCCGGTGCCAGCGCGGCCGTAGTGCAAAATCTGCGGCTCTTCGTGGAACACCTTGCCGATGCCGTGACCGCAGAACTCGCGGACCACCGAGAAACCGTTCTTTTCCGCGTGCTTCTGGATCACTTCGCCGATGTCGCCAAGGCGGCAGCCGGGTTTGACGATCTCGATCGCCTTGTACATGCATTCCTGAGTGATCTGCGACAGGCGCTCGGCCCACACCGGTACTTCGCCGACGTGGAACATGCGGCTGGTGTCGCCGTGGTAACCGTCTTTGATCACGGTGACGTCGATGTTCAGGGTGTCGCCGTTTTTCAGCGGCTTGTCGTTCGGGATGCCGTGGCAGACCACATGGTTGATCGAAGTGCAGATCGACTTCGGGTAGCCCTTGTAGTTGAGCGGGGCAGGGATGGCTTGCTGCACGTTGACGATGTAGTCGTGGCAGATCTGGTTCAGCTCATCGGTGGTGATGCCCGGTTTGACGTGTTCGGCAATCATTTCCAGCACATCGGCGGCCAGTTTGCCGGCGACACGCATGCCAGCGATGTCCTCGGGGGTTTTGAGGTTGACGGTCATACAGGCTCTCTCTGCGCTCGGCGGCGCTTGCTGATACGAATAGGGTGGCAGGTGTGCGTTTTGCGACCCTGAAAAACGCGATTCTAACAGACGCACGGCGCAATTCAGTGCCTGCGTGCATCGCTTCTCTCTATACAGTGGTGCGTTCGGAGCCGATTCCAAGGGGGCTGCGCCCATGTCCTTGGTGCGAATACAGATTTCGGGTTCCGTTTCTGCGCACCCTGTGGTATAAAATGCGCCGCTTTCCGGGGATACCCCGAAAGGCTTAAATCCACACACGTGTCGACACGATGACCTGGGTGCTTTTGGCTTTATGCCACTGGTTGGTCATTGGGATACGTGGAGGCCAAACCCGACTTATTAAGGAACTATCATGTCCCAAGTCAATATGCGCGATATGCTGAAGGCCGGTGTGCACTTCGGTCACCAAACCCGTTACTGGAATCCGAAAATGGGTAAGTACATTTTCGGCGAGCGTAACAAGATTCACATCATCAACCTTGAAAAAACCCAGAAAATGATCAACGAAGATCTGACATTC
>NZ_JBIVGT010000042.1:4677-47013 GCF_044748825.1 Pseudomonas sp. NPDC089741 | reverse complement strand
CCCCTGAGCGCGTGATCGAGACCGCGGTTAAAGGCATGCTGCCTAAAAACCCACTGGGTCGCGACATGTACCGTAAGCTGAAAGTCTATGCGGGCGCTGCACACCCACATACTGCTCAGCAGCCCCAAGAACTGAAGTTTTAACGGAATAGTACATTATGTCGGCGACTCAAAATTACGGCACTGGCCGTCGCAAGACCGCAACCGCACGCGTTTTCCTGCGTCCGGGTACTGGTAACATCTCCATCAACAACCGTTCGCTGGAAAACTTCTTCGGCCGCGAAACTGCCCGCATGGTAGTTCGCCAGCCGCTGGAGCTGACTGAGACTGTCGAGAAGTTCGACATCTACGTCACCGTGATCGGCGGTGGTGTAAGTGGTCAAGCTGGCGCAATCCGCCACGGCATCACTCGCGCTCTGATGGACTACGACGAAACCCTGCGTGGCGCTCTGCGCAAAGCTGGCTTCGTTACTCGCGACGCCCGTGAAGTTGAACGTAAGAAAGTTGGTCTGCGTAAAGCGCGTAAGCGTCCGCAGTACTCGAAGCGTTAATTCCGCTTCTACGTTCAAAAAGAACGCCCGATTCCTCACGGAAGCGGGCGTTTTTTTATGCCTGCGATTTATCAAAAGAATTGCGCTGTGACAACTTGCCACATTCGTAGACCCCCTATACTGCAAGGCTTGAGGGTGAGAGCTCCGGGTAATTCCCTTGTCAGAATTGGGGCTTTTCATTACCATTCGGCAAAATTTTTATAAGTAACATTGATTTATTTAGTAGATGCCTGATTTAACAGGCCACAAAGCTGATGGGAGAGGACTGAATGAGCAATGACGGCGTGAATGCAGGCCGGCGTCGCTTCTTGGTAGCAGCCACATCCGTGGTGGGTGCTGCAGGAGCGGTGGGGGCTGCGGTCCCGTTCGTGGGGTCATGGTTTCCCAGTGCCAAGGCGAAAGCCGCCGGTGCACCGGTGAAAGTGAATGTCGGCAAGATCGAGCCAGGACAGCAGATGATTGCTGAGTGGCGCGGCCAGCCGGTGTTCATTGTCCGCCGTACCAAGGAAATCCTGGATAATCTGAAAAAGATCGAGGGCCAGCTCTCCGATCCGGATTCCAAAAACTCCACGCAACCCACCTATGTCGATCCTGAAGTGCGTTCGATCAAGCCGGAAATTCTGCTGCTGATCGGGATCTGCACACACCTGGGTTGCTCACCGACCTTCCGTCCCGAAGTGGCACCTGCGGATCTGGGTAAAGACTGGGTAGGCGGTTATTTCTGCCCTTGCGACGGGTCGCGCGACGCTCTGGCTGGCCGCGTCTACAAGTCGCAACCTGCGCCTTTGAACCTGCCAGTTCCCCCGCATTCCTATGAGACCGATGACCTGATTGTCATTGGCGTCGATACGGAGAAAGCGTGATGAGCAAGTTCATGGATTGGGTTGATGCGCGCTTTCCTGCGACCAAAATGTGGGAAGACCATCTCAGCAAGTATTACGCGCCAAAAAACTTCAACTTCTTCTACTTTTTCGGCTCCCTGGCGTTGCTGGTGCTGGTCAACCAGATCGTCACCGGTGTCTGGCTGACGATGAGCTACACGCCGTCGGCAGAGGAGGCATTCGCTTCCGTCGAATACATCATGCGCGACGTCGAGTACGGCTCGATCCTGCGTTTGTTGCACTCGACCGGCGCCTCGGCGTTCTTCATCGTGGTTTATCTGCACATGTTCCGTGGCTTGCTCTACGGTTCGTACCAGAAACCGCGCGAGCTGGTCTGGGTCTTCGGCATGCTGATTTACCTGGCGCTGATGGCGGAAGCCTTCATGGGTTACCTGCTGCCATGGGGTCAGATGTCCTACTGGGGTGCCCAGGTGATCATCTCGCTGTTCGGTGCGATACCGGTCATCGGTAACGACCTGACTCAGTGGATTCGTGGTGACTACCTGATCTCGGGCATTACCCTCAACCGCTTCTTCGCCTTGCACGTCGTCGCTCTGCCGATCGTCATTCTCGGCCTGGTGGTGCTGCACATTCTGGCGCTGCACGAAGTCGGTTCGAACAACCCTGACGGCGTCGACATCAAGAAGCACAAAGACGAAAACGGCATCCCGCTGGACGGCATTGCCTTCCACCCGTACTACACCGTGAAAGACATTGTCGGTGTCGTAGTGTTCCTGTTTATCTTCTGCTTTATTGTGTTCTTCTTTCCGGAAATGGGCGGCTACTTCCTCGAAAAACCAAACTTCGAGCAAGCCAACCCGTTCAAGACGCCGGAGCATATTGCGCCGGTCTGGTACTTCACGCCGTTCTACGCAATCCTGCGAGCGATCCCCGACAAACTCATGGGCGTCATCGCCATGGGCGCGGCGATTGCGGTGCTGTTCGTGCTGCCATGGCTGGATCGCAGTCCGGTCAAGTCGATGCGCTATAAAGGCTGGATGAGCAAAATCTGGCTGCTGGTGTTCTGCATTTCGTTCGTGATCCTCGGCATTCTGGGCGTACTGGCCCCGACGCCGGAGCGCACTCTGGTATCGCAGGTCTGCACCTTCCTGTACTTCGCCTACTTCATTCTGATGCCGTTCTACACCCGGCTCGAGAAGACCAAACCGGTTCCGGAAAGGGTGACTGGCTGATGAAAAAGTTATTTTTTGCTCTGATTTTTGCTGCTTTGCCTGTCCTGTCTTTCGCTGCCGAGCATGGTGGTCCGGAACTGGAAAAAGTCGACATCGACGTCTCCGACAAGGCTGCCCTGCAGGATGGCGCGCGGACCTTTGCCAACTATTGCATGGGTTGCCACAGTGCCAAGTTCCAGCGTTACGAGCGGGTTGCCGATGACTTCGGTATCCCGCACGAAATGATGCTGGAAAAACTGGTGTTCACCGGCGCGAAGATCGGCGATCACATGAACATCGGCATGCAGCCGGCCGACGCCAAGACCTGGTTCGGCGCGGCGCCACCGGACCTGACCCTGGTGGCTCGCGTTCGTGGTACCGACTGGCTCTACGGTTACCTGCACTCGTTCTACGAAGATCCGGCACGTCCTTGGGGGGTGAACAACAAGGTCTTCCCGAACGTCGGCATGCCTAACGTACTGGTCGGCCTGCAAGGTCGTCAGGTCGTCGGCTGCAAGCAGGTGCAGATCGTCGAGGACGGCAAGAAGCAATACGATCCGCTGACCGGTACGCCTTTGACGCATGAAGCGTGTGATCAGCTGACCATCGTGCCGAAGACCGGTACTCTGAATGCAGAGCAGTTCGATGAGAAGGTCAAGAATCTGGTAACCTTCCTGGCTTACTCGGCTAACCCGGTTAAGCTGCAACATCAGCGCATCGGTACTTATGTCTTGCTGTACCTGGCGTTCTTCTTTGTGTTCGCCTACCTGCTCAAGCGTGAATACTGGAAAGACGTGCACTGATACGCTTCAAGCATTGCTGTTAATCGCGCGCGCCCAAGGGCGCCTCCAATAACGTAGCGTCTGGTTCGCCAGGTGCTGCGGGAGGCGCCCTCTGGGCGCGCGCGTTTTTCCGGTTCCGACAAATTCAACAAGCGAGGAGGATCGCCATGGGCGTGACCAATCGGTTGGCCTGTTACTCCGACCCCGCCGACCACTATTCCCACCGAGTGCGCATCGTGCTTGCAGAGAAGGGTGTCAGCGCCGAAATCATTTATGTGGAGGCTGGTCGCCAGCCGCCTAAACTGATTGAGGTGAACCCTTACGGAAGTCTGCCTACGCTGGTCGATCGTGACCTGGCGTTGTGGGAGTCGACCGTGGTGATGGAATATCTGGATGAGCGTTACCCGCACCCGCCATTGCTGCCGGTTTATCCGGTGGCGCGTGCCAACAGCCGTCTGCTGATTCACCGTATTCAGCGTGACTGGTGTGGTCTGGTGGATCTGATCCTGGATCCGAAAAGCAAAGAGGCCGCGCGAGTCGTGGCGCGCAAGGAATTGCGTGAAAGCCTGACGGGCGTGTCGCCGCTGTTTGCCGACAAGCCATTTTTCCTCAGTGAGGAACAAAGTCTGGTGGATTGCTGCCTATTGCCAATACTCTGGCGTTTGCCGATTCTGGGTATTGAACTGCCGCGGCCAGCCAAGCCGCTGCTTGATTATATGGAGCGCTCGTTTGCGCGTGAGGCTTTCCAGGCGAGTCTGTCTGGTGTCGAACGCGATATGCGCTAAGGCTTAAGGAGCCGCTATGAACTCCAGTCGACCTTATCTGGTCCGCGCGCTCTACGAGTGGATTGTTGATAACGATTGCACCCCGCACATGCTGGTCAATTCCGAATTCCCGGCGGTGCAAGTGCCACAGGGTTTCGCCAGTGACGGGCAGATTGTCCTGAACATCTCGCCGAGCGCCGTGCGTCATCTGCACATGGACAACGACGTGGTGACCTTCGAAGGTCGCTTCGGTGGTGTTCCGCACAGCTTGTACGTGCCGATCAGTGCTATTCTCGGGATCTACGCCCGGGAGAACGGTCAGGGCATGGTGTTCGATCTCGAGTCGCCAATGGGTGACGAAGACGACATCGAGTCGGATGACGACTTGCCACCACCGGACAGTGAGCCACCGCGTCCAAGCGGCCGGCCAAGCCTGAAAGTGGTGAAATAAAAAAAGGCGATCCGGATGGATCGCCTTTTTCATGCGCGTCTCAAAAATGCATACACATCTCAAAACTGCATACATATCTCAAAATTTCATCACATCTCAAAACTGTAGGAGCTGCCGAAGGCTGCGATCTTTTGATCTTGCTTTAAAAAGATCACGATCAAAAGATCGTCCATCGCGGCCCGAGCCTTCGGCAGCTCCTACACGGAGATGTGTATCAGTCGATGTATTCGAAGAGTTTGACGATCTTCTGTACGCCGGAAACACCCTGCACCAGATTGGTTGCCTGAGTAGCTTCCTGTTTGGTCAGCAGACCCAGCAAGTAGACGATACCGTTCTCGGTCACGACCTTGATGCGCGAGCCGGGGATGCTGGCGTCGGTGAGCATCTGCGTCTTGATCTTGGAGGTCAGCCAGGTGTCATTCTGGCGCGCCAGGAAGCCGGACGGCGGTATGACCTGCAGTTCGTTATGCACGGTTTTTACCCGTTGAACGGCGGCTGCCGCCTGCTCAGCCTTCGCTTTCAAGTCTGCGCGCGGCGTTTGACCGGCCAGTAGCACGACGCCGTTGAAGCTGGTGACGACGATGTGCGAATCGTTGTCCAGAGCCGGGTCGGCCTTAGCCACGTTCACACCCACTTTGGTTTCGATCAGCGAATCGTCGATCTTGCTGCCGAAGGTGCGCGTGCCACGGTCGTCGTCGATCGGTGCTTCACGGCTGGCGTTCACCACCGAGGTGCAGCCGCTGATGCCGAGGCACAGGGTCAAGGCCAGAAGGCCAAGGCGATTAGGGGTCATTCTTCACTCCCGAACAGTTGGCTGTCGATCAGATCGCAAAGGCAATGGATCGCCAGCAAGTGGACTTCTTGAATACGTGCAGTGACATTGGCCGGTACGCGAATCTCGACGTCCTCGGGCAACAGCAGCGACGCCATGCCGCCGCCATCGCGTCCGGTCAAAGCTACGACAATCATTTCGCGATCATGTGCGGCCTGGATCGCTTGAATAATGTTCGCCGAGTTGCCGCTGGTCGAGATTGCCAGCAAGACATCGCCCGGTTGGCCGAGTGCGCGGATCTGTTTGGAGAACACTTCGTTGTAGCTGTAGTCGTTGGCGATCGAGGTGATCGTCGACGTGTCGGTGGTCAGGGCGATGGCCGGCAGGCTCGGGCGCTCGCGCTCAAAACGGTTGAGCAGCTCGGAAGAGAAGTGCTGGGCATCGCCGGCCGAGCCGCCATTGCCGCACGAAAGCATTTTGCCCTCGTTGAGCAGGGCGTTGACCATGATCTGGCTGGCTTGCTCGATGTGCGGTGCAAGTACGTCCATCGCCTGTTGCTTGGTGTCGATACTGGCCTGGAAAAGCTGGCGAATTCGGGATTGCATGTCCATCTGTGTGACCTTAAGTGGCGCGGCTGTTCGGCACGTGAATGTGCAGCCCGCAAAGCAAAGAGCAAAAGTTGTCGGGTGAAAATGTCCGGGGCGGAGGCAGATCAGCAGTCAAACGCATTCTGCAACCAGTTCAGCTGATTCGGGTGGCTGTCGATTGCCACCACATCGAAGCGGCAGGGGGAATTGGCCCAACGCGACTCGCGCTGAAGAAAATACTGCGCAGCGAAAATCAGTTTCTGCTGCTTGCGCCCATCGATGCTAGCGAGCGCGCCACCCCATTGGGTGTTTTTTCTGTAGCGAACTTCAACGAATACTACTGTATCGCCATCAAGCATGACCAGATCAAGCTCGCCGCGTTTGCATAACCAGTTCTGCGCAAGCAACTGCAATCCTTGGTTTTGCAGATGCTCGAGCGCCTGGCGCTCGGCATCCTTGCCGCTTTGCGAGCTTGACCTGTCAGGCATCAGCGCGGGGTGTCCGGCAGGCGTTGAACCTGACCGCTGACGAACTGCGCCCAAGGCAGCTGACGCACAACACGTTGGGTCTGGGTCATGCCGAGGCTGCCCGACTCACCATCAATGCGGCTGTCCGGCAGGGCTTTGAGTTGGCCCAGGCGCGGCGCCAGGCGATAGGCATCGACACCCATTGCGTACAAGCGACCGAGGCTGCCGGCGGCTTGTGGCCACTGCGCAACCACTTGCTGACGCAGTGGATCGCTGTTGTCCAGCAGCCACGGGGTTTCGCAGAAGCGAATGCCGTTCATGTCGTTGTACTGGTTCACGTCGCCACTGGCGCTGTAAACGTGCGAGGTCGCGTAAACCGGAACGTCGCCGGCGTACTGGAAGTTCAGGGTCGGCTTGATCTGCTGCGCCTGTTGTGGCGTGGCGGCAAGGAAGATGAACTCAATGTCCTGGCGACGCGAAGGCTGGGCGGCGACGTTGGTGCCGGCGGCATTCTGCAGGCTTTTGGCGCGGGCTTCGCTCTGGCGCAGCTGGAACATGTCGGCGATCTGCTGGGCCAGTTGCACTGGCTGATCGACACGTTCGGTGGCAACGATGCTGCCGCCGTTGGCCTGCCAGTCCTGGCTGAAAGCGCGCAGTACGCGCTCGCCCCATTCGCCTTTCGGCACCATGATTGCGGCACGATGCAGGCCGTCAGCGCGAGCGCGGCGGGAAACTTCGCGGGCTTCGTCTTCGGCAGCCAGACCAAACTGGAACAGCTGCGCCGGGCCTTGATCGCCTTCGCTGTAGTTCAGCGCAAGGGTGGTGATCGGCAGTTGCGGACGAGTGCTCAGTTGTTTGACCAGTGGTTTTTCCAGTGGGCCAACGACCAGTTGCACACCGTCCGCCTGAGCCTTGCGGTAGAACTCGTCCATCGAGGTCAGTTTCGAGCTGTCGTAGAACTCGATGGCCGGCGGCTTTTGTCCGGCCTGTTGAGCCTGGTAGTGCGCAGCCATGAAGCCTTCACGCAGAGCTTTGCCGACAGCGGCCAGCGGGCCGTCTTGCGGCAGCAGCAGGGCGATCTTGCTCAGCGGCTGGCTGGCCAGTTCCTTGAGTTTGGTCAGCGGCAGCGGCAGGTTGATTGCGGCCGGGTGTTTTGGATTCTGTGCACGCCAGGTATCGATCGCAGCTTGCTGTTGTTCCAGAGTGCCAGCGGATTTCACCGCCAGCGCCAGGCCCATCCAGCCGCCGAGGTCGTCGCTGGTGTTCGGTTGCAATTGGTCGGTTGGCAGCGAGCCGATCAGGGTCCAGATCGCTTCGTGGTTCTTGCTCGCGGCTTCGCCTTGCAGCATCGGTGCGATGAACACGCGCTCGCGGGCGGCAGCCAGTGTCTGGCCATCGGCTTCAAGGGCGCGGGCGTGAACGGTGCCAGTGCGCACTTGCTGCTCTTCAGGCATTTCGCCCAAGTGTTGCAGGCTTGGATGACTCAGGGCAGTCAGCGCGGCTTTCGGCTGATTGCGGGTCATCGCCAGCTCAGCGTTCAGTGTGCTGGCGAAGATCTGCTGGCCTGGCTTCAGTTGCTCCATCGGCACTTGTTGCAGGATCTGCGCGGACTGTCCGGCATTGCCTTGGCGATAGGCCAGGTCCGCCGCGCTCAAGCGCAACAGGGCGGCTTTTTCCGGGGTTTTCGCCTGGGTAGCCTGTTCGAGCAGTTGCTCGATGCTGGCATCCGGGGTCCGTGGAAGTTCGCCAAGGCTGGAGGAAGGGGAGCTGGCGCAAGCCGCCAACAAGGCAGCGAGGCAGAGGGCAGTGAACAGCCGCAGGCAAGCGATCATGTAAGTGTTCCTGATACTCGATCAAATTAGCGTCGAATTGTACCCAAGCACTGGCCGGGGCGCGATGTTAGTGGCGTGAAACGGACAATTTAGCTGGAGTAAATGTTGCAGCGGCGCACAACTGCACGCAAAACCGCAGGCGGGCAGAGCGCATCGCAAGCCTCGTGACGCGCTACAATGGCGGCTTTTACCGAACACGAGGTGTGCGCTTTGACTGCTCCAGGTCCTTTGAATTCCGCTGCTGGCTCGCTTTATGTGGTGGCGACGCCCATCGGCAACCTGGACGACATCAGCGCCCGGGCTCTGAAGATCCTCCGCGAAGTGGCCTTGATCGCTGCCGAAGATACGCGTCATTCGGCGCGTCTGATGCAGCACTTCGGGATTACCACGCCGCTGGCTGCCTGTCACGAGCACAACGAACGAGATGAAGGTAGTCGCTTTATCACCCGTTTGCTGGCGGGCGACAACGTTGCGCTGATTTCCGACGCCGGCACGCCGCTGATTTCCGATCCGGGTTATCACCTGGTGCGTCAGGCCCGTGCTGCCGGCATCAGTGTCGTGCCGGTGCCGGGCGCCTGTGCATTGATTGCTGCGCTGTCGGCGGCGGGGCTGCCGTCCGATCGTTTTATCTTCGAAGGTTTCCTGCCGGCCAAATCGGTCGGGCGCAAGGCGCGTCTCGAAGCTGTTAAAGAAGAGCCGCGTACGTTGATTTTCTATGAGGCTCCGCACCGCATCCTTGAATGCCTGCAGGATATGGAAGAAGTGTTTGGCGGTGAGCGTCAGGCATTGCTCGCCCGTGAAATAACCAAGACGTTCGAAACACTCAAGGGCTTGCCGCTGGCTGAATTGCGCGCATTCGTTGAATCCGACAGTAATCAGCAGCGCGGCGAATGCGTGGTGTTGGTGGCAGGCTGGACGCCGCCGGAGTCCGAAGACGCGGTCAGCAGCGAAGCGATGCGCATCCTCGATCTGTTGCTCGAAGAAATGCCGCTCAAGCGTGCTGCCGCGCTGGCAGCGCAGATCACCGGTGAGCGCAAAAACGTGCTGTATCAGGTCGCGCTGGATAAACAGAAAGGCGTGTAAGCCGTCGCCCATAGCGGTCTTGAGGCTTTTAGCGCTTGTTCTTCAGGCGCTCTGCCGTTAACCTTCGCGGCGGAGAGTCGATCGGACAGTCGCTGCCTTCTATGAAAATTAGGGGGGGGAGGAAAGTCCGGGCTCCATAGGGCGAAGTGCCAGGTAATGCCTGGGAGGCGTGAGCCTACGGAAAGTGCCACAGAAAATAACCGCCTAAGCGCTTCGGCGCCGGTAAGGGTGAAAAGGTGCGGTAAGAGCGCACCGCACGCCGCCCACCAGTCCGGGGCTAGGTAAACCCCACTTGGAGCAAGACCAAATAGGGTCCCAAGGCGTGGCCCGCGCTGGGACCGGGTAGGTTGCTAAAGATGTCCAGTGATGGCCATCGTAGACGAATGACTGTTCAAGACAGAACCCGGCTTACAGATCGACTCTCCACCTTTTTCTTTCCCTGCTTGAATCAAAGACGACAGGGCTGTGTAATATCAGCAGGCCTGGTCTGAAAGTTCGGCAGCGGCAAACGCAGTAATAGCCATTTCCCACCTTGCTTCAATCAACAGCAGAAGCGCTTTTGTAATACCGAAAAAATCTTACTCTTAACAAATTACTTTAACTTTCGAGCGCAGCTATCAGTGCTGCATCAAGTTATGGGTCGAAACTCCGCGCCAGATTGTCGTTACTCCTCCTTTTAAGCTC
Source organism: Pseudomonas sp. NPDC089741 (assembly GCF_044748825.1). Classification (NCBI taxonomy): domain Bacteria; kingdom Pseudomonadati; phylum Pseudomonadota; class Gammaproteobacteria; order Pseudomonadales; family Pseudomonadaceae; genus Pseudomonas; species Pseudomonas sp. NPDC089741. The sequence continues at coordinate 36,988 of NZ_JBIVGT010000042.1, read as the reverse complement.
CTAAATCTCCGTTCTGTAAGGGTTTTCCTTTAATCCGCGCCTTGACGGTGTGGTGGGCGCATTCCTATAGTGTGCGCAAGTGGCGGAAAGTGGCATGAAGTGGGTTTTTTGAGCTCAAAACGATAAAAATTGGAGAAACGCAGACGTGTTTCGCGGAGCTAACGCTATCAGTCTCGATGCAAAGGGCCGTCTCGCTATGCCGAGCCGGTACCGTGACGAGCTCGATTCGCGTAGTTCCGGCCAATTGATCGTCACCATTGATGCCGTTGATCCATGTCTGTGCGTCTATCCGCTCGACGAGTGGGAAATTATTGAAACCAAGTTGCGCGCACTCCCTTCGCTTCGCGAAGAGAACCGTCGCCTGCAGCGTTTATTGATCGGCAACGCCGTCGACCTCGAGCTCGATGGCAGTGGCCGTTTTCTGGTTCCACCGCGTTTGCGCGAATACGCCAAGCTCGATAAGCGCGCGATGCTGGTGGGCCAACTGAACAAGTTCCAATTGTGGGACGAGGATGCATGGAACGCGGTATCTGCCGCCGACCTTGCTGCCATTCAACAACCGGGCGCGATGCCTGATGAACTGCGTGATTTGATCCTGTGACTATTGATAGCGGCTTTAACCACATCACCGTACTGCTTGACGAAGCCGTCGAGGCTCTCGCCGTACGTCCTGATGGCTGCTATCTGGACGGTACGTTCGGGCGCGGCGGACACAGCCGGTTGATCCTCAGCCAGCTCGGCACGGACGGTCGGCTCATCGGGTTCGACAAAGATCCACAAGCGATTGCCACCGGGCAAACGCTAGCGGCCGAAGACGGCCGCTTTGTCGTTGTGCAGCGCAGCTTTGCCGAACTCGGTTCGGTGGTTGCCGAGCAAGGTCTGAGCGGCAAGGTCAGCGGTATTCTGCTCGACCTCGGCGTGTCTTCGCCGCAGCTCGACGACGCTGAGCGCGGCTTCAGTTTCCTCAACGACGGCCCGCTGGACATGCGCATGGACCCGTCCCGTGGCATCAGCGCCGCCGAATTCGTCAACACTGCGCCGGCTGAGGAAATCGCCCGGGTGTTCAAGGAATACGGCGAAGAACGTTTCTCCGGGCGCATGGCCCGTGCTGTGGCCGAACGTCGTGACATCAAGCCGTTCGAGCGCACCGCCGATCTGGCCGAAGTGTTGAAAGTTGCCAACCCGGCGTGGGAAAAGGGCAAGAACCCGGCCACCCGTGCATTCCAGGGTTTGCGCATTCACGTCAACAACGAACTGGGTGATCTGGAAGCCGGCCTCGAAGCGGCGCTGGATGCTCTGGAAATTGGCGGCCGTCTGGTGGTGATCAGCTTCCATTCGCTGGAAGATCGCATCGTCAAACTGTTCATGCGCAAGCTGGTGAAAGGCGAAGCCGACAACCTGCCGCGCAACCTGCCGGTTCGCCACGTTGCGTTCGAACCGAAAATCAAAGTCCATGGCAAAGCGCAGACGGCCTCCGACGCCGAACTCAAAGCCAACCCACGTTCCCGTAGCGCCGTCATGCGCGTCGCGGAGAAGCTGCGGTGAGCAAGCTTTTCGCCAAGCCACTGCCCGGCGGCAGCTTTCTGATGCTGTTGCTGTTTATCGGCGTGCTCGTGTCGGCCATCGCCGTCTCGTACAGCGCGCACTGGAACCGGCAGTTGCTCAACACCCTCTACAACGAACTCAGCGTGCGCGACAAAGCGCAGGCCGAGTGGGGGCGGCTGATTCTCGAGCAAAGCACCTGGACCGCGCACAGCCGTATCGAAGTGCTGGCCACCGAACAACTGAAAATGCACATTCCGGGCGCGGCTGACGTGAAGATGGTGGCGCCATGATGAAACTCGAAGGCGCACTGTTCCCATGGCGTTTCCGCGTGATGGTCGGGCTGCTCGGCGTGATGGTCGCGGCGATCTGCTGGCGCATCATCGACCTGCAAGTGGTTGACCGTGACTTCCTCAAAGGTCAGGGTGACGCGCGCAGTCTGCGGCACATTCCGATTCCTGCTCACCGTGGTCTGATCACTGACCGTAACGGCGAGCCTTTGGCCGTGAGTACTCCGGTCACCACGCTGTGGGCCAACGCCAAGGAAATGCAGACGGCGAAAGAGAAATGGCCGGCACTCGCTGCCGCGCTGGGGCAGGACCCGAAAGCCCTGACCGAACGCCTCGAAGCCCAGGCCAACAAGGAATTCATTTACCTGGTGCGCGGGCTGACTCCCGAGCAGGGCCAGGCTGTGCTCGACCTGAAAGTGCCGGGCGTCTACGGCATCGAAGAATTCCGCCGGTTCTACCCGGCCGGTGAAGTCACCGCGCACATGGTCGGTTTTACCGACATCGATGACCACGGTCGCGAAGGTGTCGAACTCGCCTATGACGAATGGCTCGCCGGTGTGCCCGGCAAGCGGCAGGTCATCAAGGATCGGCGCGGTCGGCTGATCAAGGATGTCCAGGTCACCAAAAACGCCAAGGCCGGCAAGCCCTTGGCGTTGTCCATTGACCTGCGTCTGCAATACCTGGCCAACCGTGAACTGCGCAACGCGATCATCGAGAACGGCGCCAAGGCCGGCAGCCTGGTGATCATGGACGTCAAGACCGGCGAGATTCTCGCCATGGTCAACCAGCCGACCTACAACCCGAACAACCGTCGCAACCTGCAACCGGCGATGATGCGTAACCGCGCAATGATCGACGTGTTCGAACCGGGTTCGACCATGAAAGCCATCTCGATGAGCGCCGCGATCGAGTCCGGTCGCTGGAAACCGACGGACACCGTCGAGGTGTACCCGGGTACCTTGCAGATTGGCAAGTACACCATCAAGGACGTTTCAAGGACCGAAGGCCCGGTGCTGGACATGACCGGGATTCTGATCAATTCCAGTAACGTCGGCATGAGTAAGGTCGCGTTCGATATCGGCGGCGAAACCATTTACCGCTTGGCACAGAAAGTCGGCCTCGGCCAGGACACCGGCCTCGGCTTCCCGGGCGAGCGCGTCGGCAACCTGCCGAACTACCGTGAGTGGCGCAAGGCTGAAACCGCGACCCTGTCTTACGGCTACGGTATTTCCGTGACCGCGATTCAGTTGGTGCACGCGTTCTCGGCACTGGCCAACAACGGTCGTCTCGCGCCGCTGACCCTGATCAAAACCGACAAGCCGCCGCAGACCACTCAGGTATTGCCGGAAGCCGTGGCGAAAACCATGCAAGGCATGCTCACCCAAGTGATCGAGGCGCCGCGCGGGGTATTCCGTGCGCAGGTGCCGGCGTATCACGTGGCCGGCAAGTCGGGTACTGCGCGCAAGACTTCGGTCGGGACCAAAGGCTACGCAGAAAACTCTTACCGCTCGTTGTTCGCCGGTTTCGGCCCGATGAGCGATCCGCGTTACGCGATTGTTGTGGTGATCGATGAACCGTCCAAGGCCGGTTACTTCGGTGGTCTGGTTTCCGCGCCAGTGTTCAGCCGTGTGATGTCCGGCACCTTGCGCCTGATGAACGTGACCCCGGACAACCTGCCGACGACGCAACAAGCCAACGCCACCCCGGTCATTCCGCTGAAAGCCAATGGAGGGCGCGGCTGATGTCATTAAGTCTGAACAAGATATTCCCCCACGCCGGCCACGATCTGTTGATCCGTGAATTGGCGCTGGACAGCCGCAATGTGCGCGCAGGCGATTTGTTTCTCGCCGTGCCTGGCGGCAAATTCGATGGTCGTGCGCACATTGCCGACGCACTGCAACGCGGTGCGGCGGCTGTAGCTTATGAAGTGGAAGGCGCCACCGTGCTGCCGATCACCGACGTGCCGCTGATTCCGGTCAAAGGTCTGGCGGCACAGCTGTCGGACATCGCCGGGCGCTTTTACGGCGAGCCGAGCCATCACCTGAACCTGATCGGCGTAACCGGCACCAACGGCAAGACCAGCGTGACCCAATTGGTCGCGCAGGCACTGGATCTGCTCGGCCAGCACTGCGGCATCGTCGGCACCCTCGGTTCCGGCTTCTATGGCGCACTGGAAAGCGGTCTGCACACCACGCCGAATCCGATCGCCGTGCAAGCGACTTTGGGCGACCTGAAAAAGGCCGGCGCCAAAGCCGTGGCCATGGAAGTCTCGTCTCATGGCCTGGATCAGGGCCGCGTGACCGCGCTGGCGTTCGATGTGGCGGTGATGACCAACCTGTCCCGCGATCATCTGGATTATCACGGCACCATGGAGGCGTACGCCGAGGCCAAGGCCAAGCTGTTCGCCTGGAATGATCTGAAGTGCCGCGTGGTCAACCTCGACGACGATTTCGGCCGGCAACTGGCCGCTGAAAAACGTGAGTCGCGCCTGATTACTTACAGTCTGCTCGACAGCAGCGCGTATCTGTATTGTCGCGAAGCGCAGTTCGACGACCACGGTGTGCGCGCCACACTGGTGACGCCGCAGGGTGAACATCATCTGCGCAGCACGCTGCTCGGTCGCTTTAACCTGAGCAACGTTCTGGCGGCAGTCGGCGCCTTGCTCGGTCTGGATTACGCGCTCGACGAAATTCTCAAGGTACTGCCGAAACTCGAAGGCCCGGCCGGGCGCATGCAGCGTCTTGGCGGTGGCACTCAGCCGTTGGTGGTGGTCGATTACGCGCACACCCCGGATGCGCTGGAAAAAGTCCTGACCGCGTTGCGCCCGCACGTCAAAGGTCAATTGCTGTGCCTGTTCGGCTGCGGCGGCGATCGTGATCGCGGCAAGCGTCCGTTGATGGCCGAAGTGGTCGAGCGTCTGGCCGATCAGGTCGTGGTCACCGACGACAATCCGCGTACTGAAGATCCAGCGGTGATTTTCGAAGACATCCGCGCCGGATTCACTGCTGTGGATAAAGTCACCTTCGTCGCCGGCCGTGGCCAGGCGATTGCACAACTGATTGCCGGCGCGTCCGCCGATGACGTGGTTGTTCTGGCCGGTAAAGGTCACGAGGACTATCAGGAAATCAACGGCGAGCGCCATGCCTTCTCCGATCTGGTCGAGGCTGATCACGCCCTGACCGCTTGGGAGGTGGCCCATGCTTAAGGCGCTGAAACTCAGCGAACTGACCAACGCGCTCGATGCTCGCTTGATCGCTGCCGATGCCAGTTTCAACGGCGTCAGCATCGACAGCCGTGCGATCCAGCCTGGGCAACTGTTTATCGCCCTGACCGGTCCGCGTTTCGACGGTCATGACTATTTGAACGACGTCGCCGCCAAAGGCGCGGTGGCTGCGCTGGTCGAGCGCGAAGTCGCCGACAGCACGCTGCCGCAACTGCTGGTCAAGGACACCCGTCAGGCCCTCGGTCAGTTGGGCGCGCTGAACCGCGCCGCGTTCACTCAGCCAGTTGCAGCGATCACCGGTTCCAGCGGCAAGACCACCGTGAAGGAAATGCTCGCGAGCATCCTGCGCACGCGCGGCCCTGTGCTGGCGACCCGTGGCAATCTGAACAACGACCTCGGCGCACCGCTGACCCTGCTCGAACTGGCCCCGGAACACACTTCGGCGGTCATCGAACTGGGTGCTTCGCGTCTGGGCGAAATCGCTTACACCGTTGGCCTGACCAAGCCGCACGTGGCGATCCTGAACAATGCCGGCACCGCGCACGTCGGTGAGTTTGGCGGGCCGGAAAAAATCGTCGAAGCCAAAGGCGAAATCATCGACGGACTGGCGGCTGATGGTGTTGCCGTGCTCAACCTCGATGACAAGGCTTTCGGTATCTGGAAGACCCGTGCCGGCGCTCGCAAGGTGCTGACTTTTGCCCTGAGCAACACGCACGCGGATTTCTACGCCAGCGACCTGACCACCGATGCCCGCGGCTGCCCGGCTTTCAATCTGCACACACCTGAAGGTGTCGAGCGCGTTCAACTGAACCTGCTCGGCACCCACAACGTCGCCAATTCCATGGCTGCTGCTGCTGCCGCTCACGCCTTGGGCGTGTCGTTGTTCGGCATCGCCACCGGACTTGGCTCCGTGCAACCGGTCAAAGGTCGCACTGTCGCGCAACTGGCGAAAAACGGCATGCGCGTGATCGATGACACTTACAACGCAAACCCCACCTCAATGTGCGCAGCCGTTGATATACTCGCCGGCTTTTCCGGCCGCACCGTCCTGGTGCTCGGAGATATCGGCGAGTTGGGCGATTGGGCGGAGCAGGGGCACCGCGACGTGGGCGAGTACGCCCGGGGCAAGGTATCCGCACTTTACGCTGTCGGGCCGAACATGGTTCACGCCGTCAACGCATTCGGTGAACAGGCGCATCACTTCGGCACACAAGCCGAGCTGATCCAGGCCCTCGACGCCGAGCAGGACACAAACACCACCATTTTGATCAAGGGTTCGCGCAGTGCAGCGATGGAAAACATCGTTGCGGCTCTGTGCGGGTCCAGTCTGGAGAAACATTAATGCTGCTGCTGCTAGCGGAGTATCTGCAACAGTTCTACAAAGGCTTCGCGGTCTTTCAGTACCTGACCCTGCGCGGGATCCTTGGTGTGCTGACCGCGCTGGTTTTGTCGCTGTGCTATGGCCCGTGGATGATCCGCACCCTGCAGAACCGTCAGATCGGTCAATCCGTACGTAACGACGGCCCGCAATCGCACTTGTCCAAGTCGGGTACACCGACCATGGGCGGCGCGCTGATTCTGTCTTCGATCGGCGTCAGCACGTTGCTCTGGGCTGACCTGAGCAACCGCTACGTCTGGACTGTGTTGCTGGTGACCCTGCTGTTCGGCGCGATCGGCTGGGTCGACGATTACCGTAAGGTCATCGAGAAGAACTCGCGTGGCCTGCCGAGTCGCTGGAAGTATTTCTGGCAATCGGTGTTCGGCCTCGGCGCGGCGATCTTCCTTTATATGACCGCTTCCACGCCGGTGGAAACCACGCTGATCCTGCCGATGCTCAAGGACTACAGCATTCCGCTGGGCCTGGGCTTCATCGTGCTGACTTACTTCGTGATCGTCGGTTCGAGCAACGCGGTCAACCTGACTGACGGCCTCGACGGCCTGGCAATCATGCCGACCGTGATGGTTGGTGGTGGTCTCGGCATCTTCTGCTACCTGTCGGGTAACGTGAAATTCGCTGAATACCTGTTGATCCCTTATGTGCCGGGCGCGGGTGAACTGATTGTGTTCTGCGGTGCGCTGATCGGTGCCGGCCTCGGCTTCCTGTGGTTCAACACCTATCCAGCGCAAGTGTTCATGGGCGACGTCGGTGCACTGGCACTCGGCGCGGCACTGGGCACGATCGCGGTGATCGTCCGTCAGGAAATCGTTCTGTTCATCATGGGCGGCGTGTTCGTGATGGAAACCCTGTCAGTCGTCATTCAGGTTGCGTCCTTTAAGCTGACCGGTCGCCGTGTGTTCCGCATGGCACCGATCCACCCCCATTTTGAACTCACGGGCTGGCCCGAGCCGCGCGTGAGCGTCCGTGTCTGGATCATCACCGGGATGCTGGTGCTGATCGGCCTTGCCACCCTGAAGCTGAGCGAGCACGAGTGTCTCTGATCGCTTCTGACCACTTCCGCATCGTTGTCGGCCTCGGCAAGAGCGGCATGTCCCTGGTTCGCTTCCTGGCGAACCGGGGCACGTCGTTTGCCGTGGCGGACACGCGGGAAAATCCACCGGAACTGGCCACGCTCAAGCGTGACTATCCGCACGTGGAAGTGCGTTGTGGCGAGCTGGACGTCGAATTCCTCTGCCGTGCCGACGAGCTCTACGTGAGCCCCGGCCTGGCGCTGGCGACCCCGGCCCTGCAAGCCGCTGCGGCCCGTGGCGTGAAACTGTCCGGCGACATCGAGCTGTTCGCGCGTAACGCGCAGGCGCCGATCGTGGCCATCAGCGGTTCCAACGCGAAAAGCACCGTCACTACCCTGGTCGGCGAGATGGCGGCTGCGGCCGGCAAACGTGTCGCTGTCGGCGGCAATCTCGGCACCCCGGCGCTGGATCTGCTCAGCGACGACGTCGAGCTGTACGTGATGGAGTTGTCGAGCTTCCAGCTGGAAACCACCGACCAGCTCAACGCCGAAGTGGCCACCGTGCTGAACATCAGCGAAGACCACATGGATCGCTACAGCGGTCTGCCGGCGTACCACTTGGCCAAGCACCGGATCTTCCGTGGTGCGAAGCAGTTCGTGGTCAACCGTCAGGACGCGCTGAGCCGTCCGCTGATGGGCGAGGGCCAGCCGTGCTGGACCTTCGGCCTGACCAAACCGGATTTCAAGGCCTTCGGTATTCGCGAAGAAGACGGCGAGAAATACCTCGCTTTCGAATTCCAGAACCTGATGCCAGTGCGTGAATTGAAGATTCGCGGCGCACACAATCAGTCCAACGCCCTCGCGGCGCTGGCGCTCGGTCATGCCGTCGGCCTGCCGTTCGACGCCATGCTCGCGGCACTGCGTACCTTCGCCGGCCTCGAACATCGCTGCCAGTGGGTACTTGATCTCGACGGCGTGGCTTACTACAACGATTCGAAAGCGACCAACGTTGGCGCTGCACTGGCGGCCATCGAAGGCCTCGGTGCGGACATCGACGGCAAGGTCATCCTGATCGCCGGTGGCGATGGCAAGGGTGCCGAGTTCAATGATCTGCGTGATCCGGTGGCGGCGAACTGCCGCGCCGTGATCCTGATGGGCCGTGACTCCGACAAGATCGGCGAAGCGCTTGGCGATGCCGTGCCATTGATTCGCGCGACCTCGCTGGTCGACGCCGTCGCGCAATGCCGCGCCGCCGCCCAACCGGGTGACGTGGTGCTGCTGTCGCCGGCCTGCGCCAGTTTCGACATGTTCAAAAATTACGAAGACCGTGGTCACCAGTTCGTCCGCGCTGTGGAGGAACTGGCATGAGCCTGCGCAATATCATCAAACCGTATCCGTCGCCGATCATCACCGGGCGCGGCATCGATCTCGATTTCCCGATGCTCGCCGGTTGCCTGGCGCTGCTCGGTCTCGGTTTGATCATGATCGCCTCGGCGTCCACTGAAGTGGCAGCCGCGCAGTCGGGCAGTCCGCTGTATTACATGATTCGCCACCTTATTTATGTGGTGCTGGGCCTGGGCGCGTGCATCGTCACCATGATGATTCCGATCGCTACCTGGCAGCGCCTCGGCTGGTTGATGCTGATCGGTGCGTTCGGTTTGCTGGTGATGGTGATCATCCCCGGCATCGGTCGCGAAGTGAATGGTTCGATGCGCTGGATCGGTTTCAGCTTCTTCAACGTGCAGCCTTCGGAAATCGCCAAGGTGTTCGTGGTGATCTACCTCGCCGGTTATCTGGTGCGTCGCCAGAAAGAAGTGCGCGAGAGCTGGATGGGTTTCTTCAAGCCGTTCATCGTGCTGCTGCCGATGGCCGGTCTGTTGCTGATGGAGCCGGACTTCGGTGCCACCGTGGTAATGATGGGGGCTGCGGCGGCGATGCTGTTCCTTGGCGGGGTCGGGCTGTTCCGTTTCTCGCTGATGGTGGTGTTGGCGGTCGGCGCCGTGGTGCTGTTGATTCAGATGCAGCCGTATCGAATGGCGCGTCTGACCAACTTCGCTGACCCGTGGGCTGACCAGTTCGGCGCCGGCTATCAGCTGTCGCAAGCCTTGATCGCCTTCGGTCGCGGTGAATGGCTGGGCGTGGGCCTGGGCAACAGCGTGCAGAAGCAGTTCTACCTGCCGGAAGCGCACACCGACTTCGTGTTCTCGGTACTGGCTGAAGAACTCGGCGCAGTCGGTTCGCTGTGCACCGTCGCGCTGTTCGTGTTCGTGTGTATTCGCGGCATGTACATCGGCCTGTGGGCAGAGAAAGCCAAGCAGTTCTTCGCTGCGTACGTGGCTTACGGTCTGTCGTTCCTGTGGATTGGTCAGTTCCTGATCAACATCGGCGTGAACGTCGGCCTGCTGCCAACCAAGGGTCTGACCTTGCCGTTCCTCAGTTACGGCGGCAGTTCGTTGGTGATCTGCTGTGCCTGCCTCGGCTTGTTATTGAGGATCGAGTGGGAGAGTCGAACCCACCTCGGCAGCGAAGAGATGGAGTTCCATGAGAGCGACTTCGCTGAGGAGCCGAATCATGGGCGCTAACGTATTGATCATGGCCGGCGGAACCGGCGGCCACGTGTTCCCGGCGCTGGCCTGTGCCCGCGAGTTTCAGGCGCGCGGCTACAGCGTGCACTGGCTCGGCACGCCACGCGGAATCGAAAATGAACTGGTCCCGGCCGCAGGGCTGGAACTGCACCGGATCAACGCTACCGGTCTGCGTGGCAAGGGCAAGCTGTCGCTGCTCAAGGCGCCGTTCATGCTGCTGAAATCGGTCTGGCAGGCGCGGGCGATCATTCGTCGCTTGAAACCGGTGTGCGTGGTCGGCTTCGGTGGTTATGTGACTGGCCCCGGCGGCCTCGCCGCGAAACTGGCCGGCGTGCCGGTGATCGTTCACGAGCAGAACGCCGTGGCCGGCACCGCCAATCGGTTGCTGGTGCCGTTCGCCGCCCGAGTGTGTGAAGCGTTCCCCGACACCTTTACTCTGTCGGACACCCGCCGTACCACCGGCAACCCGGTGCGCAGCGAGCTGTTCCTCGACACATCGCGACCAGCCCTGGTCGGTCGCAAAGCGCGTTTGCTGATCCTTGGCGGAAGCCTGGGCGCAGAACCGTTGAACAAATTGCTACCTGAAGCCCTGGCCCAAGTCGCTGCCGATTTGCGCCCGGAAGTGTTTCATCAGGCCGGCAAAAACCACGATGAAGTGACTGCAGAGCGCTACCGCGCCGCCGGCGTCGATGCGCAGGTGCAGCCGTTCATCAAAGACATGGCCCAGGCCTATGGCTGGGCTGACCTGGTGGTGTGCCGCGCAGGCGCGTTGACCATCAGTGAGCTGGCTGCTGCCGGTCTGCCCTCGATGCTGGTGCCTTTGCCCCACGCGATCGACGATCACCAGACCCGCAACGCCGATTATTTGGCCCGTGAAGGCGCTGCCTTCCTGATGCCGCAAAGAACGACTGGTGCCGCGGACCTTGCCGCGCGCCTGACAGAGGTCTTGATGCAACCGCAACGACTCGAAGAAATGGCCCAAGCGGCCCGCCGTCTGGCGAAACCCGATGCCACCCGTAGCGTGGTCGATACCTGTCTGGAGGTGGCCCATGGTTGAGAATCAGAAAGCCATGCCGCAACCGGAAATGCGCCGCATCCGTCGCATCCACTTCGTCGGTATCGGCGGCGTGGGCATGTGCGGTATTGCCGAAGTGTTGTTGAACCTGGGCTATGAAGTGTCCGGTTCCGACCTGAAAGCCTCGCCGGTGACCGAGCGTCTTGAATCGTTCGGCGCGCACATCTTCATCGGCCACCGTGCCGAGAACGCCGCGACCGCCGATGTATTGGTGGTGTCGAGTGCTGTGAACACCTCCAACCCGGAAGTCGCGACCGCGCTTGAGCGTCGTATTCCGGTGGTACCGCGTGCCGAAATGCTCGCCGAGCTGATGCGCTATCGCCACGGCATCGCCGTCGCCGGTACGCACGGCAAAACCACCACCACCAGCCTGATCGCTTCGGTGTTCGCCGCCGGTGGCCTGGATCCGACATTCGTCATCGGTGGCCGTCTGAATGCCGCAGGCACCAATGCCCAGCTCGGCACCAGCCGTTACCTGATCGCCGAAGCCGATGAAAGCGATGCGAGCTTCCTGCACCTGCAACCGTTGGTGGCCGTGGTCACCAACATCGACGCCGACCACATGGCGACCTACGACGGTGACTTCAACAAACTGAAGAAAACCTTCGTCGAGTTCCTACACAACCTGCCGTTCTACGGTTTGGCGGTGATGTGCCTGGACGATCCGGTGGTGCGCGAAATCCTGCCGCTGGTGAAACGTCCGACCGTGACCTACGGCTTCAGCGAAGACGCTGACGTGCGCGCGATCAATGTTCGCCAGCAAGGCATGCAGACTTTCTTCACCGTGCTGCGTCCTGACCGCGAGCCTCTGGATGTTTCCGTGAACATGCCGGGCAACCACAACGTGCTCAACTCGCTGGCGACCATTTGCATCGCCACCGACGAGGGCGTCAGCGATGAAGCCATCGTTCAGGGCCTGTCGGGTTTCCAGGGTGTCGGCCGACGCTTCCAGGTCTACGGCGAACTGCCGGTAGACGGCGGCCACGTGATGCTGGTCGACGACTACGGTCACCACCCGACCGAAGTCGCCGCAGTGATCAAAGCCGTGCGCGGTGGCTGGCCGGAGCGCCGTCTGGTGATGGTCTACCAGCCGCACCGTTACAGCCGCACCCGCGATCTGTACGACGACTTCGTCAATGTATTGGCCGATGCCAACGTGCTGCTGCTGATGGAAGTCTATCCGGCCGGCGAAGAGCCGATCCCCGGTGCTGACAGCCGCAAGCTGTGCAACAGCATTCGCCAGCGCGGTCAGCTCGACCCGATCTACATCGAGCGTGGCGTCGATCTGGCGCCGCTGGTCAAGCCGCTGCTGCGTGCCGGCGACATCCTGCTGTGCCAGGGCGCCGGTGATATCGGCGGTCTCGCGCCGAAGCTGTTGAAAAGTGAATTGTTCGCTGGCGCCGTGGCGGCGTCGGTCGAGGGGAAGTTGAAATGACTGCTGCCTACGCCAAGCTGTTTTCCACTATCGCGCCGAAAGACTTCGGCCGCGTCGCCGTGCTCTTTGGCGGTCTGAGTGCCGAGCGTGAGGTTTCGCTGAAATCCGGTAACGCCGTGCTCGACGCACTGCAAAGCGCTGGCGTGGACGCGTTCGGCATCGACGTTGGCGACGACATTTTGCAACGTCTGCTCAGCGAAAAGATCGACCGCGCCTTCATCATTCTCCACGGTCGTGGCGGTGAAGACGGCAGCATGCAGGGCCTGCTCGAAGTGGCGGGCATTCCGTACACCGGCAGCGGCATCCTCGCCTCGGCATTGGCGATGGACAAGCTGCGCACCAAGCAGGTCTGGCACAGCCTCGGGATTCCGACGCCGCGTCACGCCGTGCTGTGCAGCGAAGCCGATTGTATTTCGGCGGCGACGGAACTGGGCTTCCCTTTGATCGTCAAACCGGCGCATGAAGGTTCAAGTATCGGGATGGCCAAAGTGAGTTCTGCGTCCGAGTTGATCGACGCATGGAAAGCGGCCAGTACCTACGATTCGCAAGTCTTGGTTGAGCAATGGATTCAAGGTCCGGAGTTCACCATCGCCACCCTGCGTGACCAGGTGTTGCCTCCTATCGCCCTGGGTACGCCGCACACGTTCTACGACTACGACGCCAAGTACATCGCCAACGATACCCAGTACAGCATTCCGTGCGGGCTGGATGCCGCCAAGGAAAAGGAACTCATGGATCTCACGGCCAAGGCCAGTGAGGCGCTGGGTATTGCCGGTTGGGGCAGGGCGGACGTGATGCAGGACGCCGACGGGCAGTTCTGGTTTCTCGAAGTGAATACGGCACCGGGCATGACCGATCACAGCCTGGTACCGATGGCGGCGCGCGCTGCCGGTCTGGATTTCCAGCAACTGGTTCTGGCCATTCTGGCCGCCAGTGTTGAAGGCGCGGTAACCCAAGAGGCGCGAGGTTAAGACCATGCAAGGCGCTCAGCTCCGACATCAGCCTCCCGCACCCGGCCGCAAGCCGGTGCCACGGGGTGCCAGCCGTATGGTGGCGAAAGAGCCGATGTCCGCGCGCCTGCCGAAAGCCAATTTCAGCTTTCTGAAAAGTCTGTTCTGGCCGGTGCTGCTGGTCGTGCTGGGCTTTGGTACGTACGAAGGTGCAACGCGTTTGCTGCCGTACGCTGACCGGCCGATCACCAAGATCGCCGTGCAGGGTGACCTGAGCTACATCAGCCAGCAAGCAGTGCAGCAACGGATCGCCCCGTACGTAGCGTCGAGTTTCTTCACCATCGACCTCGCCGGCATGCGCACCGAGCTTGAGCAGATGCCATGGATCGCCCACGCCGAAGTACGTCGGGTGTGGCCGGACCAGGTGGTGATCCGCCTCGAAGAGCAACTGCCGGTGGCGCGTTGGGGCGACGAGTCGTTGCTCAACAACCAGGGGCAGGCGTTTACGCCCAAGGAGCTGGCGAACTACGAACACCTGCCACAGCTGTTCGGTCCACAACGGGCCCAGCAGCAAGTGATGCAGCAGTATCAGGTGCTGAGCCAGATGCTGCGGCCGTTGGGCTTCTCGATTGCGCGCCTGGAATTGCGTGAACGCGGCAGCTGGTTCCTGACCACCGGTGCCGGCAGTTCCGGTCCCGGCATCGAGTTGCTGCTGGGACGCGGCAACCTGGTGGAAAAGATGCGCCGCTTCATTGCCATCTATGACAAGACGCTTAAAGACCAGATTACGAACATTGCGCGCATCGATCTGCGCTACGCCAACGGCCTCGCTGTTGGCTGGCGGGCCCCGCGCCCCCCGACGACCGCCCCACCCGCGGTCGCCACGCCCCCAGCCGCGGCAGGACCCATGGCAAACGTGCAAAGCGGCAAAATGATCGTCGGTCTCGATATCGGCACCTCCAAAGTGGTGGCGCTGGTCGGCGAGGTCTCCGACGACGGCACGCTGGAAATCGTCGGGATCGGTACCCATCCGTCCCGTGGCCTGAAGAAGGGCGTGGTGGTCAACATCGAATCCACCGTGCAATCGATCCAGCGCGCGATCGAAGAAGCCCAATTGATGGCGGGCTGCCGCATTCACTCGGCGTTCGTCGGCGTGGCGGGCAATCACATCCGCAGCCTGAACTCCCACGGCATCGTTGCGATCCGTGATCGCGAAGTCAGCTCGGCCGACCTTGAGCGCGTGCTCGACGCCGCCCAGGCCGTGGCGATCCCGGCTGACCAGCGCGTGCTGCACACCTTGCCGCAGGATTACGTGATCGATAACCAGGAAGGTGTTCGCGAACCTCTGGGCATGTCCGGCGTACGTCTGGAAGCCAAGGTTCACGTGGTCACCTGCGCCGTCAACGCCGCGCAGAACATTGAAAAATGCGTGCGCCGCTGCGGTCTGGAAATCGACGACATCATTCTCGAGCAACTGGCCTCGGCCTACTCGGTGCTGACCGACGACGAGAAAGAGCTGGGCGTGTGCCTGGTCGACATCGGCGGCGGTACTACCGACATCGCGATCTTCACCGAAGGCGCGATCCGTCACACCGCGGTGATCCCGATTGCCGGTGATCAGGTGACCAACGACATCGCCATGGCGTTGCGCACCCCGACCCAGTACGCCGAAGAAATCAAGATCCGCTACGCCTGCGCCCTGGCCAAGCTGGCCGGTGCCGGTGAAACCATCAAGGTGCCAAGCGTCGGCGACCGTCCACCGCGCGAACTGTCGCGCCAGGCCCTGGCCGAAGTGGTCGAACCGCGTTACGACGAACTGTTCACGCTGATTCAGGCCGAGCTGCGTCGCAGTGGCTACGAAGACCTGATCCCGGCCGGCATCGTCCTCACCGGCGGTACTTCGAAGATGGAAGGCGCCACTGAACTGGCCGAAGAAATCTTCCACATGCCGGTTCGTCTGGGCGTGCCGCACGGCGTCAAAGGTCTGGATGACGTGGTGCGTAACCCGATTTATTCCACTGGCGTTGGCTTGTTGATGTACGGCCTGCAAAAGCAGTCAGACGGGATCTCTTTCTCGGGCATCGGCAGCCGCGACAGCTACAGCAACGAAGAGCCACAGGCGCCGTTGCTGGACCGATTGAAGAAGTGGGTTCAAGGCAACTTCTAACGCTTTACCGCAACACCGCAACAAAAATGCAGTAGGCGAAAAAACTAGAGAATGTAAGGAGAGGGAAAATGTTCGAACTCGTAGACAACATCCCCGCAAGCCCGGTAATCAAAGTTATCGGTGTCGGCGGTGGCGGCGGCAACGCTGTCAACCACATGGTCAAGAGCAACATCGAAGGCGTTGAATTCATCTGCGCCAACACCGATGCTCAAGCGCTGAAAAACATCGGCGCGCGCACCATTCTGCAACTGGGTACCGGTGTGACCAAAGGTCTGGGCGCCGGCGCCAACCCTGAAGTAGGTCGTCAGGCCGCTCTCGAAGACCGTGAGCGCATTGCCGAAGTCCTGCAGGGCACCAACATGGTGTTCATCACCACTGGCATGGGCGGCGGCACCGGTACTGGTGCTGCGCCGATCATCGCCGAAGTGGCCAAGGAAATGGGCATTCTGACCGTTGCCGTGGTAACGCGTCCGTTCCCGTTCGAAGGCCGCAAGCGTATGCAGATCGCCGACGAAGGCATTCGCATGCTCTCCGAAAGCGTCGACTCGTTGATCACCATTCCCAACGAGAAGCTGCTGACCATCCTCGGTAAAGACGCAAGCCTCTTGTCGGCTTTCGCCAAAGCTGACGATGTACTGGCCGGTGCCGTTCGCGGTATCTCCGACATCATCAAGCGTCCGGGCATGATCAACGTCGACTTCGCCGACGTACGTACCGTGATGAGCGAAATGGGCATGGCGATGATGGGCACTGGCTGCGCCAGCGGTCCGAACCGTGCACGTGAAGCCACTGAAGCTGCCATCCGCAACCCGTTGCTTGAAGACGTGAACCTGCAAGGCGCACGCGGCATCCTGGTGAACATCACCGCCGGTCCTGACCTGTCCCTGGGTGAGTACTCCGACGTGGGTAGCATCATCGAAGCCTTCGCTTCCGAGCACGCCATGGTCAAGGTTGGTACCGTTATCGATCCGGACATGCGCGACGAACTGCACGTCACCGTGGTTGCCACCGGTCTGGGCGCGAAAATCGAGAAGCCTGTAAAGGTCATCGACAACACCGTTCACACCTCCATGGCGGCCTCCCAGGTACAACAATCGGCTCCGGCCCGTCAGGAAGCGCCAGCGGTGAACTACCGTGATCTGGACCGTCCGACCGTCATGCGCAACCAGGCTCAGGCCGGTGCTGCGGCTGCCGCGAAGATGAATCCGCAAGATGATCTGGACTACCTGGACATCCCGGCATTCCTGCGTCGTCAGGCCGATTGATGGAATGTATCAGGGCTATGAAGGTGATTGGTGTTCAGCAAAGGCATGGTCTGCTATCATCGCCAGCCTTTGTTGATACCAGTTCGCAATTTGCGCTGAAGCGGCCCAAGCCATGATTAAACAACGCACACTGAAAAATATTATCCGTGCCACAGGTGTAGGCCTGCACTCCGGTGAGAAGGTCTATCTGACCCTCAAGCCTGCGCCTGTCGACACTGGCATTGTGTTTTGTCGCGCTGACCTCGACCCTGTGGTGCAGATCCCTGCCCGCGCGGAAAACGTCGGTGAAACCACTATGTCGACGACGCTGATTAACGGCGACGTGAAAGTGGACACGGTAGAGCACTTGCTCTCGGCCATGGCTGGCCTGGGCATCGATAACGCCTACGTCGAGCTCTCCGCGTCCGAAGTCCCGATCATGGATGGCAGCGCTGGACCCTTCGTATTCCTGATTCAATCGGCAGGCCTGGAAGAACAGGACGCCGCCAAGAAATTCATCCGCATCCTGCGTGAAGTGACAGTGGAAGATGGCGACAAGCGCGCCACTTTCGTCCCTTTCGAAGGGTTCAAGGTGAGCTTCGAGATCGATTTCGATCACCCGGTATTCCGGGACCGCACCCAAAGTGCAAGCGTGGATTTTTCCAGCACTTCGTTCGTAAAAGAAGTCAGCCGCGCGCGTACCTTTGGTTTCATGAGTGATATCGAGTACCTGCGCAAGCACAACCTCGCACTCGGCGGCAGCGTTGAAAACGCAATCGTGGTCGATGCCGATGGCGTACTGAACGAAGACGGTCTTCGCTATGAAGACGAATTCGTGAAGCACAAGATCCTCGATGCAATTGGCGACCTGTACCTGCTGGGTAACAGCCTGATTGGTGAGTTCAAAGGCTTCAAGTCCGGTCATGCACTGAACAACCAGCTGTTGCGCAAGTTGATTGAGCAAACAGATGCTTGGGAAGTGGTGACGTTCGATGACGCCAGCACCGCACCAATCTCTTACATGCGCCCGGTTGCGGCGGTGTAAGTAAAAAACCTCTCTAGTTTTTTGAAGGCCATCCTAGGATGGCCTTTTTTTATGCCCTTTCCAAAGCAAAAGATCGCAGCCTGCGGCAGCTCCTACATGGGATCACATACCCCTGTAGGAGCTGCCGCAGGCTGCGATCTTTTGATCTTAAGAACTGACGACACGATTTCGCCCGTTGTCCTTGGCCTGATACAACGCTTTGTCAGCCACAAACAACAACTGCTCCAGCGTCATCTCACTCGCCGGCGTCCACGTCGCGATTCCAATACTCACCGTCATCGGTCGATCAGCCCCTGCAACCCACGGCAACTGCTCAACCGCCTCACGAGTATGCTCGGCAATCTGCTGCGCGCCATGGCTGTCGGTCTCGGCCAGAATCACCGAAAACTCTTCGCCACCATAACGCGCGACCAGATCCGCCGGTCGCCGTACATTCGCCGAAATGACCTTGGCCAACTCCCGCAGCGCCTGATCCCCGGCCTGATGCCCATGCCGGTCATTGAACGCCTTGAAGTGGTCGGCATCGATCATCATCACTGACATCGGCTGCCCCGAACGCTGCGCGCGAAACCACTCGTGGCGCAGCGATTGATCAAGCATCCGACGATTGGCGACACCGGTCAGCGCATCGGTCGCGGCCAGTTGCGCCAGTTCGCGCTCGGCCCGTTGGCGCAAACGCAACTCGCGAGCCAGCAGCCAGGTCAGCCACAGCAAACCAATGCACAACACGCCGGTAGCGCCGCTGATCAGGACCGCTGTACGGCGCCAGGTGGCGAACACCTCATCGCTGGACAGCGCAACCATCACCGTCAGCGGCAAATTGCCGACCCGTGAATAGGTATAAAGGCGCTGCTGCTGATCCATGCTCGAAGTACTGGTGAAACTGCCGTTGCCGTCCTTGTCGCGCAGGATTCGTATGACGTTGGGCCGGTTGCCGAAGCTCTTGCCGATGGAGTCGCTTTGCAGATAAGGCTTCTGCGCCAGCAGCACGCCGTCGTTATCGATGATGTTCAGCGTGCTGCCTTTGCCGATGTCGAGGCTGTTGAACAACTGATCGAAGTAGTCGAGTTTCATCGACGCCACGGCCACCCCGGTGAATTCGCCGGTGTCCGAGGAAATCCGCCGGCTGAAACTGATTCGCCATTGATTGGCTTCATCACAATCGCAACGGGTCTTGAACGGACGGCTGATGAACATGCCGATGTCGCGGTTGAAGGCGTGGGCGAGGAAGTAGTCGCGGTCGGCGAAATTGCCCGGTTTCGCTTCGACCCGTGAAGAGTCGGCGACCACGTCGCCGTGCTTGTCGAGCAAGAGGATGTCGCCCTTGAAGCGCGCCGTGGTGGAACGGTCGAACAGCGCCAGATGGCGTATCTGCGGCGAGACGTCTTGCAGGTCATCGCGCTGGGCGGCGGCGATCAGGCCTTGCAGGGTCAGGTCGTACAGCTCGACGGTGCGCAGTACGTCGGCATCAATCAGTTGAGCAATGGTGGTGGCGCTGCGGGTGGCCGATTCCCGAGCGTTGGTGTGCTCGCGGATCAGCAGGAAAGTGACGATGCATAAAATCGCGATCACGGTCAGTGAACTGCCGCAGATCAGCAGCAGTTCGGGGCGTCCGGTCTTGCCCGCAACGGGTGGGGTACGGCTCGCGATCATGATTGGGCGTCGGTTGGGAGGATCTTATAAGCGTAGGAGCTGCCGGAGGCTGCGATCTTTTGATCTTGTTTTTAAAATCAAGATCAAAGATCGCAGCCTCCGGCAGCTCCTACGTTGATCTTAGAAGACGTTGATCGGGTAGTCGATGATTACGCGGTATTCATCGGTGTCTGTATCAATCGCACCATAGCCGTTGCCGCTACGGTTGGTCGCCCATTGCAGGCGTACCGCAAGATCTTTGGCCTGGCCGCTTTGCACGACATATTTGAGATCCAGATCGCGTTCCCAATGCTTGGCGTTGCGACCTTCAGCGCTGTACCAGTTGGCGTAACCCTTGCTGTCCGGGTCAACCTTGGTCAGGTCCACCGTGCCGCGCGAGTACGACACCGCCGAGGTCAGACCCGGCACGCCGACACCGGCAAAGTCATAGGCGTACTTGAGCTTCCACGAGCGTTCGTTCGGGCCGTTGAAGTCCGAGTATTGCTGCGAGTTGTCGAGGTAAACGCTGTCGCCCTGACTGATGTAGTCGAACGGCGTATTGCCGTTGACCCGCTGATACGCGGCGGTGACGCTGTGGCTACCGACACCCACGGTGAAATGCAGGCTATAGGTGTTGTTGTCGATGTCGCCGAACAGCGCATCGCCGGTATCTTGCGTGTGATAGAAGTGCAGGCCCGGGTTGAGGCTGACCAGATCGTTCAACTGCCAGGTGTAGTCGAGGTCGTAGTAATACTGGTTCCAGATGTCCTTGAGCTCGGAGGCATAAAGACTGCTGGTCAAGCCTTCGACACCGCTCCAGGCGACACCGGCCCAGTTCAGGTGCTGGCTCTCGTCGCCATCGGCCAGCGTGCCGTAGGACGTGCCGATACGTTTGTGACCGCTCTGGTTGTACGGCTTGGTGAAACTGGCCTGACCACCTTCGATCAGCCAGCCGTCGAAGCTGTGATTGGTCAGGCTGACGCCGCGAAAAGTCTGCGGCAGCATGCGACTGTCACCGCCGGCAATCACCGGATTGGTGAGGAACAGATCACCGGCCTTCAATTCGGTATCGAATGCGCGCATTTTCAGCGTGCCACCGGCTGTTGAGAAAGCCCCCGGTGCTTTGCCGCCATTCTCTCGGACCGGCAAGATGCTTGAGCCGTCCGTGCCGCCACCGCCGTCGAGTTTCAGCCCGAGCATGGCGTGGGCATCGATACCGAAGCCGACCGTGCCTTCGGTGTAACCCGACTTGAAGATGCCGAGAAAGCCCTGGCCCCACTCGATGTTGTCGTCCGCTTTCTGCAAGCGGTTGCGATTCATGTAGTAGTTACGGGCGTTGAGGTTGAGGCTCGAACCTTCGACGAAGCCTTCTTTGGCGGGTTCGTCGGCGTGGGCCGCGGGGGCAATCGTTGCGGCAATTGCAATGAACAGCAGGGTGAAGCGGACTGGGTAACGCACGTGCGATGGAGCTCCTTGGGTCAACTGGCGCCTCTATATTTTGAGGCGCTCGATGTTTCTTGTTGTTACAGACGAACCAAACGGCTTTCAGACCACAACGAAAAAAGGCCGCTGAAAGGCAGCGGCCTGGAATGACGACGGTTGAACGGGAAGAGCCAAACAACCGCGTCGAGGGAAACGTTGGCGCGGAGCGCGACTCAGCTGTCTTTCTCGGATGCTTGAGCCTGGGAAGTTGCTGCCTGCGGGGCTTGTGTGGCGTCTTGCGCCTTGGCCATCACTTCGGCCTGATGCTGATCGAATGCCTGAGCGCGAGCGACATTTTGCGCCACGAACGACTGCGATTCTTCAGCCATCGCCATCGGCGACAGGATCAATGAGGACAAAACGAAAGCGCTGGCAATACCCATACTGTTGGACATCTGGAAAACCTTCTCGCTTGGCGAGTGCTGTTTGGTGCGGGCAAAGATAAGGTTGCCGGGCGATGGGAAACAGCTCGATTTTCATAAATGACTGTTACAGCAGGAGCAAAAATAACCCCCTCACCCCAGCCCTCTCCCGGAGGGAGAGGGAGCTGACCGAGGTGTCTGGCGTTGTACATCGACCTGAAAGATCGAGTCGATTATGGATTCGGTGAATCAAGATCAGGTCGGTGCACATCTTCAGCATCCCCCAATCAGTCCCCTCTCCCTCCGGGAGAGGGTTAGGGTGAGGGGCTTTTCAGACCGGCAAATAAATCCCGAAGGTATTCATCCCCCGATCACTGCGCACAAACACATCCCCACCATGCATCAGCGCAATCGCCTTGACGATCGCCAGCCCCAGCCCATGGTTATTGCCACTGTTGCTGCGCGACGCATCAACCCGATAAAAGCGCTCGAACAAGCGTGGCAAATGCTCGCTGGCAATCGGCGAACCCGGGTTGGCCACGCCGATGCTGACTTGATGCTCTTCCACCTCGATCCGCACCTCGATCACCTGACCCGCCCCGGTGTGCTGCACCGCGTTGCTGAGCAAATTGATCAACGCCCGGCGCAAATGCGCGACCTCGATCTGCACCTGCGCATCACCGCTGACCTGCACCTCAACCTGCGCGTCTTCGAGGATGAAATCGAGATACTCCAGCGTCGTCGCCACCTCATCGGCCAGCGAAGTCGAGGTGAGTTTGGTCGCCTTGTTGCCCTGATCCGCACTGGCGAGAAACAGCATGTCATTGATGATCGAACGCAGCCGTTCCAGCTCCTCAAGATTGGATTGCAGCACTTCGAAATAATGTTCGGCAGAGCGCCCACGGGTCAGAGCCACTTGCGTCTGGCCGATGAGGTTGGTCAGCGGCGAACGCAATTCATGAGCGACGTCGGCGTTGAACGATTCCAGCCGCGAGTAAGCCTGTTCGACCCGCTCCAGCGTCGAATTGAACGAGTCGACAAACTGCTCCAGCTCCGGCGGCAGCGGCGACAAACGCAAGCGCCCGGCCCTGAGCGGCGGTGCCAGTCGTTGCGCTTCGTGGGACAGTTTGATCAGCGGCTTGAGGCCGATCCGCGCCACCCAATAACCCAGTGCCGAAGCCATCAACACACCGACAATCGCCAGCCCGATCAGCGCGATCAGCAAGTTGTGCTGGGTCTCGTGAAAGGTCTCGGTATCGATGCCGATCATGAAGCGCAGCGGCGGGCGCTGATCTTTGGCCGGCAACTCGGTCAACAGCACTTTCAGCGGATAAGCATGGTCGGCCACCTGCATGTCGTGCATGCCTGGCGGGCCTTGGGCGAACGCACGAATCGCCGCATCCGGCTGACCGTATTCGTAACCCGGATCGCCACTGACCACCCAGAAACGAATGCGCTTGTCCTCTTCGCCGAGCAGCTTCAACTTGGCGTTGATCTTCAGCCAATGCTCCGGCGTGCCGAAGCGATTGAGCGCCGATTCGAGCACGCTGTAACGCGCATCCAGCTCGGCTTCCGGCAGCAACCCCAAACCTTTGTCGACCTGTTGATACAACGCGCCGCCGATCAACAGAAACACCAGCAGCGCCACCAGCGTGAACATGCCGCTCAAGCGCAGGGCAATCGAATTACTGGACACCACGGCTCTCCAGCACATAACCCATGCCGCGAATGGTGTGCAGCAGTTTTTCGTCGAACGGCCCGTCGAGCTTGGCGCGCAGGCGTTTGATCGCGACTTCGACGACATTGGCGTCACTGTCGAAATTGATGTCCCAGACCATCTCGGCAATCGCAGTTTTCGAGAGGATTTCACCTTGCCGGCGAGCCAGCACGCTAAGCAGCGAAAACTCTTTGGCGGTCAGGTCAAGCCGCGTGCCGGCGCGGGTGGCCTTGCGGCTGATCAAATCTATCCACAGGTCGGCGATGCTCACCTGCACCGGTTCATGGCCGCCACTGCGCCGGGTCAGGGCTTGCAAACGTGCGACCAGTTCGAGGAAGGAAAACGGTTTTCCGAGGTAGTCGTCGGCACCGTCGCGCAGGCCTTTGATGCGGTCTTCAACGCGCTCGCGGGCGGTGAGCATGATCACCGGGGTCTGCTTGCGCGCACGCAATGCGCGCAGCACGCCGAAGCCATCGAGGCCCGGCAACATGACGTCGAGGACGATCACCGCGTAGTCGCTTTCCAGCGCCAGATGCAGACCCTCGACGCCGTCGCGGGCCAGATCCACGGTGTAACCCTGTTCCGTCAGACCGCGGTGCAGATAGTCCGCGGTTTTTTCCTCGTCTTCGATAATCAGAACGCGCATGACCCTGCCTCAGTCTGTGGTCGCCAACGCCGCTGCGGGCGCTGGTTTGGGCCTGTGGAACAGCCGCTCAAGCCACAAGTATATGACCGGAGTGGTAAACAACGTCAGCATCTGGCTGACCAGCAAACCGCCGACCACCGCGATCCCCAGCGGCTGGCGCAGTTCGGCGCCGGTGCCGTAGCCGAGCATCAGCGGCAGTGCGCCGAGCAGGGCGGCGAGGGTGGTCATGATGATTGGCCGGAACCGCGTGATGCACGCCTCGAAAATCGCCTCCTGCGGCGACAGGCCTCGATGACGCTGCGCCTCCAGGGCGAAGTCGATCATCAGGATGCCGTTCTTCTTGACGATACCGATCAGCAACACCAGGCCGATCAACGCCATGATTGAGAAATCCTGGCCGCAGATCCACAGCATGATCACCGCACCCAAGCCTGCCGCCGGCAGCGTCGAGATGATCGTCAGCGGGTGCACGAAGCTTTCATAAAGCACACCGAGAATGATGTACACCGCCACCAGCGCCGCAAGAATCAGCCATGGCTGACTGGCCAGCGAACTCTGGAACGCCTGCGCCGCGCCCTGGAAATTGCCACTGATGGCGGTGGGCATGCCGATCTCGGCCTTGGCCTGATTGAGCAAAATCACCGCATCACCCAACGCCACGCCGGGTGCGAGGTTGAACGACAGGTTGGCCGCCGGGAACATGCCGTCGTGGGCAATCGACAACGGGCCAATGGTCGGTGCGTCGAATTTGGCCAGTGCTGACAGCGGCACCATCTCGCCACTCAGCGGCGAGCGCAGGTAGAAGTAGTTGAGGCTTTCGGCTTTGCCGCGCTGCTTGGTGTCCAGCTCCAGAATCACGTTGTACTGGTTGACCTGGGTCTGGAATTCATTGATCTGCCGTTGGCCAAACGCATCGTACAACGCCTCGTCGACATCGCTCGCGGTCAGGCCGAAACGTGCGGCGGCGCTGCGATCGATGCTGATGTGGGTGATGCTGCCGCCCAGTTGCAAGTCGTTGGAAATGTCGCGGAACGCCGGGTTGCTGCGCAGTTTTTCCGTGAGGCGTTGCGTCCAGGTAGCGAGAGTCGCGCCGTCGTTGCTCTTCAGTACGTATTGGTACTGCGCACGGCTCGGCCCGGAGCTGAGGTTGATGTCTTGCCCGGCGCGTAGATAAAGGACGATGCCGGGGACTTTCATCAATTGCGGACGGATGCGGTCGATGAACTGACTGGCGCTGACATCACGGTCGCCGCGTTTTTTCAGGGCAATCCAGAAACGGCCGTTGGCGATGGTCTGGTTACTGCCGGACACGCCGACCGAGTGGGAAAACGCCTGCACCGCCGGATCGGCTGCGACGATTTCGGCCATCGCCAAGTGTTTTTTTACCATGTCGCGGTAGGAAATATCCGCAGCGGCCTCGGTGGTGCCGAGGACGAAACCGGTGTCCTGAATCGGGAAGAAACCTTTCGGGATAAAGATGTAACCGCCGATGGCCATTGCCAGCGATAAACCGAATACGCCGATCATCAATTTCTGATGGGCGAGGGCGCGGCGCAGGCCTTTTTCGTACCAGCCGAGCAGGCGTTCGCTGAAACCCGGTTTGTCGTGGGCGTGGTGCACCGGTTCGCGCATGAACAGCGCCGCCAGCGTCGGCGCGAGAGTCAGCGAAACTACCACGGAAATCATGATGGTCGAGGTCGCGGTCAGGGCGAACTCCTTGAACAGTCGCCCGACCACGCCGCCCATGAATAGCAGCGGAATGAACGCTGCCACCAGCGAGAAGCTGATCGAGACCACGGTGAAACCGATCTCGCCCGCGCCTTTGATCGCGGCCTCGCGCATATCGTCGCCGGCTTCCAGATGGCGGTGGATGTTTTCCACCACCACAATCGCATCGTCGACCACGAAGCCGACCGCGACAACGATCGCCACCAGCGTCAGGTTGTTCAGGCTGAAACCGAGGATGTACATCAGGGCGAAACTGGCGATCAACGACACGCCGAGCACCGCCGAGACAATCAGGGTCGCCGACAGCTGGCGCAGGAACAGCGCCATGACCGCGACCACCAGCAGAATCGCGATCATCAGGGTGATTTCGACTTCATGCAGCGAAGCGCGAATGGTTTGTGTGCGGTCGATCAGGGTTTTCACTTGCACCGAGGCCGGCAACATTGCTTCGAGGCCGGGGAGGGCGGCTTGAATGCGGTCGACGGTTTCGACGATGTTGGCGCCGGGCTGGCGCGAGATCACCAGGTTCACACCGGGTTGATCGCCGGCCCACGCTTGCACGTAGGCATCTTCCGAACCGTTGACGACTTTGGCGACATCGCGCAGGTGAACCGGGGCACCATCCTTGTAGGAAACGATGAGTTGGCTGTAGTCCTCAGGATGGAACAACTGGTCGTTAGTCGACAGCGTCGAGATGCTCGATTCGCCGTACAGTGCACCTTTGGCGAGGTTGAGGCTGGTCTGCTGGATCGCCAGCCGAATGTCGGCGAGGGTCAGGCCGATCGCCGCGAGTTTGTCCGCCGAGGCTTGCACGCGGATAGCCGGACGTTGCTGACCGGTGATGTTGATTTGTCCTACGCCGTCGATCTGGCTGATCTGACGCGAGAGCAGGGTTTCCACCAGGTCGCTGAGTTCGGTGCCAGGCATTTGCGTCGAGCTGACGCTGAGGATCAGCACCGGGCTGTCGGCCGGGTTGACCTTCTTCCACGTTGGCAGCGTCGGCATGTCCTTGGGCAGTTTGCCGGCGGCGGTGTTGATCGCCGCCTGGACTTCTTGCGCGGCAGTGTCGATGCTTTTATCGAGGGTGAATTGCAAGGTCAAAAGGCTTGAGCCCAGCGCACTGCTCGACGTCATCTGGGTCATGCCGGGGATGGCACTGAATTGCACCTCCAGCGGCGTGGCCACGGACGAAGCCATGGTGTCGGGGCTGGCACCGGGCAACTGCGCGGACACCTGAATCGTAGGAAATTCCGCTTCCGGCAGTGGGGCGATGGGTAAGCGCGGGAAGGCAATCAAACCGACCAGCACCAGCGCGATGGTCAGCAGGATTGTGGCGACCGGGTGATCGATGCACCACGTGGAGACGCCTTTGTGCGCCTTCATGGTTTCGGCTCCGCTTGCACCACCTGCGCCGGCTCGGTCATCACTTGCACGGTCGAACCGGGTTTGAGCCGCGACTGGCCATCGGTGACCAGTACATCACCGGCCTTCACGCCTTTGATGATGTCCTCGCCACTGCCTTGGTAAACCATCTGCACTTGTACGGCTTCGACCTTGTCGCCGTTTACCCGGTAAACGAAGTGTTGGTCGAGGCCACGTTGTACGACGGTGGGCGGGACGACCAGCGCATCCTTGTCGAGGGCTGTCTGAATTTTTACCGTGACCAGCAGGCCGGGCCAGAGCTTCTGGCTGGCGTTGTCGAATTCGGCCTTGGCGCGAATGGTGCCGGTGTTGGCGTTGATCTGGTTGTCGATCAGGGTCAGGTGACCTTCGCCGAGCAGGTTACCGGTTTCGCCATCGGTGTCGGCGCCGATGTAGGCCTTGACCTGGGCGCGTTGCGGATCGCTGATCAGACCTTGCAGGGTCGGCAGCATTTGCTGGGGCAGGGAAAACTCGACGGCGATCGGGTCGATCTGGGTGACGGTGAACAGTCCGGCGGTGTCGGTCATGCGCAGGAAGTTGCCTTCATCGACCGTACGAATACCGACGCGGCCGGTGACCGGAGAGCGGATCTGCGTGTAGGAAAGTTGTACTTGTGCCGCATCAATCGAGGCTTGATTGCCTTGGGCGGTGGCCTTCAATTGGTTGACCAGGGCTTGTTGTTGGTCGTAGGTCTGTTTCGAGATGCCGTCGTCAACGGTGAGCAGTTTGTAGCGTTTGAGGTTGACCAGGGCGACTTGCAGTTGTGCCTGGCTTTCGCCCAGTTGGGCGCGGGCCTGGTCGAGACTGGCGCGGATGGAGCGGTCGTCGATGGTGGCCAGCAGGTCGCCTGCTTTGACCAGTTGGCCTTCTTTGACGAGGATTTTGGTGAGGATGCCGTCGATCTGTGGGCGCACAACCACGCTGTGTAATGAGAGTACGGAGCCGATGCCGCTGGTGTAACGGGGGACGTCTTTTTCGCTGACGGCCACGACTCGCACGGGGATGGCGGTTGGGGTGGCGAGTTTGGTCGGGGCGGGTTTCAGGGCGTACCACAGACCTGCGCCTGCGAGAACGATCAATAGGGTAGCGAGCAGGGCTTTGTTCTTTTGGATTCGCATGCGGGGTGGGCGCCGGACGGAGTTTGGGCAGGGTTGGTGTCTTTATAAACTTGTTTGCGGGTCAGGAGGGTGACGGCTGGCTGTCAGCGCTGTCAGTTTCGCTGTGTACATATCCGTTGCTGCGGTAACGGCGGCTGAGGGTTCCGCCCTGACGGCGGGTCTCCGCAAACCTGATCTGCAGGTCTACCGCGTCATCGTTCTTCGCGAGCAAGCCCGCTCCCACAGGGGGATGCGTTCAAAATGTGCGAGCGGGCTTGCTCGCGAAGGCGCCTGAACTGGCGATACATCTCTATTGGTCCATTTCGTTAACCGGTCCCAAAAAGGCACTGATCGTTCCCCATTCGGGACTCGTTTGCCAACTATGCTTCTCAAGATCCGTCCCTGCTCGCGGATAAACTCTGTGTAGCCCGGGTTCTCTGGGCCGCTCACCCCGGGAGTGTCTTGAAATGAAGCTGAAAACCGCTCTGCCGTACGTGCTTCTCCTGCTTCCACTCACAACCTTCGCCGCGCCTGGCAGTCAATCCGGCGAGATCCGTTTTACCGGGCAAATCGTTGACTCCGGCTGTGCGGTCGGACGTGTCGGTGGGTTGTCCGCAACGGAGTCTCGTCAGGTCGAAATCAAACCGGGCCTGAAAATCGATGTGGACACTTATCGCAATGCTTGCAGCCATCAATCGCTGCCGATGTCGATGACTTATCAAGCTCTGAAGACTTCGACCGACAAAGGCATCGTCACCATCAGCTACCTGTAGGCCGTTCGGCGTGTGCTGCAAATCTTCAGGTGCCGAGCGAAGGCGCACAGGTATACTGCGCGCCTTTGCGGCTCACTGATCGGGCCCGACTTTTTGCTTTGCGGAGCTTTTATGACTTCCCCAACCCAACCGCCGGTTGACGACGCCGTGAGCGATGTCCCGGCTGAAGTGGCCGACACCCCAGAAACCAAAGCCGAGATTCCGGCCTTCAAGTTCCCCTTCAAACCGGGTGAGCTGGCTGGCGCCAAAGAATCGAATCAGCCGTGGTACAAGAACGGCGCGAAGAATGGTCACACCAAGACCCCGGGCATGGCGCCGCCGGGCACTCGTCGTTCTATGGGCAAACGCTGAGTTTTATTGCCGCGTGCGGCGGCAAGTTCGCGATCAAGGTTGACCGGGCGGGCCTCATCGCTGGCAAGCCAGCTCCCACAGTTTTCTCGGGTGTTCACACATTTTGTGTACGACGCAAAACCCTGTGGGAGCTGGCTTGCCAGCGATGGACGTTCGATCACCGTTAATCTGGATCAGGCCGCGCGCAGCGAGATAAACGCATAAGTCTGCGCCGGCTCGCTCACCACTTGCGCCCCGGCCGCCAGCACCTGCCCGGCGATATCATCCCCGGACACATGAAACAGCCATTCACTCAGGGTCTCGCCCGGCGGTTGCGCGCGCACCTGATCGATCGCCGACGCAAACGCGCTCATGTTCGGCAGATAGGCAGTAAACCCGTCACCTTTCAATGCCGTGGTACGAATCCCGAGCATTGCGCAAATCGCATCCTTGATACCGATGTCATCACGATCCGCCTGACGTGATCGCTGGATCAATTCAATCAGTTCCTGATCAACCAACTCGCCACCCGCAATCAATACCGGCCCCTGTTCCCAAGACTCCGGCGGGCAATCCTTGGCCGCAGGGTTGAGCGGGATATGCGGATTGATTTCTGCCGGGTAAATGCGGCACACCAACGGTCGCCGTGCATAGATCCGGCACAGCTTGTCTTCGTCAAGATTCCGGCAGGGACCGACGTTGTAGGCGGCGAAGGTGATCGCCACGTGCGCAGCGGTCGCGCCGCTGCGCACCACCACCGAACGGCGTTCGGCATGTTCACGCTGGTGCGCCGGTAAACCCAGGCCATTGCCGAGAAAGGCTTCGACCAGCACGATCACCTGGCCGCCATCCGCCGCCCACATACGGGCTTCGGCCAAGGTCAGCGGGACATGATGATCGGTGCAGCATTTGCCGCAGCCTACGCAGGAAAACGTCGTATTCATTGAGCGATCTGTCTTCAATCAGGGTGTGAGACGGTGGCGGAAAACCACCGCACAGGCCCGGTTCGAAGCAAGTTGTGCGCCAGTCACTGGGTTTTGCCGGTCGGCCGGATCGAGTCCCACTCGGTGACGAAGGCGGTTTTGGACTGTTTGTTGTACAGGCACAGCTCGGTGCCCTGTTGGCCTTTCATGTGTTTTTGCGGGTATTGGCCTTGCAGCAATACGGCGGTGTAGCCAACGCGGTCATCGAATTGTGCGGGGGTGCCGACCGGTTTGGCGTTTTTCAGGCCGCTGGCTTTGGTGCAACTGGCGAGTACATTTTTGTCGTAAGCGGCCCAGGCGTCGGGGCTGGAGGCGTGGGCCTGAGAGGCGAGGGCGGAGAGGCAGAGCAGGCTTGCGGTGAGGGCTTTCATGTTGGGCATCCTTGGTCGTGAGTGGCCAAGGTTGGAGTCTGCCAAGGGTTTTTGGTTGCCTGATTTAAAGTCAAAAGATCGCAGCCTTCGGCAGCTCCTACCTGTGATCCTCTGTAGGAGTTGCCGAAGGCTGCGATCTTTTGATCTTACAGTTCCGGTACCAACTCCCGGCGCACCACATACATCCCGGCACGTTCATACAACCGCTGCGCCCGCAGATTGTCTTCCAGCACCTTCAAATCGACAAAACCTTCACGCCGTTGTTGAAACACCTTGAATGCATTCAGCAGCAGCGCGCGGCCCAATCCCAGGCCCTGAGCGCGCGGATGCACCACCAGATTCTTGATATACGAACTCGTCCAGCACTGCGCCACGCCGACCACGCCCTCGGCATCGCAAGCGATGAAACACAACGTCGGATCGTATTCGGGATCGTTTTCAAACCGCTGCTGCCAGTCTTCCAGTGCTGGTACCCGGCCGCCACCTTCGCGGAAACCGATCTGCATCAGTCGATGCACCGCTGGCGCCAGTTCCGCGCGGTAAACAGACAGTTCGATACCTTGCGGCAATGGGGCGGTCGGTACGTCCTCGCCGAGGTCGCGCCGCATCAAAAAACAATACGCCTCGACCAAGACTCAGTGCCCTTGCGCGGCGACGTGCTTGGCCGCTTCGATCAGGCGCTGGGTCAACTCTGGCGAAGAAAACTTGGTCAGCACCGCGTTCGCTCCGGCCAGACGTGCCTTCTCGCCGTTCATCGCGCTGTCGAGCGAGGTGTGCAGCAATACGTAGAGGTGGGAGAAATCCGGCGTCTCGCGCAGGGTGCGGGTGAAGGCGTAGCCGTCCATCTCGGACATTTCGATGTCGGAGACGATCAGGTTGATCTGTTGTGCGGTGCCTTGCAGATCGAGCAGGCAATCGATGGCTTCCTTGGCACTGCGCGCAGTGTGGCATTGCAGGCCGAGGTTGCGCAGGGTGTGTACCGATTGCTGCAGCGCCACCTGGCTGTCGTCGACCACCAGAATCCGCGCGTTGCCGAGGACGTCAGCGTCTTCCATGGTCAGGTCGGTCGGGGCCATTTCGATCTGAGCCGGGGCGATGCTGTGGATGACTTTTTCGATGTCGAGCACTTGCACCAGCGTGCCGTCGACGGAGGTCACGCCGGTGATGTAGGCGCGCGAGCCGCCGGAACCGAACGGCGGCGGTTTGATGTCGGTGGTCAGGCAATGGACGATTTTGCTTACCGCTTGAACGTGCAGACCCTGTTTGGAACGGCTGACGTCGGTGACGATCAGGCAACCGCCGTTCGGGTCTTCCAGCGGACGTTCGCCGATGGCGCGGCTGAGGTCGATGACCGACAAGGAGGCGCCGCGCAGGGTGGCGATGCCTTTGACGTGCGGGTGCGACTCCGGCAGCTTGGTCAGCGGCGGGCAGGGGATGATTTCACTGACTTTCAGCAGGTTGATCGCCATCAGCTTGCCGCTGCGCAAGGTAAACAGCAGAAGCGAAAGTGAATCTGCGCGGGCTTTGGTGGAAGACATATGAACCTTCTGTGGAAAAAGGTGGTGGGCGAGGGTGGAAATCGCCAGAAACTATTGATGCCGGGTTATCGGCGTTAACGGGTGGGGCTTTAGGTTAGTTGTCGGGTAGTCGGCTTGAGTTGATCGCTGTTCTCTCGATCACTGCCCCTCACCCCAGCCCTCTCCCAGTGGTAGAGGGAGCCGACCGAGGTGTCTGGCGTTGTACATCGACCTGAACGACCGAGTCGATTATGGATTCGGTAAAGCAGGTCCACGTCGGCGGATCG
>NZ_JBIVGT010000042.1:0-4582 GCF_044748825.1 Pseudomonas sp. NPDC089741 | reverse complement strand
GTACATCGACCTGAACGACCGAGTCGATTATGGATTCGGTAAAGCAGGTCCACGTCGGCGGATCTCTTCAATATCCCCCAATCAGTCCCCTCTCCCAGTGGGAGAGGGCTAGGGTGAGGGTGTGCTTCTAGCCCTTCATCCCCAAACGCTTGGCCATCCGCCCAAGATTCGCACGATCCAGCCCCAGTTCCCGCGCCGCGCTCGCCCAGTTATCCTGGTTGCGTTCCAGCGCGGCACTGATCAAGCGGCGCTGATACTCCTCAGTGGCACTGCGCAAATCACCGTTGATCAGCGGCATCTCGGCCACAGCGCCAGCAACCGGCTCAACCGGGTTATCCACAACCTCACGCGGCAAATCCAGATCCGCCGCGCTCAGGCTGAGGATTTTCGGCCGCACTTTGCAGTTTCCCAATGCCTTCAGCGCACTGCGGCCGATCAAGTGTTCCAGTTCGCGCACGTTGCCCGGCCAAGTGTAGGCGAGCAGGGCTTCCTGGGCGTCGCTGTTCAGACGCAGGCTGTTGAGGCCCATGCGCGAGCGGTTCTGCTCGAGAAAAAAACCGCTGAGCAACAACACGTCACGCCCGCGATCACGCAGCGCCGGCACCTTTAACGGGTACACGCTCAAGCGATGATAGAAGTCGGCACGATAGCGACCGCTGCGCACTTCTTCCGCGAGGTCACGGTTGGTCGCCGCGATCAGGCGCACATCGACCTGGTGTTCCTTGTCCGAACCCAGTCGCTGCAACTGGCCGCTCTGCAATACGCGCAACAACTTGGCCTGCACGGTCAGCGACAATTCACCGACTTCATCGAGAAACAGGCTGCCGCCATTGGCCAGTTCAAACTTGCCGCGACGGTCGCTGGTGGCGCCGGTGAAGGCGCCGCGCACGTGGCCGAACAATTCGCTTTCGACCAGGGTGTCGGGGAGGGCGGCGCAGTTGAGGCTGATGATCGGTTTGTCGGCGCGCGGTGACGCGGCGTGGATTGCTTGCGCCACCAGCTCTTTGCCGACCCCGGTTTCACCGGTGATCAGCACCGTCAGATCGCTGCCGCCGACCAGATTGATTTCCTCAACCAGTCGTTTCAGCGCTTTGCTCTGGCCGATCATTTCGCGGTTCTGCTGGCCGCTGGCCTGACGGTAAACCTCGGCGCGTTGATGCTCGTCTTCGGCACGCATGGCCAGGCGCTCAATGCGTTCGGCGGCGTTGACCGTGGCTGACGCAAGGCTGGCGAAGGCTTGCAGGGCATCGAGTTCAATCGGTTCGAAGCGTTCGGGATCAAGCGCGTCGAGGGTGATCAAGCCCCAGAGTTTTTCATCGACAAACAGAGGACAACCAAGGCAGTCGTGGACTTCAAGGTGTTCGTCGAGGCCGTCGACCAGCCCGTCATAAGGGTCGGGCAAATCGCTGTCGGCAGCGAAGCGGGTTGGCCCGGCCCCGGCGAGGAGGATTTCGAAACGCGGATGCTCGCTGACTTTAAAGCGCCGGCCGAGGGTGTCGGTGCTCAAGCCGTCCACCGCCAGCGGCACCAGCGATTCGCCGTCGAGGCGCAACAACGCGGCGGCATCGCACGGCAGCAGCGCGCGCATGGCCTCAAGCAAACGTCGATAGCGCTCGCCCTCGGGCAATTCGCGAGACAGGTCGGAGACTAAAGGCAGCAGAGCAGTCAGCAGGGATTTGGCAGTCATGGTCTTGTAGTCAAAGAGACAAGATGTAGTCGCGATGACTATAAAGCCCTTTGAGTCGATATGACTACGTAATTCTTAAACTATTGATTTATATGGATTAAAAAGTTGGCACGAAAGCTGATAAGCCTAAGGTAACTTTTCAACAAGCTCAGGAGTCACTCTTATGCTTAGCGTCCAGGATCGTGCCATCGTCAAATCCACCGTGCCCCTGCTGGAAAGCGGCGGTGAGGCGCTGATCACGCACTTCTACCGCATGATGCTCTCTGAATACCCTGAAGTGCGCCCGTTGTTCAACCAGGCGCATCAGGCCAGCGGCGACCAGCCGCGTGCCCTCGCCAACGGGGTATTGATGTACGCCCGCCATATCGATCAGCTCGACCAGTTGGGTGATCTGGTGGCGAAGATCATCAACAAGCACGTGGCCCTGCAGATTCTCCCGGAACACTACCCGATTGTCGGTACGTGCCTGTTGCGCGCCATCTCCGAAGTCCTCGGCGAAGAGATCGCTACTCCCGAAGTGATGAGCGCCTGGGGTGCGGCTTACGGACAACTGGCGGACATCCTGATCGGCGCCGAAACGGCTATTTATGACGAAAAGGAACAGGCTGTCGGCGGCTGGCGCGGCGCGCGTGAATTCATCGTTGCGGCCAAGGTCGAGGAGAGTGCGGAAATCATCTCCTTCTACTTTGAACCGGCGGACAAAGGCCCGATCCTGGCGGCCGAACCGGGTCAGTACATCGGCATGAAGCTGATCCTCGACGGCGAAGAAGTCCGCCGCAACTATTCGCTGTCGGCGCTGGCCAACAAAGGTCAGTACCGCATCAGCGTCAAGCGTGAACCGGGTGGCCGTGCGTCCAATCACTTGCACGATCAACTGCACGTCGGCGCGAGCATTCAGTTGTTCCCGCCATCGGGCGAGTTCACGTTGACCGCGAGTGACAAACCGCTGGTGCTGATCAGCGGTGGCGTCGGCATCACGCCGACGCTGGCGATGCTTGAGGCGGCGCTGGAAACCGAGCGTCCGGTGCACTTTATCCACTGCGCGCGCAACGGCAGCGTGCATGCGTTCCGTGACTGGATCGATGGCCTGGCGGCACGTCATCCGCAACTCAAGCGTTTCTATTGCTACGCCGAGGACGATGGCGTTAGCCCGGCGGCGGACAAGGTCGGCATGTTGAGCCTGGAGCAATTGGGCGAATGGCTGCCGGAACACCGCGATGTAGACGCTTATTTCCTTGGGCCGAAGGGTTTCATGGGCGCGATCAAGCGTCACCTGAAAGCACTGGGTGTGCCGGAGAAGCAGAGCCGTTATGAGTTCTTCGGGCCGGCTTCGGCTTTGGAATGATCTGAAACCGAGTTGCCCCCTTCGCGAGCAAGCCCGCTCCCACAGTGGACTAATGTTGACCACAGAGTTTGTGTTCAACTCGGTCAAATGTGGGAGCGGGCTTGCTCGCGAAGGCCGTTATGCGGTCTGAATTTGAGAAACATGATCCAAGGTTAATGAATCCTTAACCGCTTTATCGTTTATTCCCCCGGTGTAGACTTGCGACAACTTTCAGCCGTCGGCCGGCTGAACCATGGACATTAAAGGGAAACGCGATGAGCGAGGAAACGATTCGGTTGGGCCGTGAGCGGCGCTTTCTGGTGCTGTTGGGGATCATCTGTCTGGCGCTGATCGGTGGCGCGCTTTATATGCAAATCGTACTGGGCGAGGCGCCATGCCCGCTGTGCATCCTGCAGCGTTATGCATTGCTGCTGATCGCACTGTTCGCGTTTATCGGCGCGGCCATGCGCACGCGCCGCAGCATCACCGTGTTCGAGGTGCTGGTGGTGATTTGTGCGATTGCCGGTGCTGCCGTTGCGGGGCATCACGTGTACACCCAGTTCTATCCGGCAGTGAGTTGCGGCATTGATGTGCTGCAGCCGATTGTCGACGGCTTGCCGTTGGCAAAGATCTTCCCGTTGGGCTTCCAGGTCGACGGTTTCTGCTCGACGCCGTATCCGCCGATTCTCGGTCTGTCGCTGGCGCAATGGGCGCTGGTGGCGTTCGTGCTGGTGGTGATTCTGGTGCCGCTGCTGACCTCGCGTAATCGCAAAGCGCTGCGCTGAGTCAACTAATCGGCGGTCTGGCCGATACAGAAAACGCCCCGATTTGCGGATCAGCCAATCGGGGCGTTTTGCATTTCACGGCGTTGGTGAAAACACCGTGACGAACGGCAATAGAGGGTGTGGCGAGTGTGCGACATGTTGTCACACGCGCTGTGTCGCAGGGTGTCGCGAAGGGCCTGATTGGTCTCTTGTTACATAAAAACATTGGTCTGTTTCGGCGTTTTGCGGCTTTTGCACGCAAGTGCCAGATCAGGCAGTTTTAACAAGCCTTGGCAAATGGCCAGAACCCTTGGGGTATCGGGCTTTGCGCTGATCCTGCGTAGAGAAACGAGCTGCAGAGCTGTCTGAACTGAGGCGGGTACACCTACAAATTTTGGTGTTTTTGTTGAGAATCGATTTCGATAACATGCGGCACTTTTGCAAAAATGGCGATGGATTGTTGCTCGAACGGATAAAAATTATTTCGGGATAAGACATGGTGTATAGGGCGCTACCTATCTACAATCGCCCGCACTGAATTCCCGGCACTGTTCAGCCTTTATTAAGGAACACTTTTTAATAAGGCGCTGTGCAGAAAGTCGGGTGTCGAGTGAGTCGCGAGGCTTTCAAGACACCCAGGTGTCGGTGCCTTCCAACTTTCCGCACCAAATGGAATTGGTCTGTAACAAGGCCTTTGACCACGAATTCGAATAAGAACTGACCGCTGTCCCAGGATTTGTCGAGCGTCTGACGCGCGACGGGCGGCCCTTATTCAATCCAAAGAAAATGCCAACCCGTGGCAGGGTG
>NZ_JBIVGT010000041.1:5466-52681 GCF_044748825.1 Pseudomonas sp. NPDC089741 | reverse complement strand
GTTCACGCCAAAAGGCCGGATCATGGAGCTGCCGAAAGGCTCCACGGCGGTCGACTTCGCCTACGCGGTGCACACCGACGTCGGCAACAGCTGCATCGCCTGCCGGATCAACCGTCGTCTCGCGCCGCTGTCCGAACCGCTGCAAAGCGGCTCCACGGTCGAGATCGTCAGTGCCCCCGGCGCCCGACCGAATCCGGCGTGGCTGAATTTCGTGGTGACCGGCAAGGCACGCACGCACATCCGCCATGCGCTGAAACTGCAACGCCGCTCCGAATCCATCAGCCTCGGCGAACGTCTGCTGAACAAGGTGCTCAACGGTTTCGACAGCTCGCTGGAGAAGATCCCGGCCGAACGCGTCAAGGCGATGCTTACCGAGTACCGCCTCGAACTGATCGAAGACCTGCTCGAAGACATCGGCCTCGGCAACCGCATGGCCTACGTGGTCGCCCGCCGCCTGCTCGGCGAAGGCGAACAGTTGCCAAGCCCGGAAGGCCCGCTGGCGATTCGTGGTACCGAAGGCCTGGTCCTCAGCTACGCCAAGTGCTGCACGCCGATCCCGGGCGACCCGATTGTCGGGCACCTGTCGGCGGGCAAAGGCATGGTCGTGCACCTCGACAACTGCCGCAACATCAGCGAAATCCGGCACAACCCGGAAAAATGCATCCAGCTCTCGTGGGCCAAGGATGTCACCGGCGAATTCAACGTCGAACTGCGTGTCGAGCTGGAACACCAACGCGGCCTGATCGCGTTGCTGGCCAGCAGCGTCAACGCGGCCGACGGCAATATCGAGAAAATCAGCATGGACGAACGCGATGGTCGCATCAGCGTGGTCCAGTTGGTGGTCAGCGTCCACGACCGTGTGCACCTGGCCCGCGTGATCAAGAAACTGCGCGCCTTGACCGGGGTGATCCGCATCACCCGCATGCGTGCATAACTCAACCATTACAAGGAGTCATACATGACCAAGACTGTTATCACCAGCGACAAGGCCCCGGCCGCCATCGGTACTTACTCCCAGGCGATCAAGGCTGGCAATACCGTTTACATGTCGGGTCAGATTCCTCTGGACCCAAAAACCATGGAACTGGTTGAAGGCTTCGAAGCCCAGACCGTCCAGGTGTTCGAGAACCTCAAAGCCGTGGCCGAAGCGGCCGGCGGTTCGTTCAAGGACATCGTCAAACTGAACATCTTCCTCACCGACCTGAGCCACTTCGCCAAGGTCAACGAGATCATGGGCAAATACTTCGACCAGCCGTACCCGGCTCGCGCCGCCATCGGCGTTGCTGCCCTGCCAAAGGGTTCGCAAGTTGAAATGGATGCCATCCTGGTCATCGAGTGATGCGCACGGCGCGGCCCTCAACGCCGCGCCGACTGCTCTGCAAGAAAAGGTTTTGAAAGGATTCCACCATGCGCAAAGCGCTAGTTCTCTCGCTGCTCGCCATTTTCCTCGGCGGCTGCGCCAGCAACCCTGCCGACCGTGACATCAGCGGCACCTGGATCAATCAGGTGGCGATCGATGCCGCTGCCAAGGGCGGCCCCCTGCGCGAAGCGCTTCAGGCCTACGGCCCGAATCTGGAATGGGACGTCAACACCAAAGCCAGTCAGGCTCGCTACACCAACGGTTTTGAGAACGTCGAAGGACGGCTGCTGGGTGAAAAATCCGGCGCCTGGAAAGTCGACTTCTATGGCAGTTCCGCCAGTGAGCTGAAACGCGACGGCGGGCAACTGCAGCAAGCCGCCAGCGACAACGAACCGGAACAGTTGTTTGACCGTGCGCAAATCCCGGTACCGGAAGGCGCGCCGATCGGTGCCAGTTTCGAACGTGCGCTGTATTCGGCCTACCTGGGCGGTAACTGGACAATCGCCAGTGGCCAGGGCGAAGGCAGCACCGTGCAGTTCCAGGCTGATGGCCAAGTGTCTGGTTTGCCCGGTGCCGATCGCTACGCGCTGTGTTTGGCGGGCGATTGCGCGTCGATGAGCAATGGCAACGACAGCATGTGGCTGCAACAGAATGGCCAAGGTAATAACTGGATCTTTGTGCGCAAAGGCAAAGAGCTGGAAATCCTGCAAGCGGTGAACTCCGCTCAAGCGGACGAACAACCGCAGTTCACCGCTGGTGAGCGCAAGTGGTTGCTCGAAAAGCAGTAATCCACCTCTGAAAACGCAGACCTTCCCTGTAGGAGTGAGCCTGCTCGCGATAGCGGTGTAACAGTCAGCACAAGTGTTGAATGTTATGGCCTCATCGCGAGCAGGCTCACTCCTACAGTTGTTTTGGGGTGTCTCAAGGTCAGCATTTACCTTCGAGGATCGCGGCGTAACCTTCGCGATAGCTTGGGTACTTCGGCGTCCAGCCCAAGGCTTTCGCCCGCTCATTGCTGCAACGCTTGCTGCCCGTGCGCCGCACACTGGCATCGTCGGCCCATTCGGTTACGCC
This sequence comes from Pseudomonas sp. NPDC089741, assembly GCF_044748825.1. Taxonomy (NCBI): domain Bacteria; kingdom Pseudomonadati; phylum Pseudomonadota; class Gammaproteobacteria; order Pseudomonadales; family Pseudomonadaceae; genus Pseudomonas; species Pseudomonas sp. NPDC089741. Next base: position 50,247 of record NZ_JBIVGT010000041.1, on the reverse strand, counting down.
CAGGTATTCACGCAACCATCCGACTACTTCCGCCAACGGTGCCGGCGCATCGTCAACGCCAATATAGAAATCCTCCAGCTTCACGCCCTGCCGATCTTTCTCCAGCAGAAATGCCAGCAACCCGGCGGCGTCGTCAGCATGGATCCGGTTGCCATACAGCGGCGGCTCAACCGCCACGCGATAACCGCGACGCACCTGAGTCAGCAGCCATTCGCGGCCCGGGCCGTAAATACCGGTCAGGCGCAGGATGCTCGCCGGGATCCCGCTATTGAGGGCAACTTGCTCCGCTTCGAGCATCAGCCGTCCGGAATAACCGGCGGCGACCGTTGCCGATGTCTCGTCAACCCACTCACCCCCCTGCTGCCCGTACACACTGCTGCTGGAAACGAAGATCAGCCGTTCAGGTGTTTGCCCGTAGTCATCCAGCCAGCTCAGCACATTCTGCAGACCCTGCACATAAGCTGCGCGGTAACCGGCTTCATCGTGATCAGTCGCTGCTGCGCAATACACCAGGTAATCCACCGCCCCCACCGGCCAGGTCGCCGGGCAGTCTTCGTTGAACAGGTCGCCGGCAACGCCGATGACACCGTCAGGCAGCTTGGAAATGTCCCGGCGCAGGCCATGAACTTCCCAGCCGGCCGCCAGCAATTGCGCGGCCAGACGACTGCCGACATCACCACAACCGGCAATCAAAACAGAAGGCGCGGACATCAAAAAACTCCTATCGGAAAGGCACAGACTAGCGCCGACAAAGGACGAGCGGCTAGCAATGCAGGAAAAAAAGATACTCTATTACTTTTGTTAACAAGAATTACTTGCAATAATGCAGGCCACTTTTGTTCTCGGCCTCACGAGGCCTGGAAGAGCACTAAACGTTTTTCTATCTCAGGTCCGGCCAGCATGACACGTAATCAATTCCCCGCTTCGCCAACCAAACGACCTCGCGCCTGGAGCGCGGTGGCGGCTCTGTTGCTCAGCCTGATGCTGGCACCGACTGCCGCTTTTGCCGACGCTCAGGCACCTGCAACGCCAGCCGCCACCGAGCAAAGCGCACCAGCCGCCGCTCCTGCTACCCCGGCCGCCACCGATCCGGTGCAAGCCGTCGACGCTGCCGATGTGCCTGAAGTCCTCGAAGCCGACAACAGCCTGGGCATGGCCCACGACCTGTCGCCATGGGGCATGTACCAGAACGCCGACATCATCGTGAAAATCGTGATGATCGGTCTGGCCATCGCGTCGATCATCACCTGGACCATCTGGATCGCCAAAGGCTTCGAGCTGATCGGCGCCAAGCGTCGTCTGCGTGGTGAAATCGCTGCGCTGAAAAAAGCTACCACCCTTAAAGAAGCCAGCGCCACCGCAGGCAAGGAAGGCACCCTCGCCAACCTGCTGGTGCACGACGCGCTCGAAGAGATGCGCCTGTCGGTCAACAGCCGTGAGAAAGAAGGCATCAAGGAACGCGTCAGCTTCCGTCTCGAGCGCCTGGTTGCAGCCTGTGGCCGCAACATGAGCAGCGGCACCGGCGTGCTCGCGACCATCGGTTCGACCGCGCCGTTCGTCGGTCTGTTCGGTACCGTCTGGGGCATCATGAACTCCTTCATCGGCATCGCCAAAACCCAGACCACCAACCTTGCCGTTGTCGCGCCAGGTATTGCTGAAGCACTGCTGGCCACCGCACTGGGTCTGGTTGCAGCGATTCCAGCCGTGGTGATCTACAACGTGTTCGCCCGCTCCATCGCCGGTTACAAGGCGCAGGTTTCCGACGCATCGGCAGAAGTTCTGCTGCTGGTCAGCCGCGACCTCGACCACCAGCCTGAGCGCAGCTCGCAGCCGCACATGGTCAAAGTGGGGTAATCGGCCATGGGCCTGCATTTGAAAGAAGGCGCAGACGACGATCTGGCCGAGAACCACGAAATCAACGTCACGCCGTTCATCGACGTGATGCTGGTGCTGTTGATCATCTTCATGGTGGCTGCTCCGTTGGCCACCGTGGATATCAAAGTCGACCTGCCTGCCTCGACCGCCAAACCGGCGCCGCGGCCGGAGAAACCGGTGTTCCTCAGCGTAAAAGCTGATCAGCGCCTGTTCATCGGCGAAGACGAAGTGACGCCAGAAACCCTCGGCGCCTTCCTCGACGCCAAGACTCACGGCAAGAAAGACACCACGATCTTCTTCCAGGCCGATAAAGGCGTGGATTACGGCGACCTGATGAGCGTGATGGACAAACTGCGCGGCGCCGGTTACCTGAAGGTCGGCCTGGTCGGACTTGAGACGGCAGCCAAGAAATGATCAAGACGCGCCATAAGCTGACGCGTTACGGCGGGAGCCTGGCCGTGGTGCTGGGCGTTCACGCGCTGGCCATCGCGCTGGCGCTGAACTGGACCGCCCGCCCGCCCATCGAATTGCCGCCGCAGGCAATGATGGTCGAGCTGGCACCGGTTCCGGCCCCGCCACCGCCTGCTCCGCCGAAAGTCGTCACCCCGCCGCAGCCGCCGGCTCCGGTCGAAGAGCTGCCGATTCCGAAACTGGCCGAAGCACCCAAGGCAGAAATTGCCGTGCCGAAGCCCAAACCGAAGCCGAAGCCAAAACCTCAACCGCCAAAACCGGTCGAGAAGCCGCAACCAGTTAAGGAGAAACCTTCCGAGGAAAAACCGGCTGAAACCCAACAGGCTCAGGCACCGTCGGAGAAATCCGCGCAACCTGCACCGGGCCCGTCACCGGCACAGGTAGCGGCCAAAGCCAGTTGGCAAGGCACTCTGCTCGCGCATTTGGCGAAGTACAAAAAGTACCCGCAAAGTGCACAGATGCGTGGCAAAGAAGGCTTGAACCGCTTGCGCTTCGTGGTGGATGCCGAAGGTAACGTGTTGTCGTTCGAACTGGTGGGCCGTTCTGGCAACGCCGATCTGGACCGGGCCACCCTGGAAATGATCCGCCGCGCCCAACCGCTGCCCAAGCCACCGGCCGACATGTTGACCAATGGCTCGATCGAAATTGTTGCGCCGTTTGTTTACTCCCTCGAGAAACGCCGCCGTTAAATAGCAAGATCAAAAGATCGCAGCCTTCGGCAGCTCCTACATTGGAATGCATTTCCCTGTAGGAGCTGCCGAAGGCTGCGATCTTTTGCTTTTTGCCTCGGTCGCATTCCACACTCAGTCTGATAACGTGCGTCTATCGATTGCAGCCGGTATGCTTGGCCCGCATCTTCATGGACGCTTGCTATGACCCTCACAGAATTACGCTACATCGTTACCCTCGCCCAAGAGCAGCATTTCGGCCACGCCGCCGAACGTTGCCACGTCAGCCAGCCGACCCTGTCGGTCGGCGTGAAAAAGCTTGAAGACGAACTCGGTGTGCTGATTTTCGAGCGCAGCAAAAGCGCCGTGCGCCTGACCCCGGTCGGCGAAGGCATCGTCGCCCAGGCGCAGAAAGTCCTCGAGCAGGCTCAAGGCATCCGCGAACTGGCCCAGGCCGGCAAAAACCAGCTGACCGCGCCGCTGAAAGTCGGCGCGATCTACACCGTCGGCCCGTACCTGTTCCCGCACCTGATTCCACAACTGCACCGGGTCGCCCCGCAGATGCCGTTGTACATCGAAGAAAACTTCACCCACGTGCTGCGCGACAAACTGCGCAACGGCGAACTCGACGCGATCATCATCGCCCTGCCGTTCAACGAAGCTGACGTGCTGACCCTGCCGCTCTACGACGAGCCGTTCTACGTCTTGATGCCGGCCCAGCACCCGTGGACGCAAAAAGACACCATCGACGCCGGCCTGCTCAACGACAAGAGCCTGCTGCTGCTCGGCGAAGGCCACTGCTTCCGCGACCAGGTTCTCGAAGCCTGCCCGACCCTGACCAAGGGCCACGACGCCGCCAGGCACACCACGGTCGAATCCAGCTCGCTGGAAACCATTCGCCACATGGTCGCCTCCGGTCTGGGCATCTCGATCCTGCCGTTGTCGGCCGTCGACAGCCATCACTACGCTCCCGGCGTGATCGAAGTGCGCCCGCTGTCGCCGCCGGTGCCATTCCGCACCGTGGCCATCGCCTGGCGCGCAAGCTTCCCACGGCCGAAAGCCATCGAGATCCTCGCCGACTCCATTCGCCTGTGTTCGGTGGCCAAGCCAGCGGCACCGGTTACAGCCGGTTAAGCGAGCGTCATGACTGAGCTGTCGCAAGTGTCGGTGACGGCACTCAAGGGTGTCGGCGAAGCCATGGCCGAGAAATTGGCCAAGGTCGGTCTGGAGAATCTTCAGGACGTGCTGTTCCACCTGCCGCTGCGCTATCAGGATCGCACCCGCGTGGTGCCGATCGGTGCGTTGCGGCCGGGACAGGACGCCGTGGTCGAAGGCACCGTCAGCGGCGCCGACGTGGTCATGGGCCGCCGCCGCAGCCTCGTCGTGCGCTTGCAGGACGGCACCGGTGGTCTGAGCCTGCGCTTCTATCATTTCAGCAACGCGCAGAAAGAAGGCCTCAAGCGCGGCACGCGGGTGCGCTGCTACGGCGAAGCCCGGCCCGGCGCGTCAGGCCTTGAAATCTACCACCCGGAATACCGTGCCATCACTGGCGACGAACCGCCGCCGGTCGATGAAACCCTGACCCCGGTCTACCCGCTGACCGAAGGCCTGACCCAAGCACGTCTGCGCCAGTTATGCCTGCAGACGCTGACCATGCTCAAGCCAGACACCCTGCCCGACTGGCTGCCGACCGAACTGGCGCGCGACTATCAACTGGCGCCGCTGGCCGACGCGATCCGTTACCTGCACAACCCGCCTGCCGATGCCGACGTCGACGAACTCGCCCTCGGTCATCACTGGGCGCAGCATCGTCTGGCCTTCGAAGAACTGTTGACGCATCAACTCTCACAGCAACGCCTGCGCGAAAGCATGCGTTCACTGCGCGCGCCGGCCATGCCGAAAGCGAAAAAGCTGCCGCCGAAATACCTCGCCAACCTCGGTTTCAGTCCGACCGGCGCGCAACAGCGGGTCGGCAACGAGATCGCCTACGACCTCAGTCAGCATGAACCGATGCTGCGGCTGATTCAGGGCGATGTGGGCGCGGGCAAAACGGTGGTCGCGGCTCTCGCTGCACTGCAAGCGCTGGAGGCCGGTTATCAGGTCGCACTGATGGCGCCGACCGAGATTCTCGCCGAGCAGCACTTCATCACCTTCAAGCGCTGGCTCGAACCGCTGGGCATTGAAGTGGCGTGGCTGGCCGGCAAGCTCAAGGGCAAAAACCGCGTCGCCGCACTGGAACAGATCGCCAGCGGCACACCCATGGTGGTCGGCACTCACGCGCTGTTTCAGGACGAAGTGCAGTTCAAGAATCTGGCGCTGGTGATCATCGACGAACAGCACCGCTTCGGCGTGCAACAGCGTCTGGCGCTGCGACAGAAAGGCGTCGGCGGGCGCATGTGCCCGCATCAACTGATCATGACCGCCACGCCGATTCCCCGCACCCTGGCGATGAGCGCCTACGCCGACCTCGACACCTCGATCCTCGACGAACTGCCGCCCGGTCGAACCCCGGTCAATACCGTGCTGGTCACCGACACCCGCCGCGTCGAAGTCATCGAACGGGTGCGCGGTGCCTGCGCCGAGGGCCGTCAGGCCTATTGGGTGTGCACGCTGATTGAAGAGTCGGAAGAGCTGACCTGTCAGGCAGCCGAAACCACCTTCGAAGACCTCACCCTCGCCCTCGGCGAATTGAAAGTCGGCCTGATCCACGGGCGCATGAAGCCCGTCGAGAAGGCCGCCGTCATGGCCGAATTCAAGGCTGGCAACCTGCAACTGCTGGTCGCCACCACAGTGATCGAAGTCGGCGTCGACGTGCCCAACGCCAGCCTGATGATCATCGAAAACCCAGAACGCCTAGGCCTCGCGCAACTGCACCAGTTGCGTGGTCGGGTCGGCCGGGGCAGCGCCGCCAGCCATTGCGTGCTGCTTTACCATCCGCCGCTGTCGCAGATCGGTCGTCAGCGTCTTGGCATCATGCGTGAGACCAACGACGGTTTCGTCATCGCCGAAAAAGACCTCGAATTGCGCGGCCCCGGCGAAATGCTCGGCACCCGCCAGACCGGTCTGCTGCAATTCAAAGTCGCCGACCTGATGCGCGACGCCGACTTGTTACCCGCCGTACGCGACGCCGCACAAGCCTTGCTGGAACGCTGGCCAACCCACGTCAGCCCGTTACTCGATCGCTGGTTGCGCCACGGGCAGCAATACGGCCAAGTGTGAGCACCGTCGCAGTTTCTGACAGATCGTTCCGACCAAGCTGGTTATACTCCTGCCATTGTTTCAAAAACGGATACAGATCATGACCGAAGCCGCTCTCGCCCCCGAATCCCCGCACGCGCCGTCTGTCATTCGGCTGCTGCTAGGCAAACTCGGGATCGCCTACGAAGAAGTGCTCGACCACCACGGCCTCAATGCTTCGCGCAAGGTACAAGCCGTGTTGCTGGACGACGCCGTCGGCGCGCTGATGGTGCTGTTTCCGCAGAGCCAATTGCTCGACCTCAATCGCCTCGCCGAACTGACTGGCCGGCGCCTGACCGCCGTGTCGACCGAACGCCTGGAAAAGATGCTCGGCAAACACAGCCTGAGCCTGCTGCCGGGCCTGCCGGCGCTGACCAGTTCGCCGTGCCTGTATGAAGAAAGCCTGCTGCGCGAACCGAAGTTGCTGATCAACTCCGGCGAGCCGGGCCTGCTGCTGGAAAGCGCCAGCGAAGACTTCAAGACCATGCTGACCAAGGCCAGCGCCGCCAACTTCGGCGAAGCCCTGAACAGCATCCGCCCGAACCTCGACCGCCCGGACGATGACCGCGAGGAAATCACCCAGGCCGTGCAAGCGTTCACCGCGCGGCGCATTCAGCAGCGTCTGGAAGCGACTATCGAGATTCCGCCGCTGGCTGAAACCGCGCAAAAAATCATCAAGCTGCGCGTCGACCCCAACGCCACCATCGACGACATCACCGGCGTGGTCGAAACCGACCCGGCGCTGGCTGCCCAAGTAGTGAGTTGGGCGGCGTCGCCGTACTACGCTTCGCCGGGCAAGATTCGTTCGGTGGAAGACGCGATCGTCCGTGTGCTCGGTTTCGATCTGGTGATCAACCTCGCGCTCGGCCTGGCCCTCGGCAAGACCCTGAGCCTGCCGAAAGACCACCCGCAACACACCACGCCGTACTGGCAGCAGTCGATCTACACCGCCGCCGTCATCGAAGGCCTGACCCGTGCCATGCCCCGCGCCCAGCGCCCGGAAGCCGGCCTGACGTATCTCGCCGGTCTGCTGCACAACTTCGGTTACCTGCTGCTGGCCCACGTGTTCCCGCCGCACTTCTCGCTGATCTGCCGTCACCTGGAGGTCAACCCGCACCTGTGCCACAGCTACATTGAGCAACACTTGCTCGGTATCAGCCGCGAACAGATCGGCTCGTGGCTGATGCGCTACTGGGACATGCCGGACGAGCTGGCCACCGCCCTGCGCTTCCAGCACGACCCAAGCTACGACGGCGCCTACGCCGAATACCCGAACCTCGTCTGCCTGGCCGTACGCCTGCTGCGCAGCCGCGGCATCGGCTCCGGCCCCGACGAAGACATCCCCGACGCCCTGCTCGACCGCGTCGGCCTGAGCCGCGACAAAGCCAACGACGTCGTCAGCAAAGTCCTCGAAGCCGAAGTCCTGCTGCGCGAACTGGCCTCGCAGTTCAGCCAGGCCTAAACGCAATCGCGAGCAGGCTCACTCCTACAAGGTTTAGGTGACCTCCTGTGGGAGCGAGCTTGCTCGCGAAGAATCCAGCTCGGTCTACCAGACCGCCCCTGATCGTTCCCACGCTCCGCGTGGGAATGCATCCCGTGACGCTCCGCGTCACCAAAGGCTCAAACCTTAGGCTTAGCCTTCCTCGGCACCAAATACTTCATCAACCCTTGAAACCACATCACCAGCGCCGGATTGCCCTTGAGCTGGATCGACTTGTCCTGAATCCCCTGCATAAACGCCAACTGCTTGTTCTTCGCCTGCATCGTCGCAAAGCCATAACCGGCATCTTTAAAAGCAATCGCAAACGCCGGCTCCGCCACCACGCCAGACTTGCTGGTGATGCGCTGATCCTTGACCACGAAATGCCGCGCCACTTTCCCATCCAGCGTCTGCAGCTGAAACACCAGATCCTTGTCACCCAACTGCTGTTGGAACGCAGGATTTGTCCGGCTGGCCTTACCCATCAACAAACCCATCATCCACAGAAGAAAACGAAATTTCATGCGCACAGCCTCAAAAGGAAAATGAACGGCCGAGGCAGTGTAAGGGATTCGGACGATAACGCCAGTATCTGACACTGTTGGAAGAGGATGCAGACCATTTCCCGCACGATGACCGCCAAGTCACGATTCCGCAGGCAACGTCCTACACCTGTTGAAACACATCCCTGTAGGAGCTGGCGAAGCCTGCGATCTTTTGATCTTCCGCCCCGCGAATCTATGGGAAATTTCCTGCAAAGTGCGGTGCTGTCCATGAACTAGGCGGGTTGGTACGGTGGGGATAGGCTTTGTGGGTCGCCGCAAAATCGGTGATACGGACGTGCAAGTCCAGACTCGTCATGCATTCAGTTATGGCTATTCGCCGAGTGTTTTCCTATGCTCGCGAACTGTTATGGCGGCTGTGTATGGGAGGCCTTCGGGTCTGCCGGTTTCCGAGTCCGGTCTTGCACACCTATACACAGCTGCCACCCTTTCGAAGCAAGCGAAACGGTGTTGGCTCCATAACTCGGAAAATACCTATGATCAAACCAACACCCAATCCCCCCGAAACCCCAGACATATCGCCCTACGAATCCCTGGAATCAAAGAAATTCCACGAAGCCGCCGAACGCGCCCTCGACCACCACTTCAAACCGCCCATCGAACCGCACCCCAAACGCGAAACCGGCCTCTTCAGCCTCTCCCCCGGCACCGACGCCGAAGCCCTCATGGCCAACGCCTCCGAAGACCTTCTGTCCATCAGCGTCATCGCCTGCGACCTCGCCGACGACCTCCACGGCTCCCGCCGCTCGGTGGCACTGGCCCTGAGCAGAATGGCGGACGGGGTGAGATTGATGGTGGAAGGGACGCTCGACCAGATTGAAGTGCGAAGCGTGGCGGCCAAGCCGTAGCGAGATTTGCGGATGAAAAAAGGGGACGTTAAGTCCCCTTTCTGCAACTGTCTGTAGAAATCCAGACGAAAAAAAGCTGCCAATCACGGCAGCTTTTTTTGAGAATCCGAAACCGTCAGCCGGCCAGTCGACCGACGGGCTCAAAATCAGAACCTTTGGCCAACGCAACATCCAGAAAACGGCTGCGCTTACCGGAACGCTTAGCCAAAACTTCACGAGCTTCAGCCTGGAACCGGGCAGCCATCATAGGCTTTGGTTCATGTTTGGACTTTTTCATAGAGACCCTGCGGGTATCGCGATTTGAGCGGATATTAGAGGCGCGGCTCCCCCAATAACAAGTCAACTACAATGGAATATTGAGTCCTCTTCTGTCAGCGGACAGGTAAACAAAACGCAGGAAACGCTTTTAAACCAATCATTGCATCAACGATTCATAGGCAACTGAAAACGCATACGAACAATGCAATAAGCAAAGTCTTCACGAAACAGCCGACCAGCCATTTCGCAGTGCCCATCAGCGTATTGTTTCCAAAACGGATCGTCGAAGGCTGCTCCCCCCAATCGCTCCATCGAAGTCGCCAGTCCTTTTTCCCGGTCCTGCCCAGCCATGGCCGTGGCGGCTTTGTAAAAACCGTCCAGCGGTAACCCGGTTTGCAGAGCAATCAACTCTCCCAAACGTGCGTTGGTTGTTTGCACCAGACACCCAAGCCTATCAATCGGCGCTTCAGCACCCGGGAACGTGCCTTGATAGATCTCCTCGCAAAACCCTTCTTTGAAGCGCACCCATTTCTTCTGCACGTCTTTGAGTTGCATCTTTTCCGCGGGCGCCAAACTGACCAGCGCTTTCTTATATTGCTCATTCAGCATTGCATCGACTTTCTCGAAAGTCTGCTGACCGCAGATGATCAAATCGCGATTGGTAAAGCTGTCAGGATTGCAGGCTTCCTGCGCATGCGCTGGAACCAGCGAAGCAGCCAAAAAAACACCCGCGATCAGCTCAAAGAACGTCTTGAGTTTGATCATGATCCGGATCCGCCAACACTGCGCTCAGCTACCCGCGCAGGAATCTTCGACGCCTTTCCCGCTTCCGACATACGCGATGCGTATTGCTTGTACGCCGGCACCGCTCGCTCTTTATCGTTCATAGCCCAATAGCTATCTGCGAGATTCAGGTAGGCCACCGTCCGCTCTGGATTGTGTGCAATTACCGCATTCAACAGTTCAATGGACTCAGCGTAGTAACCCGCCTCGCCGAGCAGAAAACCGAGGTCGTTGGACCAGCCGGGATGCTGCGGGTAGTAGTACTTTGCGACGATATAGCTATCCGGGGGACAAGTGTCATGCGAGCCACCGCCCATTAACGCGTAGCTCATCGTATTCTTGAAGGAAAAGTCATCACCCTTTCGGTAGGCTGCCAGCGCCATATTCAGCAAATCAGCCGAATCGACTGTCATCAATTTCTTTCTCACGCCCTCAATACTGCCAGTATGAGCAACCTGCAGCTTCTGCAGCGCCTCACGCCCATCGAAAGAGGCGAGAGTGATCGGGCCCAATGTCTGCACCGGCAACTCCACTACGCTGACAAGCGACCGATCACAGGAGTCGTTATTCGCCACTTCCAGCAGAGTTTTCAGCTCAAACTGCTTTGAGCTTCTATTGAAGGCGAACAACAGGTTGAAGTTGTAAACCGCGTTATCTTCTTCGCTAGTTACCAGCGCGATGTAATCCCCAGCCTCAACGAACGGCTGTTTGACCACAGCTTCCTCAGCCTGTGGATCAATGACGGTCATGACGCCATGGCGACCTTTGAGTACATGGACGCTGAAGACTCCCTGAAGAGCGGACGAGTACTGACTCTTGATCAGAGGCAGCGCCTTCGACGTATCGAGCAATATGTCCTCGTCACGCGCTTGTTCCGGCGCAATCAACAATCGGTTAGAAACTTCGTCCGCATCGCTCGCCAGCACAAACACCTTTTGCCGTGATGCATCACCCAGCAAGCTAGCCGGAATTTCCTTGAGGACTTGCGGGGCAGAAAATGCGTAGGAAGTGGATAGAAGCCCAAGGCTCAACACGATAAAGCGGAAGAACATATTCACTCTTTCAGTCCCTGAATTTCGGATCGCTCAACGACGCGTTGCGGAATCTTCTGCGCTTTACCGGCGGCACTCATCGCGTCGCGGTACTCGCGGTAATAACGTTGCGCTTCTTCTTGGCGATCAAGTCGCCATAGCGAATCAGCCATGTTCAGCATCAGCACTGTGCGTTTGCCGACAGCTTCAACGCCTCGATAAAACTTCAGCGCCAACTCATCATTGCCGCCCTCGGCCAAGTAGAAACCGAGGTCGTTGTAAGTCTGAACACTTTGCGCCGGGGGATGACACGCCATGTAGGATTCCGGGCTTAAAAAGCTCAGGCTCCATTCGATGGACTCTGCGCGGGACTGTACCGGCTCGATACTCGAAGCATATTTCAGCAGGTCCTTGGGTGACTTAGTCTCCAAGACAGGATTGAGCACCCCGCCCTCCTCGGAAACCATTGATTGCCTACCCATTTACCTTCACAAAACCGCTCGTAACTCTCAGCAAGCACGCAACCGGTTTCCATCGAGATCACATCGCAATGCCCTTGTGATGTCGCTATTTCCTCACCGTTCTCACCTATGACTACACCGTACTCCACCGCAGTCGCCAGTAGAAATTTTTTGTCAGGGCTGAGCCATTCAAGATAAGCCTGGGCACCAATGCCGGCATGAAACAACGGGAACGTTTTTCCATTCGCGGTGAACTAGGCAGTGGTAGATGCCACGACGGGTGATGTCCATTTTTTTGCCTGGAACGTCACTGTGTTTCCGGCGGCTCCCACTATTGGCGGGTCAACGGCAAAGACATTGGTAGCGCTGAACAAGCTGCCGATCATCAACACCCACTTAAGGCTGGCCATAGACGATCCTCTTCACCGCCGGGCTTTCTGACATTAGCTGTCTCTTCGTAACACCATAGGCCTTGATCAGCTCGTCCCGAGATCCCTTCGAGCCAAACGAGCGCTGGTTATTATCGAAGCTGTATTGCTCCAATCGCCCTGCTGTCGAGTAATAACCGTGCCACTCCGCGCAGGCACCGCAACCGCCATAGCCGCCTATCGAAACAAGACTGCCCTTGGTGCCGTCCACGCAATCCATCGCCACAACAACATTGCTCAACATCTTCGTCTTCGCACCGTCGGAAGTGAGTTGTGAAACTTTGCTGATATCGCGTCGAAGCACTTTGCCGCCGATGTTGATGGTCTGGTCGGAGCAGACCGGGATGACGTGGGTTTGCGCACCATCCACCGTTACCGATCGGCAGGACGACACCAACACCACTTCAACACCGCCGCACTGCATGACATCGCGTTGGGTAAAGGCGTCCGAAGGCGCGGAGAAGGCTGGCAGAGAGAGCAGCAGCGAAAGGCTGCCCGCGAGAAGACGATTCATCCACTCACTCCTCATCTATCGGCGACGATTCCACGTCGGTCATGCTCAGCAGCCGGAATTCATTGTTCACAAATTCGTAGTAACGGTCCCGGTTACCACTTTCCAAAGCATTCCCTTGGGCATCTTCTTCGCCGTCGAGCGTGATGCCGGACACGATGATCAAGCGGCTGTCGGGCTGGTAAACCATGCCGAAGGTGCTGCCGTCGTAAGCATTCGGCAGACCGCCAACGACTTCCCCAGTCTGAGCGTCCAGCACTTCGCCGCAAATGGCGCTGCCGCCACAGCCGAGCCTGTGCAGGATGTAATGGCCGGCGAAGTTGACCTTGCCTTTCAGGGCTTGCACCCGTGCCTGATCCATCATTGGGCTGCTGTTTTCTTGCAGCACCAGCTTATGGTTGGGGCCGGTGAAAACTGGCGTGACGGTGTAATCCTTGAAGGTTGGATCGGCAGCGAATGCCATGGTCGCGGCAGCCAATATCAAGCTGCCGAGAACAATCGAAAATCCTTTCACGTAGTAACTCCGTAAATGCCGTGGGGACCGTCGGCTTACTCAGCCTGCCCTTCGTAACGCTGTGTCTGCGGGTCGAATTGCCACAGATGTGGCCGGGTCATGGCCTTTTCACCCTTGTAGCGAATCCGCCCGCGCTTGTCCCTGATGTAGGAGTAGATCTCGATGTCCTTGAACTCACCTCCCCCCTTGGCTGGGCCGTCCAGAACTTTGACCCCGGCGAAATAACCGCCGCCCGAATACCTCAAATAACCACGGCACTGGATCAGGAAGGCGAATGTGCTATCCATTGATGAGCCAATGCCGACGAGGGAATTGAAGATGAAGTCTTGGATGCCATCGCCATTTAGATCGCCGCTAAAAACCACGTGGCCCGGATCGATAGAAAACTCTTTTCCATCGAGACTGGAAAGTATGTCTTCCGGATGTTCACTGCTCTGCGACCATTGCGATAAGAAATATTTTGAGTCAGCTTCCTGATTGCAAACATCTGCCGCCATAACTGCTATCGGCAACCAGCTCACACATAACACCAGCAATCGTTTCACTTCATATCCTTCGAATTGATCAATTCCAACTCACCATCGCGATACCACACCTCACACCCCACCCACTCCGGATCCACCTGCGGCATCACCGCCGACGGTTTGCGCAATTCGCGCAACAACGTCGAGCCATGCGACAACCTCCCGCCCATCCGCGCAATCACCGCCCGCGCCGCCTGGTAATGCGCGTGACGCCCCGGATCAAGGGTGTCTTCGAGCAGGATGTCGGCGCCGAGGATGCCCTGCACCTGCCCCGGATAAATCATGAACCCGGTGGCCTGCTCCGTACCTTCGCGACCGTCCTGCCAGAAGCTGCCGTCGCGGGTGCGCACGTCCGGATGCGGCGCAAACCAGTGTTCGCGATCCGCCAGCGGCATGGCGTAGTGCAAGCGGAAGAAGATGCGCATGAGGTTGTCGCGATACCACTCGCGCACTTGCAGGTAGTAACCGCGCAGGCCCGGCAGGCCGGTCGAATGCGCGAGGCGAATCAGCCCTAACCATTGCGGGAATGGCTGAAGCAGCAGTTCAGTCGCCGCCGGCCGAGGCGTAGCAGGATCGGTCTCCCACGGCAATCGATGTGGACTGTTTTCCAGATTGTCGTAAGCGGTCGGCGGGCGGCCCAGCCAATCGCCGCCACTGCTTGCCAACGCTGTGGCGATGCACAGATTGCCTTGCACCACGAACACGTAAAACCGAGTGAACCAGTCCGCGAGTTGTTGGCCATCGGCACCTTGGGCGACGAGTTCGGCGAGTTCCTGATCGAAGCGCTGCAAGCCATTTTCAAGGCTCAGCAAATGGCTGCGAGCCTTGCGTTGCATGCGCAAAAACAGCGGCAACGAACGCAACATCTTCAGTGGCTGCCACGGCAAATGCGGCGTCGCACCACCGACTTCACCAGCGTAGTTATCGGCGCTGATGCCCCAGTCGGCCAGCCGGGCGAGAAACAGATCATTGTTGATATAGGACGCGCCGCCGAACACGGCGGTGAACGGCTCGTTGTCCTGCAGCACCCGCGCATCCCAACGCGCCATGATCGCCGGGATACTTACGGCGGCGCGGCGCTGGGCGTACTCCACCAGTACGCTCGGTTGCGGTGGCAGGATCTCGGCGATATTCGCGGCGGTCAGGTGTCTGCGCCAGCCGTAATCGCTGATCGGCCGGTATTGCAGCAGCCACAGTTGTGAGCCGTCCCAGGCCCATTCGACATCGCCGGGGACGTAGTGGAACACTCGTAAAACACCCTGCAGAAACTGCCAGAGCCGCTCTTCGGTCAAGCCGTGAGATGGCGTGAACGTGCCGCTTCGCCAGGCATCGCCAACCCGCGAAAGCGTCGCGCGCTCAGGACTGACGTGACCATCGGCCAGCAACTCCAGATGGCCTTCAACCCATTCGAGCTCTACCGACAGATGCCGCACAAACGCGATCCCGGAAACCACCGGAGTGATGAAGCGCTGCACCACCACTTCCTCGACGCCTTCGGCCGTCAGTTCGGCGATGCGTTTCGGCACATTGGCGGTCGGCTCGCGCAGATAGGTTGTGCTCAAACCGGCATTCGCCGAATCAGCCTGATCCTCGCCATAACTGGAGGAGCGCACCGCCCATGTCACATCAGGTTGGGCGGCGAGAAATGCCGGCAGACGCGGATCGGTGCAATCGTTGAGCGTCAGTGCCGCCGGCACCGCTTTCCGGGCCAGTTCAGCCAGGCGCAAACGCCCGCCCTTGGTGTGCGCGACAAACCCGCGCTCGCCCGACTCCAGCCACTGTGCGAATTCGGCGGGCGAGTCGATCCACGGGTAATGACCCCAACCAGATTTGAGGCTGATGGTCAGATCGGCGCGGGCGAGAATCGCCGACCATGCCGCCGCTTGCTCGATGCCGAGCACGGCGTCCTGATCGCCCCACACCAGCTCGACCGGATCGCTGATCCACTCCAGCAGCGGCAGCGCAGTGTCGGCGCGAATCAGATCCCAGTGCGGCACAAACGCACGGCAGCGCGCATAGCCGCCGCCCATGCGCTGGTACTGCTCGGGCGTCCAAGTCTGGTTGGAAAACTTGCGCGCGAACAGCGTGGGTTTGTTCGACAGCAGCCAGTGAATGGTCTTGCGGATCGGCAGTGGCGACATCAGCGCCGGCAACCGCCGCTGCCAGAGAAACGCCCCCACTGGCGCCAACAAAACGCTGCGGGAAAAGTGTCCGGGCCGACGTTGCAACGCATGCAACACCAGCAACGCATTGACCCCGACCGCCATGATCGCGCTGCCCTGCCGTGTCATCGCCAGCAAGGATTGCGCGTAGTCCGCCAGATCCTCGCAAGGCGGCTGCGGATTCGCGCCGAAGCCCGGCAACTCCAGCGGCACCACGTCGTAGCGCTGGAAGTGCGGCAGTGCGTCATCCCACCAGTCGGCGGCGCTGCCGTTGCCGGCCAGCAGGTACATCAACGGCTTGCTCATGAGCGATCCTCAGGTCAGATCGCGCAGAGCGGCGTCGAGGGTTGGATAGCGGAACGTGTAGCCGGCCTCGGTCAAACGCTGCGGCACCACGCGCTGACCGTCGAAGAACAATTGCGCCATCTCCCCCGCCATTGCACGCACTGGCGCGGCGGGAATGTGCAACCACACCGGACGCTTGAGGACCTTGCCGGCCTGCTCGGCGAACGCGGCCTGACTGACCGTTTCGGGCGCGACCATGTTGTAGGTGCCACGCAGAGTGTCGTCGTTGAAAGCCCGCGCGATCACCTGAAGCACATCGTCGCGATGCACCCAACTCATGATCTGCCGACCGTCGCCCATGCGCCCGCCGAAACCCAAGCGGAATGGCAGCAGCAACGGCGTCAACGCACCGCCGGGGCCGAACACCACGCCGAGACGAAGCACTACCTGACGCACGCCAAACTCAGCGGCCGGTTGCGCGGCGGCTTCCCAACGTGCGCAGAGTTCGGCCGTGAAGCCATCGCCCTTGCTGGCGTGTTCGTCGAGGTTTTCACTGGCATCGCGTACGCCGTAGAAGCCGATGGCCGAGGCTTGAATCCATAGCGTTGGTTTGTGCTTGGTGTTTTTCAGCCAGGTCATCAACGCTTCGGTGGTGCCGACTCGACTGGCGAGCAGTTGCGCCTGACGCTTGGGAGTCCAGCGTGGGCCGGCGACGGGAGCGCCGGCGAGATTGATCACTACGTCGAAGGCTTCGTCGTGGCTGAGTTCGCTGTGCGAATGTACGCAGCGGATGCGACCGTTGAATAGATTGGCTGCGCTCAACGGATCGCGCGTCAGTACGCTAACTGAATGGCCGGCATCGAGTAATTGATTGACCAAGGCTTCGCCGATAAACCCGGTGCCGCCGGTGATTAGCACTCGCTTGTAGGCGCCATCGGCAAACGGGTTGGATTGGCTCGGTGTCTTTGCTGCAGGAGACTTCCGGCGGTCATGCCGATACAGCCAGAACAACGGAGGCAACAACACCAGCAACGCAAAACCGTCGAGCCACAGGTGCGACCAGACCTGCTGTTGCGCCGAGAGCCACATGTCCTGCGGCGCCCATAACAGGATGCCGGCGCTCAACCAGCCCCACACTGCCGGGGTTTTCAAGCGATTGCCCAAGTGCACCAGCGCGAGCATGTACAGCGAATAACTTTGCAGCGTCGCGCCGAACAGCGCGAGCCACCAGACCTGTTGTTCGTGGCCGGCGACGGGTACTGCGTCGGCGCCCCAGAATGCGAGTTCGAGGGTGTGCAGGTAGCCGTCGAGTAAACCGGAATGCCCGGCCCAAGTCAGGGTGAGGCCGGCGAGAATGTGCACGATTGCGGCGGCGTATAGCCAGAGCACTAACGCTGAGCGAAGGGAGATCGAGGGGGCTGGCATTCCGTGTCCTGAGCGCATTCCTTGGGGGTGGGGAGTTTAAAGGAAAATGGTGGTGGTCAGATGCTCAAGCATTAAACGTTTTAGCGAGACTCTACGCGTGCGAAAGCGCATCAAACATGTCCCCGAACTTCAAATGCAGTGACTGGCCTTGATCGGCTCTTTGCCTTGCGAACTCAAACGTTTCAAGTGCTCCATCGCCCGGGGGTCACCTTTGTCAGCAGCCATCTGGTAGCAAGCCAATGCGCGAGACACGTCTTTTGTGCCCAACTTTCCACCCTCGAACGTAGAAGCCAGATAATTCATCGCTTCGGTGGAATCCATCTTTACCGCTCGAATGACTTGCTCTTCAGCCTGCTTGGGATGAAGGCAAGGGCCGCCGTAGTCGGTGGAATTTCCTAAACAGAAAAACGTGGCATAGGCCAACGCGCCACTCGGTATTTTCGAAGCCGCTTTGAACAGAGCTTCAACCCTCGGGGTTTCCAACTGAGAGGCCATTTGCGAAAGGCTAAGACTTGCCGCCGACAGGCTCGCCTGTGCATCACCCGACTCAGCAGCACATAAATAATTTTCCAGCGACGCTTCAATCAACTCCACCGTCAGAGGGTATTGCTCAAGAAAACCCAGCCCACCTAACGCTTCGGCACGCTGATAACAAAAGTTCTCGGCGCGGCTCATTCCCGGGTTGTCTGTTGCGACAAGATCTTTCTCACTGATCGACCAATCCTCAATCCCCTCAAGCACCCAGCATGCCTGACGAGAGAAGTTGAAGATTTTCACATTGCTGTTGCCTGCCCTCTTATCCACAACGTTGACGTGACTGTCATCGACCTCTTCGATCTCGACGCCAGGTGTTTTGCCGGGTGTGATAGCGGCCATCAGCGGGTAGGTGAAAGTAGCTCCACTAACACCCGAGGTCGAAGGCTCAAAGGTGCTACGTTCCTTTCCCGCTACCGGCTTCAACACCAGCGACTTGACCGTCATCGCAGTCAGACGGCGCTGTGATTCGCTGTTGGCGGAAAATGCTGTCAGGAAAGGCGCGAACTCCTCCGAGGGGCAAGCGTCGCTGGTGGGTGCCGTCGAAGTGCTCTTGTCGGATGCAAGAGCAGGGACAATCTTGTCCAGATACGCCGAGCGCTCACGACTCATTCTGGCGATGCACGAGTTGACAGCGAACACATGCGCCGGCATCCCCGCCTCGATCTCGAACGCCTCCAAGGGGCAGTTCGCATCGCGCAATTTCAACCAAGCACGTTGCGACTCCTTGACCTTCGCCGCGTACTACGCGCCTAACGCCGGATCTGCTCGATAGTCAGATTCAAGCCGCGTCATTAACTGCTTGTAGCTGACATTCAACTGCGCATCGGCAGCCTTCTTCGACGCCTCCGAGCAGGGCACCATTTCCAGGCTTGAGGTGACATGGCTGCAGTCGTCCTGCGCATAGGCAGCTGAAGCCGGCAGTAGCACGGCCAGCAGGGTAAAAACAAAACGTTTCACGGTGTTCATCCTTGAGTCATTCAGGCTTTGCGTTTGGTGAATCGGGTGATGCATTGCTTGGGTATGTTCATTTCCCAGTAAGTGCTGAGCAACGCTTTACGTTTTTTGTCGACGCGCAGGTTAACGAAGCCATCGCCGCAGTCCGGCTGCAACTCTTCGAACATGCCGGTTTTGGCTTGGTAAACGAACACTCGGTAGTAGTGGTAAGTGCCCATGCCGTCATCAAGCTGCCAGATCGCGAAATCCTTGGCGCCGTCGAAATTGAAATCGTCGACCTGCATGTGGAGTTCGTTTTCGGCTTCAAAATCGATTGTTCGCGACTCGCTGTGCGCTTCGCTTTTAACCGCGATGTTCAGTTTGGAGCCTTCGAGAATCAGCGTCACGTCGACGCCTTTGGTTGGGCTGAACGTGGTGGTTTCGGCCAACGCCGGGATCGTCCACATCAGGCCGAGCAGCGATACCGCTAGAGTTTTGAATTGCATGTACTGCCCTACTCCCACTTGCATCCGGACTCGAGAGAGGAGTCGATGCTGGTGTTATTTCCGAAATGAAAAACCTTGCCGTTGGACTTCTTCGTGTAAGACATCGAAACGATGTGCGTCCCTTGAGACACGAACTTATAGGTTCCCGTTACGTTGCCGTTGATGACTTCAGACCAGGTCGTGGTGCTCTGCCAAGGCGCATCGGGACCGAGCATTTCGTCCTCGTAATCCGTCAGCACAATGGAAATGGGTTCGCTGGACTTGGCGTACTTGACGAAGCCACCGGACCATTTGCTGGCTTCGTCGTAGTAGGTCCTGAGTTCGAACTTTACCGGGCTCGATTGGGATAGTTCGAAGCAAAGTGATTCGGTGGTGACTGCGCTTTGAGCGCCTAAAGGAAATAGCGCAAAAAAGAGAAAGAAAAGTTTGTTCATGCTCATCCAAGTAGACGCTTTCGCGCCAATGCTCTGACTTGTCCGTTTCAACGTCTGTTCTTGTCCGGTGCCAAAGCCAATTGGCGAGCACGCTCTATCGTCGCGCGAATCAGGCAGGCATCGGACCACTCACCGAAAACTGATTTATGCAATTTCGGGTCGGCCTGGCACTCCGCATCTCGAAATTTCATCCAGGCTCTTTGAGTTTCCCTCAGTGCTTTCTGACCGCTTTCGTCCAGCCGGCTCATACGATCCCGAAATACAGAATTCAACAATGCATCCGCGTCAGGAACCATCAGATCAAGAACACCATTTCCCGAGGGAAACCACTCTACGTCCGCCAATGCCTGTTCGCTCTCATTGTTCCAATTGTAGAGGCCGTTTTCTTCGATCTTCAGTGTGGCGGATCGCTGATGGTGATTCGTCGGATCGCTTTCGCTGACCTCCGAGCGATAAACAATTTCCAAATAGATAGGGTCGGTTGTGCGCTGAGGATCATTCAATAGCGTTTGCCGAACAATGGCCCGTTGCTTATTGCTCTCAGTGATCTCTATCGAAAAGCACGGATCCGGCCCAGGACGTTCTGCGGACGCCTTTCTCTCCAGGCATTGATTACGAACCGCCATTGAAGGGGTATCCGAACCGCCACCCACATCAACGACTCTGACAAGCAACCGGACTTCCGGGTCCTTGGAAAAGTCGGCCTGAAGGATGGTGGCAATCATCGTGCCCTCAGCCATGACCACAGGCGACAGTATTGAAAGTAAAAAAATGAGGCTGAATCTGAAAATCTGCATTCCTTGGCGTCCTTAAAAAAAATCAGTGATCCGTTCAATTCTGAACGGGCCTGCGACAGGAAATAGATTCAGAACCGACAAACGGCCCAGATCTATTTAAGTTCTCAACCAAATTCAAAGCGGTCGAGCGTAACAAATGAATCCGTCCCGTTTTTCTCAAAGATTTTCTCTCATGTCCATGCACTCCCTCGCATCCGCGAGGACTTTGCGCTCACCATTATTGAGGACGCACACAGGTTTTTTTAAGGTGCCTTTCATCTTTTGACAGACAGTGCTACCCGCTTCCTTATAAACACATTGCTCGCCAGAAATGATCAACTCTTTACCTGGAATGAAAGTCACAACTTTTGTGCCTTCAATACGGTAAACGTTCTCGTAAATTGAATCACCGGACTGTTGAATATTTTTATAGGTACCATCCTCCAACTCCGAAGCACTGGCAGGGATGTCTCCGATATATGTGGCCTTTCCACCTTTAGCTACAGCAGAAAAAATCATAACCTGAGCGTTTATACCCATATCATCACTGGTTGGATAAGAAAATATAATTGCTATATTTTCGGTCCCTGCCACTTCTCTAGCAACATAATCTGACCGACATCCGCGATCAGCATTATCAAGAGAGAAGACTTCCCCTTCAAAAGAAAGAGTCAAGCTAGTTTGATCGGCATTCTGATCAGATTCTTTACATATCAGGCTATGCTCAGTTGAAGCCGAATAAGCAGCGCCACTATAAATGGACAACAAAAACACCATTAGGCGAATCATTCAAATGACCTCAGAAAAATTTTAAGAACAAGAAACAAAGGGGACAGATTTATTTGAGATTAACGATAAAACCATTGGAAAAATCGGTCCGCTTTACCCAACAAACTCACCATTCCAATACATCTCCTCACTCCACACCCACGCCGCTAAATCTGAGGCATAGCTATCCAACAGTAAAAAATAAGTCCGCTTCTTTTTGGAAGGCTTCAAAGCACAAACGCAAAAAACGGCTCATACAGAGCCGTTTTTTTGCACTTCGCAATTACACCTTCTTCTCAGACGACTTCAAATTGCTGGCCTGTTCGGCCACCAAGTCCATCCAGCCACCGGGCTTGTCTTCATCATTAGAGGCTTTCGCCACCATACCGGCCAATGAACCGAAGTCCTTCTTACGGGCAGCATCGGCTGCTTCAACCGCTTGATGGGCAACCAGGATTTTCTGTAGCGCAGGCGTGTTGGCAGTGGCTTCGCTCAACGGTTTTAGCGGAGGCAAGGCTGCGACCTTGGCGACCATATCGCCCGGCGCTTTAGTGAACGACCTCAGGGCATCCAGATTGCTTGCCACCGGAATCGCGATACCGGTAAGCGGGTCGAATGCGCTGATTTCTGGCAGGCCTACTTTGCCGCTCAGGACAGGACGAGCCAAGGACGGCAAGAACAAACCCAGCAGCATGCGAGGATCTTTTTTCTTGATACTGAGGCCGACGCTTGCCAAAGCAATACCAACGCCGACGACGCGCCCAGCAGTCGCCAAAAGCGACAATTGCTTGTTCGATTCATTATCGAAATGGACAAGTCGAATGCGGAAATAATCGGTGAAAGGCTCGCGAGGACCGGCCTTCGAGAAGTTCATAAACCATGCACGAGAATCGTGGACTTGGTCATCAAATAACGCCACCAAATCCTCCTCGCCGCGGCTTGGCGTATTCGGTGCACTGAACATTTTTTTGTAGCGCTTAGTCCCTTCGGTATAAAGGTACGAATACTCCTCGGCCTCATCTTCTTCGTTGATGAGGTAAACCGTACCACCCAGCAACATATCGGCAACACCACCAAGTGTGAGTCCGTCGTCGACCATACCCCATTCTTGCCGGTAGTCATGTCGAAACTCAGCTGCGGCGCCGCTCAGTTGCCTATGATCCAGGGGCGGTTCAAAGATCTTCTCAGCCCGTAACTTGTCTGCTTTTTCCTGCCCGCCCACAATTTGTATATTCAGCTGATGCTCTTTCTCTTGAGCCTCAGTGTAAACCGGAGGAGGAAGCCCTTTAGTTTTCGCATTGGTTTTAGCGGTATTACGATCTTCAATTGCCTTCCAAGCATAAATTTGGGCTTCCGGCATGTCCGGAGCAGCATTTTTAAAGAAAGATTGTTTTTCCACTCCACCTGCATAGCGATCAATCCGCCAAGCAGTAATCAAGGCGTGCTCACGTTTCATCATGTCCTCTAGCGGACCGCTCTGGCCTTGTGCCTGCCATGCATTAAAACGTTTGATGAGCGTTTCAGAAATTGAAAACTCTGTCTCAAGATCTGTTGTCATCCCCCTCCAATCATCGTGGATCCCTTTTTGCACCACCGGCCCTGGAACCAGTAATGGAGCGCCCGCCATGAACGCTTCCGCATACATATGTTGCAGAGCAATTTGGGATAGGACATGGTCTGACCCAGCCGTCGCCTTACCTTGATCATTAGGCGCGTATCCGCCACCGACATCCGAATGAACTCCGGGATAAATATACTCAACTGTGCCTTGTCTATAGCTTGATCCTTTGGTTTTATCACGAGTACCATCCGCACTCTTTGGACGGCGACGTATTGAGTCCAATGGAAAGCTCGCTCGCTGCTCATGGCCAGAAACCAAATGAACGCAACGTTTTAAATAAGTGCAATCATCAGGAAGAGCTGTACTCTCACAGGCAGAAGTTGCTTCATCAGGAAGGCGCATGGTGCCGTCAGCCCAGTCCATATGCCCTGCGGCAAATGGAACACTGTCGGCAAGCCCCACAGCAGCAACGGTGTCGAACACACCTAGAAAGTTGATCGATATGGGCAGCCCCGCAAATCGGTAGTCAACACCACCATTTGTGCTTTCGCAACGAGTCAGCGCTTGTAACCAATTAACAAAAGTACGAGCTTCTGCAGCTCCTCGAGAGAATCCATAAACATATAGGCGCATTGCCAAAATATGCGGTTTTTCTTCAGAATCATCACGTATTTTCAGTTTATCCTGGAGATCCTGTATCTCCTTTCTCATGATTTTTTCGCGTTTTTTCTCTCCGCTCTCGAACAAACCCAAGCCAAACGTGTTTGCGTAACCATTGGTTGCCATGTCTTTAAGCATTAGTTTGGTTTTTTCGGCAGGAAACCTTTTACCATCCAAAGCTTGCTGTAATGCATCAAGCAACCGTGTCAGCGCCCAATTAATACGATTCTCACCCCCGCTCGCACCAACCAACCCACTGCTGTCAGGAACAAATTCTTCAACATCAGGAAAAACCGTACCAACACCCGGACAATAATATTTCATGAACCCTCCCAATACCATGTCGGGTTCGGCACCTAAGCTAGTATGAAAAAGTCTCGCAACATTACTCCGGGAGTTGGGCGTTGAGGAACCATCCGCCTGATCATTGTTATTAGTACCATCAAAGGCCAATGTTATATGTAGCGTTTTACAGCAGGCTGTTCCACTGTCCGCCTCTCCCTTGGCCTGAAGAAGCTTACGCTGTCTAATGCCAAACGCACGCTCGTCTTGTTTTTGCAGGTTTATATTTTTCGATAATTGCCCTGGGTCATTTGGCAACCGACGCGATGGAGGGAACATCGGGGCAACTAAAGCACTATCTGGCGGAGAGGAATCCTGCCCTATTAATGATTCGAGCATGTAGCCGACTCCTTGGCTTTAAAATACGCCTTATCAGGATAATTTGGATTTTCTGGAGTAAAACAGGTCGTCGACACTTTTACTTGATCGCATGGTAAAAAGTGGACCTGCAGTGCGCAAAATTCATCAACGTATTTTGGGATATCAACTGTTGCAGTGTGGTGAGAATAACCAGTAGCGTGGCGAATAGCTGCTTCTTTCTTGATCTGTCCGTATTGGTCACGCTCAATCGGTCCGCGGGGATTCGGATCCTTATCCCACTCTATATCTGCACTAAGGCTCGGACTCCATTTTAAAGGCAGTGTACTACAGCATACTTCTGCGCCTCCGCCGGAGTTTGGCGGAATACGAGGACCACCCGCGCCATTGATGCTAAATCGTATGATTTCCGAAGATGTATGATTATAGCCAGTAACTGACGTGGAGACCATTTCGGGACCAGCATTACAGGCACTGAATCCAAACACGCTCGACATAATGACTAAAGATTTCGCTGTCATTTTTAAGCTATTTTTATTTAGCAGAGAACATCGAGCCTGCAGAAATCCAGGTAAAGACATATCAGCACACAAGCCTATTTTCTCAAACAAATAATTTAATATTGACATACCTTTGTCGCCTCCATTCTCATCTGGTGTTTTGCAGAGAAAAATAAACTATATTCACTCAAAAATGAGAGCACTTCATTGTCTCCTTGATGTCGAAATACTTTCGATCTGGATAATTTGGGTGCCTGGGTATAAAACAGGTCGTAGAAACCTTCACCTGATCGCAAGGTAGAAAATGAACCTGTATTGCACAGAAATCGCTACCGTATTTTGGTATTTCAACAGTCGCCTCATGATGAGAGTAATGGGCAACATGCCGCTGATAGTCTTCCTTATCAAACTGCCCATATTTATCGCGCTTTATCATTTCTCGCGGATTAGGATCTTTCTCCCACTCGATGGTGGCTCGAAGGTCTGGATTCCATTGAGCAGGAAGCATGCCGCAGCAAACTTGAGTTGCACCACCTTGAAAGGCTGACACAGGGTGCCCCCCGGCTCCGTTCACACTGAATCGATTGATAGCAGCTGAAGTATGGTTGAAACCTGTTACAGGCGTTGACACCATCTCCGGAGCGGTATGGCAACCGTATAGACTTACCAAGCTCACGAACACTAAGAATCTAATCACTCGAAAAACTGCAACGCAGCTTTCAAAGAAGCTCAGGAGGCCGGGCATTTATCCGCCTCCTCGACTTGGAAGTAGTCTTTATCTGGATACTTGGAATGACCCGGAACAAAACAAGTCGTGGAAACTCTCACCTGATCGCACGGTAAAAAGTGTATCTGCAACGCACAAAGTTTCTCCGCATACTTGGGAATTTCAACCGTTTCAGTATGATGAGAGTAAACAGCCTTGTGCCGAACCAGTGCCTCTTTTTTTATTTGTCCATACTGGTCACGCTCGATCGGACCATCGGGGTTCGGATCTTTTTCCCACTCAATGATTGCTCTTACTTTCGGATTCCACTGAACAGGCAGGACACCACAGCAAACTTCAGCGCCTCCGCCAGAATTTGGCGGAATGCTGGGGCCACCCGCGCCATTAATACTAAAGCGAGTTATTTGTGCGGAAGTATGGTTATAGCCGGTAACGGGCGCAGACACCAACTCGGGAACTGTATGGCAACCGTATAAACTTACCAAGCTCACACACAGTAAAAATCTGATACTTCGCAAAGTTCCAAGGTAGCTCTCTAAGATGTTCAAGAAACCGGGCATTCGTCCGCCTCCTTGACTTCGAAATAGGCTTTATCGGGGTAATTCGGATGCTCAGGAATAAAACAAGTAGTAGAAACTTTGACTTGGTCGCAGTTTAGAAAATGCACTTGCAACGCACAAACTTTCTTGCCATATTTCGGAACTTCAACTACGGCTTTATGATTTAAGTAGTTTAGTTTTTTTTCCCTCATTCGCTTACGCCATGCGTCAGAGTACTGGCGCTCAGTCCAAGTAGCAGACGCGTGAGGATCAGGATCTGTCTGCCACTCCACTACAACCTTAACGCGGGGCGACCACGTTCGAGGAAGAACCCCACAACAAACTTCAGCTCCACCACCTAAATATGGGCCAAGATTCGGCCCGCTAGCACCATTAACAGCAAATCGATTAATAGCAGCAGAGGTATGGTTATAGCCAGTAACCGGAGCACTCACCATCTCCGGCCCACCACGACACCCGCTCAACGCCAACACCCCCAGCAAAACCCACACACAGACCAGCACGGAAGACATCCCCCCCCGCACCGACCCACGCGCAATCGTATTCATCAAATCAACGCCTTCGGCGGCTCATCGATCACAAACGACGAGTTCTCCACCAACCACTGTTCAATAAACGGCTCGCGCTCCTCCGGCTCTTTCAATCCCTTCTGATTCGCCGCCAATTGGCTGCGATACAAGTGCCGAATCAAACTCTCGTTACGACTCAAGCCATAGTTCTGGGGCACTGCGCAGCGATCGACCCGGTAGGCATCTGCTTCTGTCCACGCGAGCAGGTTGGCCACTTGGGGGTGATCGAACATCACCGGGCCGGCGGCGGGTACTTGGGCGTGGCGGACGTAGTTGCCGGGCAGGCTTTGCGGTTGTTGGTCGCGGTCGAGCCAGTGCCAGGAGATGACGGCGGCGTGGAAGGCGTTGCTTTGTACCGGGGTCAGGGTTTCAGTGACCGGCAGCAGCATGCGCGGGTCGTAGTAGCGCAACACGCCTTCGGAACGGCCTTGGTTCCATTGGGCTTGAAGGAAGCCGCGCAGGTGATCGGCGAGTGCTTCGAATTGCCATGGGCTGAATACAACAACGACATGTTTATTGCAGTCGACGGCGTTGATGAAAGTTTTCAGCCAGTCGCGTTGGCCGATGTCGACGCGCAGCAGCAACGGGCCGAAGTCGGCGATAGCGACTTCGGGAGTGTCTTCAAACAGCTTGGCCAGTTTTGCCGCTTCAGGCTGTTCAGCGAGCTGTTGCAGGAGCGGGTAGTCGAGGCTGGTGGCGTCGACCAGCACGTCGAGGTGCTGCTGTTTGAGTTGTTGGGCGTTGACCCACAACTCGTCTAGCCAGCGCGCATTGCTTGTGTTCATGAAGTCGTCCTTTATCGTGCGGCCAGGGCTTGAGCGTTACGTTTGGCCCGGGCCAGACATTCCTTGCACACCGGTGGTGGCGGCAGCGGCGAGTTCGGCAGCGCCTGCGGCGGTACTGCGCCGGCGATGTCCTTGTCGGCAGCGCCCGGCAATATCGGCGGCTTGATGCCAATGCCAGTACCCGACCCAGCCGAGCCACCCGCATTGATCTTGATCACCGGCCCAACCACCGTCACCCCACCGCCATCAAGCTTGATAAAGCTCCCACCACCCAAGATGGTCAGCTCCGTCCCCGCCTCAATAACGATCTTGTCCCCAGCCTTAAGGTGAATCTCTTTCCCCACACTGGTCAGTTGCGCAGTCCCCAGCTTCACATGCTGGTTCTGCCCAATCGTCAGGTGATCATCCAGCTTCGCTTCAATCTTGCGGTCGGCAATCGTGGTGCGGTGTTCTTCGGCCTTCAGCTCGGTGTAGGTGTTCTTCACCACCGTGTCGTGGCGTTCATTGCCGACCCGAATCTTCTGGTCGTGCTCAACGTTTTCATCCCAATCGCGCTGAGCGTGGATGTAGATCTGCTCCGCACCTTTCTTGTCTTCAATGCGCAGTTCGTTGTAACCGCCGCCACCCGGGGAGCTGAGGGTTTTGAAGACGCTGCGGGTTTTGTTCGCTGGCAAGGCGTACGGCACCGGGTTTTCTTTGTGGTACAGGCAACCGGTCACCAGCGGTTGATCGGGGTCGCCTTCGAGGAACGTGACGAGGACTTCCATGCCGATGCGCGGGATGCTGATGGCGCCGTAGCGGTCGCCGGCCCAGGAGCTGGAGACGCGCAGCCAGCAGCTGGTTTTGTCGTCGGCGAGGCCTTCGCGGTCCCAGTGGAATTGCACTTTGATGCGGCCGTACTGGTCGCAGTGGATTTCTTCGCCTTTGGGGCCGGTAACCATGGCGGTCTGGCTGCCGAGTACGCGCGGTTTCGGGTGTTCGAGGGCCGGGCGGTAGAACACGTCCCACGGGGTGGCGAGGAAGGTGTTGCGGTAGCCCTGGTGGAAGTCGTCTTTGTTGTCGGTGGTGTCGCTGGTCACGCCTTCTTCGAGGACTTGCGGCTGTTTGCCTTCGTGGAAGATTTCAGTGAGCAGCCACAGGTCGTTCCACTCGCTGCGCGGGTGGTCGGACATGGCCATGAAATGGCCGCTGACCAGTTTGGTCTGGTCGCCGCGACCCTCAGCCTGGCGGTAGTCGGCGCGGTGGCGTTCGAGGGCGCGCTGGCTGAGGAACTTGCCGCGTGCGCGGTCGATGAAGCGGCCCGGGTAGTCGTAGTCTTCCAGATCGGGTTCGCTGCTTTCGCTATCAGGAGCGCCGTCGGGTTTGTACGCGGCTTCCATTTGCAGGCGCGGTTTTTCGAAGTCGTAGTCGCGGCGTGTGGTGCGGCTGGTGCGGGTTTCCAGGCGCAGTCTGAAACCTTTGATCACCGGCTCTTCGGCGACCATGCCGCTGCCCTGCACGTAGGCCGTCGGTTGGCCGAGATCGGGGAACACGGTCTGATCATCGCCGAACACCAGAAGGTGGGCTTTTTCGCTGTGCTGGAAGTGGTAGTGAATGCCTTCCTCTTCGCACAGGCGCTGGACGAAGTGCAGGTCGGTTTCGTCGTACTGCACGCAGTAGTCGCGATCCGGGCACGGTTGGCTGAGCTGGAAGCTATACGCGTTGCCTTTGATGCCGTGTTCGTCGAGGATCAGCGCGATGATTTTCGGCGCCGACATCTGCTGGTAAATGCGCTGGTTGGTGCGGTGATGCAGGTATTGCAACTGCGGCACCATCGACACTTTGTAGCGGGTCAGGCGCTTGCCGGCATCGCCTTGGGCGACGCGGTAGATCTGGCCGTGAATGCCACTGCCCTGCGGATCGAACGCCAGAAACGCCTGCTTGTGCAGGAGCTTTTCCAGGTCCAGATCAGGGTTTTCGCTGACCAATTCCAGGTCGAAACGAAACGGCTGGCTGATGCCTTCGGTGCCGGTGAACGACAGCACTTGCAGGTCGCCGACGTAGTCTTCCACCTTGAGGCTGAAGTGGGTTTCGTTAGCTGGGTTGAACATAAAGTGCTCCCTGTTCGAATGTCATCCGTTACGCCCCAAGTCGCAGACGTTGCAGCCAGGACGAAGTGGCGCCCAAGGCGTCACGCAATTGTTGGGCAGTGATGGTGCGTGCTGCCGGGTCGAAGCTCAGCGCGGTTTGCAGCGCTGGCCAACAGTGTTTCGGTAAGTTCGCCGGGGCGTGCAACTCGCGCTCCAGGTGCTCGTCGCGAGCCTGGGTCGAGGGCAAGCGGCGGAACGGGTGTTTGCCGCCAGCCAATTCATAGATCACGCAGGCCACGCCGTACACGTCCGCGCTGGCCGACAACGGTTGGCCCTCAAGCAGTTCGGGGGCGGCGTAGCCTGGGGTCCAGGCGTTGAAGCGTTCGCGGCTCAGATGCGGCAGGCCGGGCATCACGCCCTCCTCTGCCTGGCCGAGGCCGAAGTCGAACAGGCGCAGGCCATCTTCGCTGAGCATGACGTTGCTCGGTTTCATGTCACCGTGCAGCACGCCGCGACCGTGGGCGTAGGCCAGCGTGTCGAGCAGCGGCAGGACGATGTCGCGCAGTTCTTGCCACGGCAGGCCGAGGGGCCGCTCGCAGAGCAATTTGTCCAGGGTCAGGCCACGCATGTATTCCATGGTGATGAAGGCCCGCTGGCAATCGGTGTCGACTTCAAAGGTGTGCGCACGCACGACGTTGTCGTGGCGCAGGCGTCGGGTCAGGGCGAACTCGCTGTAGAGCAAGGCACTGGCGTCCGGCGATTCGGCAAATTCTTCGCTGAGGATTTTCAGCGCGATGTAAGGATCGGGATCACCGAACTGTTCGTGCAGCAGATCCCGCGCCCGGTAAACGGCGCCCATGCCACCGGCCCCGAGCAGACGCTCGAGGTGGTAGCGACCGGCGAGTACATCTGGCAAAACACCGATGCTGGCCTTGGTCGGCGCCAGCAACGGTTCTGCTTTATTGGCCTTGGCGAAGGCGAAGTAGGTCAGGTTGTTGGCCTGTTCTTCGCTCATCAGCAAGTCATCGATGGGTGATTCGATCTTGGTCATTGGCGGATCACCACGGCAGTCAGGTTGTCGCGCGCGGCGCCACGCAGGGCGCCGTCGAACAAACGTTCCAGCGCCACATGCGGCGCGCTGAGGCTGAGGGCGTTGCCGAGGGCATCGCTGCTCAGGCCCTGATACAAACCATCGCTGCAGAGCAAAAACGCATCGCCCGGATAGACTTCGAGTTCCAGCACATCCAGGGTCAGTGTGTCGGCAGCACCGACGGCTCGGGTCAAGGCTTGAGCCGCCGGGTGTGCTGCCGCTTGTTCGACGCTCATTTGCTGCTCGTCGATCAGTTGCTGTTGCAGCGAATGGTCTTTGGACAGCTGATACAAACGCTGCCCGCGCCACATATAGCAGCGGCTGTCGCCGGCCCAGATGCAGGCCGCGCGATTGCCTTCCACCAGCAGCGCCACGACGGTGCTGCCCATGATGCTGTCGTGACGCCCGGCGGTGACCGTCAACTCTTGGCCCAAACGCCGGTTCAACCAGTGCAGGCACTGGCGGATGGCTTTGAGGCGTTCGTCGAAGTCCTCGTGTTGCGGCAGTTCAGCCAGGCTGGCGACGATCAACTGGCTGGCGATGTCGCCACCCTGATGACCGCCCATGCCGTCCGCGACCACCCACAGCCCCTGCTGCGGATTGTCGAGGAAGGCATCTTCGTTGCGCGCCCGCACCTTGCCCGGGTCGGTACGCGCCGCGCTGCGCCAGGCACTGGCCACCAGCATCAGAGCTGCACCGGCATACGGAAGGTGCGCAGCACGCCCATGTCGAACGGGTTCGGCGTGCGCTGGCTGGTCAGCAGGTAGTTGGCGCGCAGGCCACCCACATCGGCTTTCAGGACCAGCACGTCGCGACCGGTCAGGTACTCGGTCTGCATCAGGTCGAACAGACGGAACAGCGACCATGGGCCGGAGTTCTTCTCGATACCGATCGGGCGCCCGGCCATTTTGTCCATGACCAGACTGGTGCGACCGTCTTCAGCATCGGTCGGCCATTTGAAGGTCATTGGCAGGATCGGACCGTGGCGGTATTCCATGGTCTTGTCGCCGAACTTGAACTCGGAACGGCTGACCGCCGGATCGAGGGTGTACGGCTCAAGCTTGAACTGTACGGTCGGTTCGGCCGGGTTGATCGAGAAGAAGCTCTGACGAATCGTCAGCGCCGCTGCCATCTGATCGAGGTAAACCTTCGACACCGGCAGGCTGTGACCGTCGACGCTGCGCATGCGGTAGTTGCCCGGATCGCCGCTGACGAACGGACGCATGTAGCTGTCGAAGAAGCGGTCGACGATGCCTTGAGCCTTGAAGAACTCGCGGAAGTCGCTGATCGCCACGTCGCTGGTGCTGCTGGCGCTGAACGGATAACGCTTGCTGATGGTTTTGCCATACACGCTGTACAGCTCGTTCTGATAACGGCCGTTCAGGTATTGGTAAGCATCGTTGAGCACCAGACGCCACGAGTCTTCAGCCAGCACGTTGAACCACACGCTCAGTGGACGCGGCAGGCGACCCGAAGCCGCGCGCAGGTTGGTCAGCGCATCACGCTGGCCGCTCATGCGGGTTTTCGCCAGTTCGAACGCGGCTTGTTCCGGCGTGCTGGAACGGGCCAGGCCGGACAGTTGCAGTTGCAGGTCGTTGAGCGCGTTGAACGCTGGCGTCAGGTCAGCGCCCGGGCCGTTGTTGTCATCGAGCAGACGATGCAGCGGTTCGAAGCGACGTTGCAGCGACTTCTTCGCGGTATCCGGCAGGCTCTTCGCCACGCTCAGGGCCGAAGCCTTGTCCGCCACGGCCGACGCCAGTTTGCCGACTTTACCCAGTTTGCCTTTCTGCCCAGCCAACGCATCGGCTGCATCACCGGCTTCATCCACCGGATCGGCGGCTGCCGGGAAGCGGGTGTTCTCACGTACTTCGGTCAACAGCGCCAGCACCGGCGAGTTGGCCGAAGTCAGGCCCGCCAGTTGCTCGGCGCCTTCACCGGCGTCGCTGATCGGCGGCAGTGCAACCTGGCCAACGGCTTCGCTCCAGTAGTTGGCGTAGTCGCGGAAGTACAGTTGCTCCAGTTCGACCATCAGGCGACGCAAGTCCATGTCGCTGATGCCCGCGCCTTCGCCCAGCACCCAGTTGTCACGCAGGATGTCGGTGACCAGCGCCGAACCCTGTACCGAGAAGTACTGCTGATAACCGGATTGCGTGTAGAAACCCGGGATCACGTATTCGGTGCCGATAAACAGCGAACCTTGCGGGCCGAGGTGTTGGCTGAAGCGGTATTCCGGCAGGTTGCGCGCCTGCTCGCGGAGCATGCGGTAAACCACGGTGGCCAGCGATTCGCTGCGCAATACCTGACGCGCCTGGGTGACCAACTGGTCGTTCAGCGGGTAGATAAATGGCTGCTTCAGCAGGCGTTCGAGGTGCGCGTTCAGACCGTTCTGCACTGCGGTGTTGCCGGTGTAGCGCTGCGACCAGTCAGTGGCAACCCAGTCTTTGAGCCAGACGGCATCGCGACGGTCTTTCATGTTCAACATCAGGTACGCGCGCAGGCTGTTGAGCAGCTTTTCGCGGTCCTTCATGTTGGCGCGGATCTGTCCTTCGAGCATGGTGGCAACCCGTGGCAGCAGTTGCTTTTCAAGCTCGCGCTCGTAAGCCTCTTTGACCACTGGATTGACGTCTTCGCCCTGATACAGGCCGCCACGTTCGTGATAGGAAACGTCGCCCTTTTTCGGGAACGCCTGCGTCGCGGCGTAGCTGGTGTCGAGGGTTTTCAGCACGCCCATCGCATCATCGCGCGGCGACAATGCAGTGCGCTGCTGCGTCCAGTTCTGCGCCAGATTGCGCAGGTTTTCCAGACGCTCGTAGTTGGCCGAGAAACCGCCCGCCCACAGCATGCCGAACAGCGCCAGTGCCGCCAGTGCGCCGACGTACAGCGCCCGCTGGCCCCAATGAATGCGGCTGCGCTCGCGCTTGTCCAGACCGGCCAGATCGGCCTCGGGGAAAATCACCCGGCTGAGCAGGTGATGGATGAAACGCGAACGACCGCTGCGCAGGGTCGGCAGCACACCGGCGTTCATGCCGAGGCTGGCGCCGATGCCGGCGGTGGTCGAATCCATTTCCTGGGTCAGGTGCGGTGCACTGGTCAGGTAGAAACCACGCAGCTGCGTGGCACGCTGATAACGGTTGCCGGTGAACGCCATGTCGACGAACAGGCACAGGCGCTCGCCGATCTGCCCCAGCTGATGCGGGAAGTCGAGGATGCGGCCACGGCGCTGAGTATCGCGTTCGGAGTGCATGCGCATGATCACTTGGCTGTTGAGGCGACGCAGCAGTTCTTCGAACTCGTTGCGCAGCACAGCCACGTCGGTGCCGACCTGATCCTTGCGGAAACTGGTGCCGAGCACCTGATCGCTTTCTTCGCGGGTCAGTTGATCGAAGAACTCGTCGAAGCCGAGCAGCTTGTCAGCCTTGCTCAAGACCAGATACACCGGCACATCGACGTGCAGTTTCTGATGCACATCTTGCAGACGACCGCGTACTTGGCGCGCCAGGGTATCAATGTCCTGCTCGCTGCCGCCGAGCAGGGTTTCCACAGGAATGGTCACCAGCACGCCGTTCAGCGGACGGCCGCGACGACGCTTGCGCAGCAGCTCCAGCAAGGTCGTCCAGGCGCTGCCGTCGACTTCCACATCCGGTTGCGTGGTGTAACGCCCGGCGGTGTCGATCAGCACACCGTGGTCGGCGAAGTACCAGTCGCAATGACGGGTGCCGAGGGTGTCGCGGGTCAGCTTGCGGTCGATCTTGTTGATCGGGAATTCCAGACCGGAAAAGTCCAGCAGGCTGGTCTTGCCCGAGGCCTGCGGACCGATCAGCAGATACCACGGCAAGTCACTGCGCCAGCGCTCGCTGCGGCCGCGATACAGACTCGACGTCTTGAGGGTTTTCAGCGCGTCCTTGAAGCGCGCTTTCAACTCTTTCTGCTCGTCGTCGATCAGCTCTTCGCGGCGGATGCGATCCTGGCCGTCTTCGGATTCCTCGACGGCTTTCTTGCGGATACCGGCGCGCCAGCTGACGAAGACCATGGTCAGGCCCCAGATCAGGAACAGCACGGCGATGGTCAGCAGGCGGGCGGTCGAACCTTCCCAGAACTTGTAATCATCGACTGCCAACAACGGGCCGACGAACCACACCAGCAGCGCTACAAAGAGCACCAGCAGCAAGGTCCAGACCCAGGTCTGGCGCAGGAAGGCGCCGACTTTCTTGAAAAACTTTTTCATCACACGTCCCTGTTTACGGCTGCGACTGCGGTTGGACCGCGGCTGGATCAAGCGGCTGATAAGGTTGCAGAACGGTGTCGCGCTGCTCGCCCAAGACCCAGGCGAAGCCCGAATACATCACCACCAGACAAACGACAGTGAACAACACCACCATCCATGCCGGCACGATGCGCACCAGGTTGCGGCGCTGATCGTCGAGGCCTTCCCAATGCGGCGACAACTCGCGTGGCACGTCGCCACGCAACTGACGGATCTGCCGGTACAGGGCGTCGCGGATGCCTTCGAGTTCGAGCATGCCGCGTGCCTGGACGCGGTACTTGCCCTCGAAACCGAGGGACAGGCACAGGTACATCAATTCGAGCATCGGCAAGTGCTTGACCGGGTTCTTCGACAGCCGATCAAGCAACTGGAAGAACTTCTCGCCACCGAAGGTTTCGTTGTGGAAGCTGCTCAGCAGGCTCATCTGCGACCACTCGCTTTCGTTGCCCCACGGCGTAGTCACGACAGCTTCGTCGACCACGGTGCAGAGCACGTAACGCGCGGCCATGACCTGGCTGCTTTCGGCGCCGTTGTGCAGGGCGCGCACTTCAAACAGCTTGAGCCCGGCGGTCAGGCGCTCATTCAGCGCGTACATGTCTTCGCGGGTTTCGCTGTGCTTGAGGCGCACCACTTCCGAGAGCAGTTCGGAGGATGCCGCCACCAGCGAATTGAGGCTGATGTTGAACGCTTCCGCCGGACGCAGGCGCGCGGCGTAGATCATGCGTTCTTCCAGTTGCTCGAAGCGCGGCGGCGCAGCGAAGTCGGTCAGCGGACTCGACGCCGGTCCGTGGCCTTGACGATCGAGCAGGACGGTTTTGTCGTCCTGGTTGTAATCCGTTTCCTTGATCATGTCGGTCAGTTCCTGATGGCCCAGAATTTCAGTTCAAGCTCGGCAAATTCGCCGGACACGTGGAACGCGAAACCGCCGGAGCGCTCGAGTTGTGCCAGGTCTTCGGAACTGAGTTCGAGGATGAAATAGGTTTTGTTCGAGTGGAACGCGATCTGCCGCGGGGCCACCGGCAACGGTTTGACCTTGATCCCCGGCAAGTGCAGGTTGACCAGTTGGCGGATGCGCTCCACCGGGCCGACCTTGAGGTGCGCCGGCAAGCGATGGCGCAGTTCTTCGGAGTCGCAGTTGGCACTGGCCGCCAGCACGAACGAGGCCGAGCCGAGCAGTTTGTGGTCATGCAACGGCGAGACGATGATGCCGTACTGACGCGCTTGCAGGATCAGTTCGATGGCGTGCTGTTCGAGCACCATCGACAGCACCTGACGAATCGCTTCCATCAGTTTGCGGAAGCTCGCGCCCTGATCGGCGTGGGAGTAGCGGCTGTCCAGACGCGGGCGTTTGCTTTCGCCGGAGAACGTCGCCAGATCGCCGAGCATGGTCAACAGCGTGCGATACAACTCTTCCGGATGCACTTGCTCCAGGCCGAGGTAGTGACGCAGCAGCAGTTCGGTACGGTTGATCAGTTGCAGCATCATGAAGTCGCCGACTTCCGCGCCCCCGACCTTACCGTTCGAGCGAATCCGCTCGGCAATGGTGTCGCCACGGTGGCTGAGCATGCTGATGACTTCTTTCAGGCACGACAGCAGGTAGCTGGAGGCGTGGGCCTGAATGTAGGTCGGGACGAAATCCGGGTCGAGGCTGATCACGCCGTCGGGCGTGGTGTCGAGCACGTCGCAAATCTTCAGCTTCACGTAGGCCTGATCGCTCTGCTGCTCGCCGAGCAACAGCTTGAAGTCCGGGCGACCGCAGCTGACCTGGCTGGCGGAATCGTCGCCGGCGTTGGAGTCGGCCACTTCGGCGTCATACGCGGTGTAACGCGCAAGCACGTCGGATTGCTCCGGACGGCGTGCTTCGATGTGGTTACCGGTGACCAGCGGCAGCGCCAGGTAGATCGGCGTGTTGCCGGTGTTCGGCGGCACGTCCAGCGCCAGCGGCTCAGTGTTGCCACCGAGTTCGAACAGGCTGCCGTCCGGCAGAATCCCCGAGGCTTCACTGATCACCAGTTTGCCCATGTTGAGGAACTGCAAGTCGATCTCCAGATTGAGAAACCCCCAGGTGTAGCCACCGAGCAATTGGGTGCGGGTTTTCATCTGGTGATCGTAATAGCGATCGTTATGCTGGAAGTGCTGCGGACGCAGCAGCATGCCTTCCTGCCAAATGACTTTATGGGTATTCATGGTCAGTCATCCGCCTTGGCGAGCACTTGATTAGTGTTACGGATGCCGGTCTGGTCCAGAGTCAGATCGACTTCGGTAACTTCCAACGGAGTGATCTGCACCGTGTGGCGCCATTGGGTTTCCGGCAAGTCGCGGTAAGCGGCAAGAACGCCAACAAAACGGCTGCCCTCTTCCACCTTGAGCTTCAGTTCCACGGTTTCGCCCGGGCGCAGTTCGAGTTCTTCACTGGCCACCAGATCCGGGTTGAGGGATTCCTTGGCGCGTTCGTAGAGGCTGAAGAAATCAGCGTTCTCGAAGGTCACCGGGTGTTTGAGTTCGAACAGGCGTACCACCACCGGCGATGGGCGGCCATTGAGGTCCAGATTCAACTGATCGCTGCCGGTGAGCTTCAGGTTGATCTTGGTCACTTTCGAGTACGGCGACAGCGACGAGCAACCGGCGAGCAGCACCAGCACGGTGAGCGCAGTCAGCGTCTTGAAAAAAGCGGTCGAGCGGCGAGACATGCGCATCATCCTTGGTGGTCGGTGTGAAGGGTGGAAATCAGGCGGATCTGTTCTTCGTAGGCCTGGGCGAAGTCGCGGGCCAGCAGGCGCTCGCTCCAGTCATCGTCCTGACGCAGTGCCTGGTGATAACGACCGAACGCTCTCCAGCGCCCGCCCGATGTCGCGATCAACGGCTTGCTGTCGCGCTCGAAACGCAGGGTCAGTTGCTCCGGCGAGAAATGCTCCAGCGTGCCGCGCACAGCGGCGCGGCTGGCGGTCAGCAGCGCCACCTGATGCGCCTGCAAATCGCGGAATGCACGGGAGATCGCTTGCTCGGCCGGCAGATGCCCAGGCTTGCTTGGCTGCAACAGAATCTGCAGCGCTTCGCTCGGGTCGACGGCGAATTTCAGCGGGTTCTTGTTGGTGCCTTGCACGGTGGTCTGGGCCAGACGCAGCTCGTTTTTCAGCTCGGAACGGGTACGCAGGCTCTGCTGCAAAC
This sequence comes from Pseudomonas sp. NPDC089741, assembly GCF_044748825.1. Taxonomy (NCBI): domain Bacteria; kingdom Pseudomonadati; phylum Pseudomonadota; class Gammaproteobacteria; order Pseudomonadales; family Pseudomonadaceae; genus Pseudomonas; species Pseudomonas sp. NPDC089741. The sequence continues at coordinate 12,156 of NZ_JBIVGT010000041.1, read as the reverse complement.
CGCCGATGCTTTGGCGCAACAGACGCGCGGCGTTCAACGCCAGGGCTTCGCGTTCGTCGTGACCGAGGCCTTTGACGTCCACACCCAGCGCAGCGCCAAAGTGCTCCCAGAAACCTTCGCTCTGGCGCTCGACGGCTTTCGGTGCCGGAGCGGGCTCAGGTTCGGCGGGCGCGGCAATCAGCTCTGGCACCATCAGGCTTTCCATGTCGATGCGCGCGTAGTCGGCGCGCTGACGGGAGTCGTCCGGCTTGGTGTTCGGCGCCAGCAGTTCGTCGATTTCCGAGTACACGCGCTCTTGCTGTTCGAGGGCATTGAGCGGGTCGAGATCGAGGAACGCGTCGTCCGGGATGATGCTGCCGGCCGCACGCGGGCGCCCGACTTCACCGTCGAAGGTCGCCGGGTCGCGTACCAGTCGCGCGCGGATTTCGAAGTCACCGAGCACGTAAGTGCTGCCATGCTCGATGCGCACCGGCTCGCCTTTGTTCAGGCGTGCGCCGCTGCTGCCGTCCTGGACACCGTTGCTGCTGGTGTCGGTGAGGAAGAACGTGCCTTCGCGGTAACTGACAATCGCGTGGTGATTGGACAGGTGACGCTTGCGGTCAGGAATGATCCAGTCGCAGTCCTCGCCCCGCCCGATCACGCCACCGGCCTGTTTGAAGGTCCTCTGGCACAACTCGGTGGGCACGAACTGCTTGGTGTTCAGCATTTCGAAAACCAATTCCATGTTTGATGCTCCTTGCGGTCACTTGCCGCGATTGACCGCTTGCGGATCACCCAACGGGCGATAGTCGTTGTCGTTGAATTTGTAATTGCCGCTACAGCCGCCAAGGCCGCATAGAACGACGAGGGTCAGCAGGACAGCGTGCCAGTGACGAACAGACATCAGAGGGTCTCCAGAGGTAGACAAAGCACAAAGCGCCGACCCTTGCGGGCGGCGCTGTTATAAGCGAATTCGTTGTTTTGGAAGGCTCTAAACCGGGGCCTTGAGCCAATCCAAGGAGGTACGACAATCTCCTGTAGCGAGGGGACTTGTCCCCGCTGGGGTGCGCAGCGCCCCCAAAACCTGATTTCCGGTTTTTTCAGGAAACCTGCGTTTACCGAATGGCGACTGCTACGCAGCCGAACGGGGACAAGTCCCCTCGCCACAAGGAGTTTGCCTGCGACAGGAGATCTTTGGCCTACAGGGAATCTGCTGGGTGCAGAAGGCAACTTCAGATCAACCATCGAAGTCACCCAGGTTGATATTCAAACGGCCGAGGCGGTACAGCAGCGTGCGCCGAGGCAAGCCCAGTTCGCGGGCGGCGAGGGTCTGGTTGCCATCGTTTTTGCGCAGGCAATCGAGCAACAAGGTGCGTTCGACCTGCTCCAGGCGTTCGCGCAGATTCAGGTGGCTGTTGTCTTCCGGTGCCGGCTCCATGCGCAGGGAGAAATGCTCGGCGAGCAACTCGCCGCCTTCGCACAACAGCACCGCGCGCTCGACCAAGGCCTTGAGTTCCCGCACGTTGCCGGGGAAGGTGTAACCGCCCAGATGCTCCAGCGCTGCGTCCGACCAGCGCACCGGATCGCGCTGCAAGTACGTGCACGTCTTCTCGGCAAAGTGCTGGGCCAATTCAAGGATGTCGCCTTCGCGCTGACGCAGAGCGGGCAGCTCGATCGGGAATTGCGCGAGGCGGTAGTACAAGTCTTCGCGGAATTTGCCCTCGCTGACCAGCGTCGACAGATCGCGGTGCGTCGCAGCGATGATGCGCACATCGATCTTGTGCGTGTCGTTGGAACCCAGCGGACGAATCTCGCCTTCCTGCAACACGCGCAGAATCTTTGCCTGCAACGACAGCGGCATGTCGCCGATCTCGTCGAGCAACAGCGTGCCGCCATTGGCCGCATCGAACAGCCCGGCGCGGTCGCGGTCGGCACCGGTGAAGGCGCCTTTGCGATAGCCGAACAGCTCACTTTCCAGCAGATTTTCCGGCACGGCCGCGCAGTTCTGCACGATGAATGCCTGGGAGCGACGCGGGCCGCAATCGTGAATCGCGCGGGCGACGACTTCCTTGCCGGTGCCGGTTTCGCCACGCAGCAGCACGGTGTACGGGCTGTGCAGCACTTTGCTGATCAGCGAGTGGGTCTGGCGCATCGCCGCGCTTTTGCCGATCAGGCCATAACCACTGATGCTCGGCACACTGCGCGCAGCCATGGCCGATTGCGCCAGCGGCTGACGCAGACGTTGCAGCAAATGCAACTGGCCAAGCACGAACGAGCCGAGCTGACCGAGCGAATCGGCAAAGCCTTGCAGGTTGGTGCGACGCCGGCTGGCACACAGCAGCAGGCCTTCGACAGCCTTGTGCTGATTGACCAGCGGCACACACAACAGCGACTGCCACGGCGAGGTCGTCGCTGGCAGGAAACTGGTTTCGTGCAGGCTGCCGCTCAAGTCGTCGAGGCACACGACGCGGTTCTGGCAGAGGGCAAATTGCAGCAGTTGTTCACCGTTGTAATCCGCTGGCAGGCTCGCCGCTTCGCGCGGTTGCAGGGCGCCGTCGAGGCACTCGGCGTTCATCCCCAGGCACGTGTGAGTGGCGTCGAGCAGATACAACTGAGTCAACTCGCAACCACTCAACTCGGCCAGACCGCGCACGAAGTCACCCAGCAACGCAGCACCGTCCGCCGCCCGCGACAGACTGGCGAATTGCGCCAGCAACGCTTCGGCATAGACCAGCGGCTGCGGCACTTGAGTGAACATCACACCCACCTCAGGCGAACTCGCACGTCACGCTGGATTCGCCGTCGAGCGTGGCATGCACACGCTTGAGGCTTTCACCGGTGGCCATGGCATCGAGCAGACGATCGGCCACCAACGGCAGCACGTGTTGGTCGAGCAGATGGTCGATCAGGCGCGCGCCGCTGTCGCTCTGCGTGCAACGCTCGGACAGGTGATCGACGAGGTTCTGGCACCAGCTGAAATCCAGCTGACGACGGTTGAGACGCTCGCCGAGACGACCGAGTTTGATCTCGATCAGCTCGCGCAGTACCGGGCCACCAACCGGGTAGTACGGCACCACTTTCATCCGCGCCAACAGCGCCGGTTTGAAGTGCTTGCTGAGTACCGGGCGAATGGTTTCTTCGAGCAACTCGGCGGTCGGCCGTGCGCCGTTTTCGCAGAGATCGCTGATGCGGTCGCTGCCAAGGTTCGAGGTCATCAGGATCAACGTGTTGCGGAAATCGATCTCGCGACCTTCGCCGTCGTTGGCCACGCCTTTGTCGAAGATTTGATAGAACAGGTTGAGCACATCCGGATCAGCCTTTTCGACTTCATCGAGCAGCACCACCGAATACGGCTTCTGGCGCACGGCTTCGGTGAGCATGCCGCCCTCGCCGTAACCGACGTAGCCTGGCGGTGCACCGATCAGGCGGGAAACGGTGTGCTTCTCCTGAAACTCGGACATGTTGATGGTGGTGATGAAACGATCACCGCCATACAGCAAGTCAGCCAAGGCCAATGCGGTTTCGGTCTTGCCGACGCCGCTCGGACCAACCAACAGGAATACGCCGACCGGTGCATCAGGTTTGTTCAGCCCGGCAGCGGTGGCGCGCATCGAGCGATCCAGTGCGTGCACGGCTTGTTCCTGACCACGGATGCGTGTGCGCAGGTCAGTGGCGAAGCTGGCGACCTTGGCGTTGTGTTCGCGAGCCAGTTGCGCCAGCGGCACGCCGGTCCAGGCGCTGATCACTTCGGCAACCAGACGCGGGCACACCTCGAAGCTGACCAGACGCTCTTTGACCTGAGCGGCAGTCAGGGCGCTGTGGGTTTCGTTGAGCAGGGCTTCCAGAGCCTCGACACTTTGGCCTTCTTCGACTTCGGCGACGACGGTTTCGATTACGGTGCCTTCGGCGTCTTCTTCAACGGTGACCACTGGCTCGACTGCTGCGGCTTCGCGAGCCTTGGCCAGTTGTTGACGCAGATCCAGCAGGCGTTCGGCCAAAGCTTTCTGCTCAGTCCACTGGGTTTCCAGCGCAACCATTTCGCTTTCGGCTTCTTCAAGACGAACTTCCAGCGCGTCCAGTGCTTCGTGGTCGATCAGCAGACCGGCTTCGGCATCGCGACGCAGCGCCTGACGCTGACGGCCACCTTCGGCCAGTTCGCCACGCAGACGCTCAAGGCTTTCCGGCGCGGCGGCGAGGCTGATGCGCACGCGGGCACACGCGGTGTCGAGGACGTCGACGGCTTTGTCCGGCAGTTGCCGACCGGCCAGATAACGTGCGGACAACTCAGCAGCCGAGACCACCGCGTCATCGCGCAAGTAGATGCCGTGGCTCTTCTCGTAAACCTGGGCCAGACCACGAAGGATGGTCACCGCTTCGCTGACGGTCGGTTCGTGCAATTGCACCGGCTGGAAACGACGGGCCAGGGCCGGGTCTTTCTCGAAGTATTTCTTGTACTCGGCCCAGGTGGTCGCGGCGATGGTGCGCAGTTCGCCACGCGCCAGTGCCGGTTTCAGCAGGTTGGCTGCGTCGGAGCCACCTGCATTGCCGCCCGCACCGATCAGGGTGTGGGCTTCGTCGATGAACAGAATGATCGGTTTCGGCGAAGCTTTGACTTCGTCGATCACGCCTTTGAGGCGACGCTCGAATTCACCTTTGACGCTGGCGCCGGCCTGCAACAGGCCCATGTCCAGCGACAGCAGCTCAACGCCTTTGAGCACTTGCGGCACTTCACCGGCAGCGATGCGTGAAGCCAGGCCTTCAACGATGGCGGTCTTGCCGACACCGGCCTCACCGACGACGATTGGGTTGTTCTTGCGGCGACGGGCGAGGATGTCGACCATCTGGCGGATCGCGCCATCACGGCACAGCACCGGGTCGAGTTTGCCGTCGCGGGCCTGTTGGGTCAGGTTGTGGGTGAAGCGCTGCAACAGCGATTCGCCCTGCGCCGCCGGTTTGCCATTGCCCGCCGGTTGCTCCTGTTGCGACAGGGCAAATTCTTTCAGGCGATCGATATTCAGCTTGGCGAGCAGCGGCTGATAACGGCTGCCGGCGTAGCGCATCGGATTGCGCAGCAGGGCGAGGATCAGCGCGGCGTCTTCGACCTGGGTCTGGCCCAGTTCAAGGTTGGCCACCAGCAGTGCGTCTTGCAGCCACTGCACCAGCTCCGGGGCGAACACCGGATTGCGCGAGGCGCTGTGTTCGACGCGCGATTGCAGCGCGGCGCTCAGTTCACCGGCGTCGACGTCGGCATCTTGCAGCGCGCGCGCGAGCAAGCCGTTTGGACGCTCCAGCAGGCCCAGCATCAAGTCTTCGACGAGGATCTTGCTGCCGCCACGGGCCACGCAACGCTCGGCCGAACGTTCCAGATCACGACGGGTTTCGGCGTCCAGCGCCTGGATGAGTTGTTGCAGGTCTACGTTGATCATGGCTCACGTCCTTAATGAATTTTGCTGCCCAGGGTCACCACGCCGTCCGCTTTTTCGCGGCCCAGCCAACTGGTCCAACCGAGGCGACAGGCGTTCTGCTCACCGATGCGCAGTTCGCGGATTTCTTCCTGGCGCAAGACCAGGCGGATGTCGTAATCGAGCGGGTCACGCAAAGTGAACCGCACCAGCGCGCAGAGCGGCTGGTAACCGAAACCGATCGGCAGGAATTCATGGAATCGCTGCCAGTCGAGTTCAGTAATGTGAATGCGGAATTTGCCGCTGCGGTCGCGCACGTGCTCGCCGAGCACCAGGTCTTCACCGAGCAGGCTGTTGGCGCGGCCCAAACGATTGCGCTGCTCTTCGAGGATTTCCACGCGGCGCTCGATGCACTGCTCGATGACCAGGTCTTCGTGCTTGAAGTAGTAACGCAGCACGGCTTCGATCAACGCCGCCGAGTGCGCCCGCAAGCTGAGCAAACCGAGGTACGGCAGCAGGCGTTTCCAGTTGAGTTCCTTGGCCTTGCGGATCTCGTCGCCGCCCAGACCGATCAGCGCAAACAGCTGCGACGAAAACGGGTCGAGCGCGCCGCTCTGGAAGCTTGCGCGGTAGCGATACTTGCGCCAGATCGGCAGCATCAGCCGTTGCAGGCGATGGTGGAACAGGTCGAGGAAGTTGCGCGTGGGGTTGCCGTCCTCGCTGTCGCCCAGAGCCTGTTCGCCGTAGAACGCCGGCAACGGCGAACCCGAGCCGACCAGGCCGATCAGGTTGAAACGCATGCGCGCGCGCATCTGCCCGTGCTCTTCGAAGAACTCCACGCGATCAACATCACTGCGTGGAAAACCGAGGCTCGGGTTGGCCTGGAACTCGACCTGATCGTACAGATCGTCTTCGCTCAGGTGCGGGTGTGCTTCGCGCAGCCGGTCGATCACCAGCAGCACGGCCTGAAACAGCGAGTACTCGCGTATTACCTTTGTCAGCCCGCTTAAAGCAGGGGCTGCAGGCCCATACGTGGTGTCCAGTGGTACACCTCTCCCTGTGTTCTTTTTACCCGCAGCTCATGGAATGAATTGAGACTGGCGTAAAGCGCGAAAAACTCGTTAAGAACCGAAGCGAAAACGAACAGGTCGCCCTCGCCGATATACCCTTCCGGGTCGATGGTCAGTTCGGTGCGCAAACCGCGCACCGGCAAACCGCGGTGCAAGCGGTCGACGTGGTGATGCTTGATGTGCTTGAGGCCGCCGAGCAGGCGTTTGCTGACCTTCTCCGCGTGCTGGTCGTAGTAGCG